>NZ_JBDIAB010000221.1:0-4399 GCF_039812165.1 Microbacterium sp.
TGAACGATATATCGTTATATATCGGCGAGCCGTCGGTGGCTCGGCGCCGAGGAGGTCATCATGAGCGGTTCGAATCTGGGCGACTGGTTCGGGACGGGTCCGCACGGACCGGGTGCGGGGCGACCGGGCGGCGGCCTCTGGGAGGCGATGGAGCAGCTCCGCGGGATGTTCGAGCAGAAGACCGGCGGCACGAGGATGGGGCGCGGCGACGTGCGCACCGCGGTCCTCGCGCTTCTCGCCGAGCGGCCGATGCACGGCTACCAGATCATCCAGGAGATCGAGGAGCGCAGCGGCGGCTCCTGGAAGCCGAGCCCCGGCTCGGTCTATCCCACGCTGCAGCTGCTGACCGACGAGGGACTGGTCGACGCCGAGGAGTCGAACGGACGCAAGACCTACTCGCTCACCGACGAGGGCCGTCAGGTCGCCGACGCGGCGGCGGACCGGTCCGCCCCGTGGGAGACGCAGGCCCCCAAGGAGGGCGCGCGGGCGGCGCTGCCGAAGGCCGGCTTCGAGCTCGCTCAGGCCGTCGCCCAGGTGGGCCGTTCCGGATCGACGGAGCAGGTGCAGCAGGCCGTCGAGGTGCTGGCCGAGGCCCGGCGCAGGCTCTACTCGATCCTCGCCCAGGACTGATCGGATGCCGTCGGCTCCGGCCCGCGTCGAGCAGACCGCACGGGCCGACGCCGTGGGCGGGCGCGCCCGCTATCGCCGCATCCTGCGGTTCGCCGCCCGCTACATGGTGCAGGCGTGGTGGTACGAGCTCCTCCTGCCCCGCATCGGGCTGAGCCGCCTCGCGGCGCGCGGGCGCCCGGCACGGCTGCGCGGGATCGCCCGCAGCTTCCACGGCCTCGCGGTCTCGCTCGGCGGACTCATGATCAAGGTCGGGCAGTTCATGTCGTCGCGGCTCGACGTGCTGCCGCCCGAGATCACGAAGGAGCTCGAGGGGCTCCAGGACGAGGTGCCCGCGGTGGCGTTCGCCGCCATCCGCGCGCTCGCCGAGGAGGAGCTCGGCGTGCCGCTCGAGCGCGCCTACTCGTTCATGGACCCGGTGCCGGTGGCCGCGGCATCCCTCGGCCAGGCCCATCGGGCACGACTGTCGGCGGAGGACGCCGCCGACGCCGGCTTCGTCGACGTGGTCGTGAAGGTCCAGCGGCCCGGCATCGCGGCGATCGTCGACGTCGACCTCGCGGCCCTGCGCAGGGTCGCGGGGTGGCTGAGCCGCGTGCGCGTGGTCGCCGACCACGTCGACCTCCCCGCGCTCATCGAGGAGTTCGCACAGGTCTGTCGGCAGGAGATCGACTACCTCGCCGAGGCGCGCAACGCCGAGCGCTTCGCGGAGGACTTCGCGGGCGACCCGCGCGTGGCGGCGCCCGAGGTCGTGTGGGAGCGAACCACGCGGCGCGTGCTGACCCTGGCCGACGTGACCGCGATCAAGATCAACGACGTCGAGGGGCTGCGCGCCGCCGGCATCGACCCCTCCGCGGTCGCCGCCGAGTTCGCCGCCGTGATGTTCGACCAGCTGTTCGAGCACGGCTTCTTCCACGCCGACCCGCATCCCGGCAACGTCTTCGTCACGCCCACACCGGGCGGCGAGCGGCCGTGGACCCTCACCTTCGTCGACTTCGGCATGATGGGCGAGGTGCCCGACCGCCTGCGGCACGACCTGCAGCAGGTCGTGATCGCGGTCGCGTCACGGAACGGCCCGCGGCTGGTCGACAGCATCCGCGACGTCGGCGTGCTGCTTCCGTCGGCCGACACCGCCGAGCTCGAGCGGGCGATGACGGCCCTGTTCGCCCGGTTCGGCGGCATGGGCTTCGCTCAGCTCAAAGAGGTCGACCCGCGCGAGTTCCAGGCGTTCGCGGTCGAGTTCGGCGACGTCATGCGCGCGCTGCCGTTCCAGCTGCCGGAGAACTTCCTGCTCATCGTGCGCGCCGTCTCGCTCACGTCGGGCATGTGCAGCGGGCTCGATCCCGACTTCAACATCTGGGATGCCGTCGAGCCCTACTCCGCGCGGCTCCTCCGCGAGGAGCGCGGCAACCTCCTCGAGACGATCGCGAAGGAGGCGCTGTCGACCGCCGCGATCCTCGCGCGCCTGCCGCGCCGGCTCGACGACGTCGTGACCAGGATGGAGAACGGGAGGCTCGACGTCGACGTGCCGCGGCTCGAGCGGCGGATGCGGAGACTCGAGCGGATCGGACGGCGGGTGGTGTCCGCCGTGCTGTTCGCGGGGCTGCTCATCGGCGGCATCCTGCTTCGCGTCGACGACGTGCTCGTCGGCACGATCCTGATGGCGGCGTCGGCGGTGCCGCTGCTGCACGCGGTGCTCGCGGGCGCGGGCGAGCGGCGCGGACCGCGATAGTCCCCGGCCCGCGCCAGCGCGGGGTCAGACGGTCGCGTCGCTGCGCTTGGGCAGCACCCACCCGGCGCGCGGGAAGTGGCACGTGTAGCCCGCGGGATAGCGCAGCAGGTAGTCCTGGTGCTCGGGCTCGGCCTCCCAGAACGGGCCGGCGGGCTCGATCGTCGTGACGGCGGGCCCCGGCCACAGGCCGGAGGCGTCGACGTCGGCGATCGTGTCGCGCGCGACGCGCTCCTGCTCCTCGGTGAGGGGGAAGATCGCCGACCGGTAGCTCGAGCCGAGGTCGTTGCCCTGGCGGTTCAGCGTCGACGGGTCGTGGATCTGGAAGAAGAACGCGAGGATGTCGCGGAACGTCGTGACGGCCGGGTCGAAGACGATCTCGAGCGCCTCGGCGTGGCCCGGGTGGTTGCGGTACGTCGCGTGGTCGTTCTGGCCGCCGGTGTAGCCGACGCGCGTGCCGAGCACGCCGGGCTGGCGGCGGATGAGATCCTCCATGCCCCAGAAGCAGCCGCCGGCGAGGACGGCCGTCTCGGTGCCGGGGGTGCGGGTGATGGCTCCGGTGTCGGTCCTGCCGCTGGTCATGGGAGTGCTCCTTCGAGACGGGTGCTGTCGAACAATCTACCGCGGGGCCGTGTCGCGACTCCGGTCCGGTGGTCCCTCGTCCCGTGGCGACCCACGCTTCTGGAACAACCGATCACACCGCCGATTTGGTCCCGCGAAGCTGAGAGCCGCGTGTGAATCGGATGCTCGACGCGTCGGCTTCAGTCCGGAACGATCGCGGCGATCGCGCTCACCTCGATGAGGGCGCCGGGCACGCCGAGCCCGGCGACGCGCCCGCCTGTCACGAGCGGCGGGGCGCCCAGGGTCGCGAGGCGTGGCGCGATCGCGCCGTAGGCCGCGCGGAGGTCGGCGTCGGCGACGATGAGGACGGTCCACTGCACGACGTCGGCGAGCGACGCCCCCGCCGCCGCGAGCGCGATGCTCGCGTTGTCGAGCGCTCGGATCGCCTGCTCGGCGACGTCGTCCGAGACGACGGCTCCCGTGGCGTCGACGCCGTTCTGACCGCCCACGTAGATCGTGGTCGCTCCGGCGGGGACGACGGCGACATGGCTGAAGGCCGGGCTGACGACGAGGCCGTCCGGCTGGATGCGTGTGATCTCCATGCGTCGATCCTGCCGAGGGGGTCCGACATCGGCCCTGCGGTCGCGCGCGTCGTCGTCGGCCGACGAGCACGCTCGAGCGGACCTCCGGCGGAGCGTCCCGCCGGCGCCCCACAGCATCCGGCATCCCTCGAGCTTCGGCGCCACTTCCCTGCGATGGCGCCACATATTCGTAGGGGCCATCGCAGGAAACTGGCGCCCACGCCCCAGACGAGGCCGCGGGATGCAGAAAGGTGTCGCCAATCGCACAGCGAAGGAACCGCCGACCGTGGGAAGGTGTCGCCAATCGCACCTGTGGTGAGCTCGGGCGAGGGCCGCGATTCAGTCCAGCAGGCCGACCCGGTCGGGGATCTCGAACGGCAGGTGCCGCAGCCACGCGGCCGGGTCGGGCCAGGGGCGCGACGACGGGAGGGTCGACAGCAGGCGACGGACGGTGGCATCCCGCGGCGTCGCGGGCGCGTGCGCGGCCAGCA
The DNA here is from genome assembly GCF_039812165.1 of Microbacterium sp. Taxonomy (GTDB): domain Bacteria; phylum Actinomycetota; class Actinomycetes; order Actinomycetales; family Microbacteriaceae; genus Microbacterium. Next base: position 3,987 of record NZ_JBDIAB010000221.1, read on the forward strand.
CCCGCTGCGGGGCGTGGTGCCCGAGCGCGCCGCACCACCAGTGCCGCCACGTGCCGGGCGCGTCCTGCGGCTCGAGCACGATGTAGTAGTCGGGCATGAGCGCCGCGCCGGTCTCGAACTGCGCGAGCGCGTGCTCGACCTCGGCCTCGAGGGCGCCGAGGGTCGAGCGCTCCTCGAAGAGCTCGACCCACGCGGCCGCGACGTGCTCGAGCGGGTCGGCGTCGTGGACGATCCAGGGGGTGCCTGACGCCGCGATCCGCCGGTTCGCGAGCGCCGGCTCGCTGCCTTGCAGCGAGAGGGCCTCGACGCCCGGCATGCCGTCGAACGTCGCGAGCGCATCCTCCGCGTGCTCGCCGACGATCGCGACGATGGTGCCCGAGTTGATGGAGTGCTCCATGTTCCATTTTACGTCC
>NZ_JBDIAB010000222.1:0-4375 GCF_039812165.1 Microbacterium sp.
CCGCCGACGATGTGCGCGTCCGCGACGCACTCCAGCCGCTCGTCGACGAGCAGCCGCCCGCGTCCGTCGACCGGCAGCCCGCTGCGGCGCGCGAGGTCTGGCACCTCGAAGCCGGCCGCCCAGACGACGAGATCGGCCTCGATCAGCGTGCCGACCGACGCTCCGGCCGGTCGGGCGGCGCGGGCGGCGACGGGCGGCCGCGCTCCCTCGACCTCCGGCCCGCGATCGACGAGCTGACGGTGGTCTCCGCTGTCGCGATCGGCGAGCGGAATGCCGCCCTCGCGACCCCCGGTGTCCGCGTCCGCACCCAGCGCCGTGCCCCGTCCCCTGCGCGCTGACCCACTCCACCCCACGCCCGGCCCCGCGCCGGCCCGTCTGTGGCCCTCCCACCCCACGAACTCCGCAGAACGGGACGAACTTCGCACGATTCCGGCCGGATCCTGCGAAGTACGCGCGAGACTGCGACGTTCGTGAGGGCGAAAGCGGCCAGACACGGCACGCTCGGGCACGCGCGCGGCGTCGGCCGGCACGGCTCCCTCGCACAGCAGCACACCGTCCGCGACGACCTCGGCCACGGGCATCCGCTCGCACACCCGCACGCCGAGACGCCGCAGCGATCGACGGATGCCGCGGCGCGACGCCTCGCGGTACGCCGGCAGCAGCACTCCCGAGGTCAGCAGCGTCACCGTCGCGCGCGGGTGCGCGTCGGCGAGCTCGGCCGCGGTCTCGACGCCCGCCGGTCCCCCGCCGACGACCACGACGCGCACGGCGTCGCGCATCCGCTCGCGGATCGCGGTCGCGCCGGCCAGGTCGCCGACGGCCACGGCATGCTCGGCCACGCCGCGCACGCCCTCCGCGGGCCGCGACCCGACGGCGTAGACGAGCCGGTCGTAGGCCAGCTCGCGCTCCCCCGCGGCCGTCCGCACCAGGACGGTGCGCGCGTCCGCGTCGACGTGCACCGCCAGGCCGAGCTCGACGCGCACGGCCTCGGGGATCATCGAGCGCAGCGGCAGTGCGGCATCCGCGACGCCCGCCGCGTGCTCATGCAACCGGATGCGGTGCACGAACCGGTCGGTCGGGCTCACGAGCGTGATCGCGACGCGAGCGCGCTCCCCCGCGGTGAGCGAGCCCCACAGTCGGTTCGCCGCGATCACGCCGGCGTAGCCCGCGCCGAGCACGACGACCGACGTCCCGTCGTCCGATGTCTGCGTCATCCGTTCCTCCTCGTATGTGTCCGTCGAGAACCTCTGGCGACCGGCCCCGCTCGCCGTGCGGTTCCCGAGGCGGCGGGCTGCGCCGGCGGCGGATGCCGGAGGGCCGGGCCCGTCGGCAGATGCCCCTCGGCAGGTGCCCTCGGCAGGTCCCGTCGGCAGGTGCCCCCTCGGCAAGCCACGGCACGTGCCCGACCGGTTCGCCGGCCGGTGCGCCGCGCCGCTGCCCCGGCCCGGCGCGCCCGGCTCCGCCCCAGACTCGCCGGACGCCCTTGCGCCGACCTTGCACGGCCCTGACCCCGCCCGCCGCCGGCCGAGCCGCCTCTCGCGAGCCGGCCCCCTCGCATGCGGCATCGTCTCCATCTCCTCCTGCCCCCGAAGGCCGGCCGTCAGGGCGCGGCCGGCGCGCCGCCCGTGCCGCCGGCGAGCGACAGCGGCATGACCACCTCGTCGAGCAGACGGTCGATGAAGGCCTCGTCGACGAGGTCGCCGGTGATGAGGAGCCGGTGCCACAGCACGGCCTGACCGAGCTCCGACACGAGGTCGATCGGCAGCGCGGGATCGACCTCGCCGCGCGCGGCGGCGCGCTCGTAGATCACGCGCATCGCCTCGCGCCGCCACACGACGACGGTCGAGCGGAACCCGTGCGCGAACTCGTGGTCGTGCGCCATGACCCCGACGATCACCGGGTACAGCGCCGCCTGCGGCGTCGTGAACGACGCCGCCCACCGCGTGAGGACGGCACGGACGTCGCCGCGCAGCGAGCCGGTGTCGGGCGCGGCGATGAGCGCCCGCGCCCGTGAGAGCAGCGTCTCGCGCAGGAGCGCGGCGCTGTCGGCCCACCGCCGGTAGAGCACGGGCTTCGACGTGCGGATGCGGGCGGCCACGGCATCCATCGTCACGGCCGACGGACCGCCCTCGATGAGCAGGGCGATCGTCGCGTCCTGCGCCGCCGCCTCGATCTGCGCGCTCGTGCGGCGCCGCGTCGCGACCGCCGACCGGCTCTTGCGAGCACCGTCCGCCGAGCCGTATCCTGCCATATAGATACGATAGCGTATCTCCACACGGACGACTGGGGGCATCGTGAGCGCTGCGACGACGGATGCCGCGAGCCTTCGGCGCGCGGTGCACCGGAGGTCGCGGCATCCGCTGTCAGGCGAAGACGCCCGCGGGGTCGACGCGGCGGCGGATCTCCTGGATGCGGGCGTACACGGGCTCGGGCCACGCGCGCGCCTCGGGGTTGTCGGCGGTGATCGCGCCGTGGAAGTTGGCCTGCGTGCCGCCGCTCGCCCAGGGCCGCAGCGCCGCGATCACGCCGCCTCCGACGAGCGGCACGACGGTGTCGATCAGCTCGAGCACGGGCGCGCCGACGATGAACAGGCTGTACTCGGCGTCGCGTCCGCCGACCGCGTCGCCGCCCTCGGGCGCGTGGCGCAGGCGTCCGCCGAGCCGACGGATCTCCACCACCGCGAGCGGCAGCTGGTGCTGGGGTCCCGCCGCCTGCACGAGGGCCGTCGCCGCCCGCTCGTCGAAGCCGGCGAGCAGCGCGCCGCCCTCCCACACCGGCATCGGCTCGCTCGGGTCGCCGTGGATGTCGCCGATCGCGCGCGCGGGCATGAGGCCGACCGTGTCGACGATGCGAGGCGCGAGGGCGCGCATGCGCTCGACGAAACCGCCGTCGTCGTCGCCCACGACGGCGACGCGCACCTGCACGACGAACTGGCCCCGCAGGGGCTCGGGGAGCTCGGGCAGCGGCGGCAGCCGCAGCATCGCGACCGACGTCGTGACCGCGTCGGGCAGGTCGCGGCTCTCCGCGGCCCATGCCGCGACGACGCGTTCGGCGTCGGGCGCGGCGAACCACAGGCATCCGCCGATCAGCTCGTCGAGCTCCACGAGGTCGAGCGTGACGCTCGTGACGATGCCGAGACCGCGCTTGCCCCCGCGCAGCGCCCAGAACAGCTCGGGGTCGCGCACGGCGTCGACGTCGCGGAGCTCGCCGTCGGCCGTGACGATGCGGAGCGACCGGATGCGGTCGCTCGCGAAGCCGAGCGTGCGGCCGAGCGGACCGGCGCCGCCGCCGAGCAGCAGGCCGACGACGCCCACCGACGGGGCCGACCCGGTCACCGCCGTGAGGCCGTGCGCGGCCGCGGCGTCGAGCACGGCGCTCCAGCGCACGCCCGCCTCGACAGCGGCGGTGCGAGCGACCGGGTCGATCTCGAGTCCGTCGAGGCGCGACGTGGTCACGAGCACGCCGCCCTCGACGGCGGCGCTCGCGCCGTGCCCCGTGGACTGCACGGCGACGTGCAGCCCGCGCGCACGGGCGTAGCGGACGGCGGCCGCGACGTCGTCGGGGCTCGCGGCGCCGACGACGACGTGCGGACGGTGGCGCACCGCGGCGTTGAAGCCGGCGACCTCCACGTCGAAGCCCGCGTCGCCCTCGTGCCAGACGCGTCCGGCGGCGGCGGGCCCGGCCAGCTCGGTCTGGTCGGGTGCGATCTGAATGGTCATGCTCGTTCTCCTCACATCGGAAGCAGGTGCCTCCGTTATGACCGGTCCCGCTAGCGCGCCCCTTGCGGACGGCTTGCCCGGCGCCGACGCGCCGACCGTCGCGGCGCGCGACACCGGGCGTTCCGACACGGTCGCACCCGGCACCGACACCCCCGCTGTGACGCTGCTCGGCCCCGTCCGCTTCCACGGCGCCGCCCCCCGCGGTCGCAGCCTCGCGGTGCTGCTGGCGCTGCTCGCGCTCGAGACGGGCCGGCCGGTCTCGATGGCACGGATCGTCGCGGAGCTGTGGGACGAGAGGCCGCCCCCGTCGGCACAGGCGACCGTGCACGTGTACGTGTCACGGCTGCGATCGCTGCTGCGCCCGCACGCCGCGGTGCGGGGCGGCCCCGCCGGATACGCCTTGGAGGGTGCCGGAGAATCGGATGCCGCGCGCTTCGCGCGTCTCGTCGACGACGGCTACCGGCGGCACGAGGCAGGCGACCCGCATTCGGCCGCCGACCGGTTCGACGCGGCGCTCACGCTGTGGCGCGGCGAGCCGTTCGCGGGTCAGGGCGGTGCGGAGCTGCGCGCCGCGCGGGCCCGGCTCGACGGCATCCGTCGCGACGCGACGATCGGGCGCGCACGCTGCGCGCTCGCGCTCGGCGACGCGCGCCGCG
>NZ_JBDIAB010000223.1:0-4373 GCF_039812165.1 Microbacterium sp.
GCGCCACGGCGATCCACGGCGTGACGACGGCGCACGCGCGCGCCGCCGGGCGCCCGGCCCGCGAGGTCGTGGCAGAGGTCGTCGAGGCGCTCCGGAGCGTGTTCGCCGCCGGCATCCCGGTCGTCGCCTACAACGCGCCGTTCGATTTCTCGCTGCTCAAGCACGAGGCCGTGCGCCACGGCATCCCGCCCCTCCTCGATCCGTCGCCGGTCATCGACCCGCTCGTGATGGACAAGGCGTACGACCGCTACCGGCCCGGCAAGCGGACGCTCGCGGTCGTGGCCGCGCACTACGCCGTGCCGCTCGAGGACGCCCACGACGCCTCCGCCGACGCGATCGCCGCGGGCCGCGTGGCGCAGGCGCTCGCGCAGCGCTTCGCGACGCGCCTGCCGCCGACGGCGACCGAGCTGCACACGCGGCAGATCGCGTGGGCGCGCGCGCAGGCGGCGAGCCTCACCGACTACTTCGTGCAGATCGGCCGGCTCGACCCGGGCGACCGCCTTGACGGCGACTGGCCCATCCGCTGACCCGCGGTCGGCGGTGGGGATCTCCGGCCGCCGGAACGACGAGAGCCCCGCCGAAGCGGGGCTCTCGTGACGGCGGTGCGGCTCAGCGCGCGCCGAAGTTCTTGAAGCGCTGGTTGAACTTCTCGACGCGACCGGCGGAGTCCATGATGCGCTGCTTGCCCGTGTAGAACGGGTGCGAGGCCGAGGAGATCTCGACGTCGATGACCGGGTAGGTCATGCCGTCGAGCTCGATCGTCTTGTCGCTGCTCACGGTCGAACGCGTCAGGAACGTCTCGCCGGAGCCGAGGTCGCGGAACACGACGGCCTGGTAGTCGGGGTGGATGTCAGTCTTCATGGCTTCCTCGCGGGGAGTGGCGCCCTCGACGGGCGGGAAAAGTCTGCAGTGTCCGTGCAACGCACACGCACCGAGGATCGATCCTACCAGCCCTCGCGGCGTGCGCGGAATCGGGTGCGGCGCGCGGTCAGGCGCGGGCCGCGAAGCGGCCGCCCTCCTCGCGGAGCAGCACCGGCATCCCGAACGTCTCGGTCAACGTCTCGGCCGTGAGCGTGTCGGCGATCGGGCCCTGTGCGACGATCCGGCCGCCATTGAGCAGCAGCACGTGCGTGAAGCCGATCGGGATCTCCTCGACGTGGTGGGTGACCATGACCATCGCCGGCGTCGTGGGCGACTGGGCGTAGCGGCCGAGGAGGCCCAGCAGCTCCTCGCGCGCGCCGAGGTCGAGGCTCGCGCTCGGCTCGTCGAGCAGCAGCAGCTCGGGGTCGGTCATCACCGCGCGCGCGATCTGCACGCGCTTCTGCTCGCCGTCCGAGAGCGTGCCGAACGTGCGCTCGGCGAGGTGCTCGAGGTGCCATTCGGAGAGCACCTCGAGGGCGCGCTCCTCGTCGACGGCCTCGTACGCCTCGCGCCAACGGCCCAGCACCGAGAACGCCGCCGTCAGCACGACGTTGAGCACCGTCTCCTCCGGCGGCACGCGCCGCGCCATCGCCGACGACGCGAAGCCGATGCGCGGACGCAGCTCGAACACGTCGGTGCGGCCGAGCCGCTCGTCGAGGATGTCGACCGCGCCCGACGTGGGGTGCACGAGCGTGGCGGCGAGCTGCAGGATCGTGGTCTTGCCCGCCCCGTTCGGGCCGAGCACGACCCACCGCTGGTCGTCGTCGACGACCCAGTCGATGTGATCGATGATGTTCCGGGCGTTGCGACGGACGACGACGTCGGCGAACTCGAGCACCTGCGACATGATCTCCAGCCTAGTGTCGGTGGGCGTGCGCGCCGGGGGGCGCCGCTCCCGGCGCGCCCCCGTGCGACGACGTGCTAACGGCCGGAGCCGGCGACCTCCGCGTAGAGGGCGGTCGTGGCATCCGCGATCGCCTTCCAGCTGAAGTCGTTCGCGGCGCGCTCGCGACCCGCCTTGCCGTACGCGCGCGCCTTCTCGGGGTCGGACACGACCTCGGTGAGCACGGCCGCGAGGTCGGCGACGAAGCGGTCCGGGTCGACCGGCGTGCCGGTGCCGTCCTGCACCTGCTCGATCGGCACGATGCGGCCGGTCACGCCGTCGAGCACGACCTCGGGGATGCCGCCGGTCTTGGTGCCCACGACCGCCGCGCCGCACGCCATCGCCTCGAGGTTGACGATGCCGAGGGGCTCGTACACCGACGGGCAGACGAACGTCGTCGCGGCGGTGAGGATCGCGCACAGCTTCTCGCGAGGGAGGAACTCCTCGATCCAGATGACGCCCTCGCGGGCCTCCTGGAGCGCGCGGACGAGCTCCTGCACCTCGGCCATGATCTCGGGCGTGTCGGGCGCGCCCGCGCACAGCACCAGCTGCACGTCGGGCGGCAGCAGCTCGGCGGCGCGCAGGAAGTACGGCAGGCCCTTCTGGCGCGTGATGCGGCCGACGAACGCGACCGACGGACGGCTCGGGTCCATGCCGATCGAGGCGAGGAACTCGGGGTCGTCGACGGGGCGCCACGACTCCACGTCGATGCCGTTGTAGATCACCTTCACGCGCTCCGGGTCGAGCGCCGGGTAGCTGCGCAGGATGTCCTGGCGCATGCCCTCGCTCACCGCGACGACGGCCGCGGCGCCCTCGTAGGCGGTCTTCTCGATGTAGCTCGACACGGCGTAGCCGCCGCCCAGCTGCTCGGCCTTCCACGGCCGCAGCGGCTCCAGCGAGTGCGCCGTGACGATGTGCGGGATGCCGTAGAGCAGCGACGCCAGGTGACCGGCGAAGTTCGCGTACCAGGTGTGGCTGTGCACGACGTCGGCGCCCTGGACGCCGCCGACGATCTCGAGATCCGTGCCGAGAGTCTTGATCGCGGCGTTGGCTCCGGCGAGCTCGGCGGGCACGCCGTACGAGTCGGTGTCGGGCTCGTCGCGCTCCGCTCCGAACGCGTGCACGTGCACGTCGACCGTTTCTCGGAGGGCCTTCACCAGCTCCGTGACGTGGACTCCCGCACCGCCGTAGATCTCCGGCGGGTACTCCTTCGTGACAATGTCGACGCGCATGCCTGAACGCTAGTACAGACCGCTCGCGGGGGCATAGTGTGTTGGCATGCCAGCAGCACCGAAGGTCTTCGGAATCATCCTCGCCGGCGGCGAGGGCAAGCGCCTCATGCCACTGACGGCAGACCGCGCCAAGCCCGCCGTCCCGTTCGGGGGTCAGTACCGACTGATCGACTTCGCCATCTCCAACCTCATCAACTCCGGGCTCCGTCAGGTCGTCGTCCTGACCCAGTACAAGTCCCACAGCCTCGACCGGCACGTCTCGCAGACGTGGCGCATGTCGGCTCTGCTGAACTCGTACGTGGCGTCGGTGCCGGCCCAGCAGCGCCTCGGCAAGCGGTGGTTCTCGGGGTCGGCCGACGCGATCCTGCAGTCGCTGAACCTCATCACCGACGAGAAGCCCGACATCGTGGTCGTGATCGGCGCCGATCACGTGTACCGCATGGACTTCACGCAGATGCTCGACGCGCACATCGAGTCGGGGGCGCGGGCGACGGTCGCCGGCATCCGTCAGCCGATCTCGCTCGCGAACCAGTTCGGCGTCATCGACGTCGAGCCCGAGGACCCGACCCGCATCCGCGAGTTCCTCGAGAAGCCGCAGGAGCCGGTCGGCCTGCCGGACTCGCCGCACGAGGTGCTCGCCTCGATGGGCAACTACATCTTCGACACCGACGCCCTCATCGAGGCCGTGCAGACCGACGGCCAGAACGAGGACTCGAAGCACGACATGGGCGGCGACATCGTGCCCTACTTCGTGGGACGCGGCGAGGCCGGAGTCTACGACTTCAAGCGCAACGACGTGCCCGGCTCGACCGCGCGCGACCGCGACTACTGGCGCGACGTGGGAACGATCGAGTCGTTCTTCGACGCCCACATGGACCTCATCTCGGCCCTGCCCGTGTTCAACCTCTACAACATGGACTGGCCGATCTACTCGCAGGCCGTGAACTCGCCGCCGGCGAAGTTCGTGCGCGACAGCGTCGGACGCATGGGCAACGCGATCGACTCGATCGTCTCGCTCGGCTCGGTGCTCTCGGGCACGCACCTCGAGCGCAGCGTGGTGGGTCCGTGGACGCTCGCCGGAGGCGGCTCGACCATCACCGACTCGGTGCTGTTCGACCACGTCGACGTGGGCGCGGGGGCGCGCGTGCACCGCGCGATCCTCGACAAGAACGTCGTCCTCGAGCCGGGCGCGATGGTCGGCGTCGACCACGCGCACGACCGCGAGCGCGGCTTCACGGTCACCGACACGGGCATCACGGTCGTCGGCAAGGGCCTCCGCGTCGGGCGCTGACGCGCACGCACGCTAGCGTGGTGGGGTGCCCGCCGCGTCCTTCCTC
>NZ_JBDIAB010000224.1:0-4202 GCF_039812165.1 Microbacterium sp.
GAGAACGGGCCCCGTTCGGGACCCGTTCTCATCTGTGCGCGAGGGGGGAGTTGAACCCCCACGCCCTTTCGGGCACTGGCACCTGAAGCCAGCGCGTCTGCCTATTCCGCCACTCGCGCGAATCCGCGTCTCCGCGAACTCAACCTCCCGAGGATATCACGCCGCCGGCGCCGCCCCGGAATCGAGTGGAACCGGCCCGCGTCGCAGAGAGAGCCACACAAACACAGGGAGAAAAAGGCCCGGAAACGACGCGTCACCACCTTCAGCCGATCGAACTACGATGTACCCACTGATCACCCGGCCGGAGGAGCTCCGTGGGACTACTTGACAGCTTCGAGAAGGGACTCGAGCGCGCCGTGAACGGCGCGTTCGCGAAGACCTTCCGCAGCGGCGTCCAGCCGGTCGAGATCGCGTCGGCGCTGCGCAGCGAGCTCGACACGAAGTCGGCCGTGGTGAGCCGCGACCGCATCCTCGCTCCGAACACCTTCGTCGTGCGGCTCGCTCCCGCCGACGAGGAGCGCATGCGCGCCCTCGGCGGCACGCTCGACGACGAGCTGCTCGCCCTCGTCGACAAGCACGCCCGATCCCAGGGCTACAGCTTCGCCGGACCCGTCACGGTCTCGCTGACCCCCGACGACCAGCTCACGACCGGCACGCTGCGGGTCGACTCGCGCACGGCGGCGGGCGAGGTCGCGTGGCGCGGCGTCGTCGAGATCGACGGTCAGCGGCATCCGCTCGTCAAGAGCCGCACCGTGATCGGTCGCGGCAGCGACGCCGACATCACGATCCCCGATGCCGGGACCAGCCGCCGCCACGTCGAGATCCTCTGGGACGGCGAGCGCGCGATGGTCCGCGACCTCAAGTCGACCAACGGCACGCAGCTGAACGGCCGCAAGGTGAGCGAGGCCGCGCTCGAGCCCGGCGCGGTCATCACGATCGGCCAGACGCGCATCACGTTCCGGGTCGTCGCGCAGGCGGTGCCGCCGCGTCCGTCGCGCTCCGCGTCGGACGCCACGCGACTGTTCGACGCGGGAGGGGCGCTGTGAGCGAGCTGACCCTCCTGCTGCTGCGCATCGGGTTCCTGATCCTGCTGTGGTTCTTCGTCTTCGCGATCGTCTACTCGCTGCGTGCCGACCTGTTCGGGGTGAAGGTGCGCAAGCTCCCGCAGCCGGCCGCCCCGGCCGGGGGTCCCGCGCCGTCGCCCTCCTCCCCCACCGTCCCGGTCGCGCCGGCCGCGCCGCGCGCGAAGGCCCCGAAGGGTCCGCAGAAGGCCACGACCGACACCGTCTCGCGCATCGTCATCACGAGCGGCCCGAAGGCGGGGCTAGAGCTGGCGCTCGGCAACGAGACGCTCACGATCGGCCGTTCCAGCGAGTCGGGCCTGGTCATCCGCGACGACTACACGTCGAGCCACCACGCGCGGCTCGTGCTGTGGGGGCAGCAGTGGATGCTGCAGGACCTCGACTCGACGAACGGCACGTGGCACGACGGCGAGCGCGTCTCCACGCCCGTCCCCATCATCGTCGGCGCCCCGATCAAGGTCGGCGCCACGACCTTCGAGCTGCGGTCGTAGAAGCCAGATGGTCTTCCAGGGCTCGAGCACCGCGATCTCCCACACCGGGAAGGTGCGCTCCAACAACCAGGACTCCGGCTATTGCGGGTCGACGCTGTTCCTGGTCGCCGACGGCATGGGCGGGCACGCCGGCGGCGACGTCGCGTCGAGCCTCGCCGTGCACCGTCTGCAGGAGCTCGACCACCCCTCGACGTCCACCGGCGAGGCCGAGTACGAGCTGCGCACCGCGATCGCCGAGACGGCCGCGGCCCTGATCGAGACGGTGCAGCTGCGGCCGGAGCTGGCCGGCATGGGCACCACCGTGAGCGCCCTGAAGATGGTCGACGGCTACGCGGTGATCGCCCACATCGGCGACTCCCGCGTGTACCTGTACCGCGACGGCGCACTCACCCAGATCACGACCGACCACACCTTCGTGCAGCGGCTCGTCGACGCGGGCCGCATCACCCCCGAGGAGGCGCGGTTCCACCCGCGGCGCTCGGTGCTCATGCGCGTGCTGGGCGACATGGACGCCCACCCCGAGATCGACACGTTCGTCATGCCGACGCAGGACGGCGACCGGTGGCTGCTGTGCTCCGACGGGCTGTGCGGCGTCATCGACGACGCCCACACCGCCAAGACGCTCGGCAACGGCTGGGCGCCCGGCCGCACCGCCGACAGCCTGCTGAAGCAGGCCTTGGATGCCGGTGCCCCCGACAACGTGACCGTCGTGCTGGTCGACGTGGGCGGACAGCATCCGATGTTCAGCGGCACGCCCACGATCGTCGGCTCGGCGTCGAACCCGCAGGGCCTCGAGGTGCCGACGTCGCGTCCCGGACGCGGCGGCTGGCTGCACCCGAACCGGCAGGCCGCGAACGAGCCCACCCACTTCGAGCCCGCCGCGGAGTTCCTCGAGGAGCTCATCGAGGAGGACCGCCGCCGCGAGCGCCGCCGCCGGGTGCTCTGGATCGTCGGCTTCGCCGCGATCGTCATCGCCCTCGTGGTCGCCGCGTTCAGCGCGTACGCGTGGACGCAGACGCGCTACTTCGTGGGCGCCGACGACGACACCGTGGTGATCTATCGCGGCATCCAGCAGAGCATCGGGCCGATCTCGCTGTCGTCGGTGCACGAGGACACCGGCATCGCCCTGGCCGACCTCCCGACCTACCAGCGGGTCGCCGTCGAGGGCACCATCTCGGCGCGGTCCCTGAACGATGCCGAGGGCATCGTGGACAACCTGCGCACGACCGCGGAGCGACGACGATGACCGCCGAACGGATCGACACCGACACCACCGTCGTGCGGGCGCTGCGCAAGCTGCGGACGCCGCAGACCCAGCGCAACCGTGAGCTGTGGCTGTCGCTGTTCGCGTTCGTCGTCAACGGCGCCGCCGTCGCGCTCGTGCAGCTCGGGGCGACCGGCGGCATCGACTTCACGTTCCTGATCTACTGCGGCGTGCTCACGGCGCTCGTGCTCGCACTGCACGTCGTGCTGCGGCTGCGGGCGAAGAACGCCGACTCGTTCGTCGTTCCGATCGCCACCGTCCTGACCGGCCTCGGCATCGCGATGATCTATCGCATCGACCTGTGGCTGGGCGACGCCGGGTGGGATGCCGTATCGACCCGCCAGCTCGCGTGGGCGGCGATCGGCATGGCCGGAGCGGTCGCGATCGTGCTGTTCCTGCGCAACTACCGCGTGCTGTTCCGCTACACCTACCTCTTCGGGCTCACCGGCCTCGTGCTGCTGCTGCTGCCCTTCGTGCCGGGCCTCGGCACCGACGCCAACGCCGACGTGTGGGTCTCGATCGGCGGGATCTTCGCGTTCCAGCCGGGCGAGCTCGCCAAGATCGCGCTGGCGATCTTCTTCGCCGGCTACCTCGTGCGCACGCGCGAGTCGCTCGCCTCGGTGGGCACGCGCTTCCTCGGCATGACCTGGCCGCGCGCACGCGAGCTCGGCCCCGTCCTCGTGGTGTGGGTGCTCTCGCTCGGCATCATCGTGCTGCAGCGTGATCTCGGCACCGGCATCCTGCTGTTCGGCATGTTCGTCGCGATGCTCTACGTCGCCACCGGCAAGACGAGCTGGGCCGTGATCGGCGTCGTCCTGGTCGTGGCCGGCGCGGCCATCGCCTCGCAGGTGCTCACGTACGTCGGCTGGCGCTTCCAGAACTGGCTCGACGCGTTCAACCCCGAGGTCATCGACCGCGTCGGCGGCAGCCGTCAGCTCGTCGACGGCATCTTCGGGCTCAGCCAGGGCGGTCTCATCGGCACCGGGCTGGGACAGGGACGCCCGTACCTGACGCCGCTGTCGCAGAGCGACTACATCTTCCCGAGCCTCGGCGAGGAGCTGGGCCTGATCGGCGTGTTCGCGATCCTGTGCCTGTACATGGTGTTCGTCAGCCGCGGCATCCGCATCGGCCTGACCGGTCAGGACGACTTCGGCAAGCTCCTCGCGACGGGCCTCGCGTTCACGATCGCGCTGCAGGTGTTCATCATGGTCGGCGGCGTGACGCGCATCATCCCGCTCACCGGCCTCACGACGCCGTTCCTGGCGGCGGGCGGCTCGTCGCTCGTGGCGAACTGGCTCATCGTGGCGCTGCTCCTGCGCATCTCGGATGCCGTCCGCTCGCAGCCCCGGGTGGTGATCGGATGAC
>NZ_JBDIAB010000225.1:0-4195 GCF_039812165.1 Microbacterium sp.
GCCGCCGCGCTGAGCCCGCGGAGGCGCCGCGCGGTCCGGGATCAGGCGTCGAGGAGCTCGCCGGCGGCCATCGCCGCGTTGTGACCGCCGATGCCGCTCACCGCGCCGCCGCGCCGCGCGCCCGAGCCGCAGACCAGGATCCGCGGGAACGCCGTGGCCACACCCCAGCGCTCCGCGGGCGTGCCGAGCGGGTCGTCGTCGCCGGCCCACGGCCAGTCGAGCGTGCCGTGGAAGATGTCGCCGCCGACCATGCCGAGCGACGCCTCGAGATCGGCCGTCGTGCGCGCCTCGATGCACGGCGTGCCGTCCGGCGCCTCGTACAGGCAGTCGGCGATCGGCTCGGCGAGCACCGAGTCGAGCGTGCGCTGCGCCGCAGCGAGCAGCGCGTCGCGCAGGGCGGCGGGATCGGCATCCCGCGTCAGCCGATGCGGCACGTGCAGACCGAACAGCGTGAGGGTCTGGGCGCCCGACGCGCGCAGCTCGGGCCCGAGGATCGTCGGGTCGGTGAGCGAGTGGCAGTACACCTCGGCGGGCAGGGGGTTGGGGATGCCGCCGACCGCGGCCGCGTCGTGCGCGGCGGCGAGCTGGGTCATCGTCTCGTTGAGGTGGAAGGTGCCGGCGAACGCCGCCTCGGGTGCGACGCTCTCGTCGCGCAGGCGGGGGAGGCGCTTGAGCAGCAGGTTCACCTTGAGCTGCGCGCCCTCCGGGCGGGCCGTGTCGGGAACGTCCGCCCCGCCGGCGCGCAGCAGGTCGTGCAGCACCGCGGGCCCCACGCCGCTGAGGACGAGACGTCCGTGCAGCGTCGTCCCGTCGTCGAGCACGACCTTGCCGTCCGGCGAGACCGCGGTGGCCGCGGCTCCCGTGCGCAGCTCGGCGCCGGCGGCGCGCGCGGCGGCCTCCAGGCTCGCACTCACCCGTCCCATGCCGCCGACCGGGACGTCCCAGTCGCCGGTGCCGCCGCCGATCACGTGGTACAAGAAGCAGCGGTTCTGGCGCAGCGACGGGTCGTCCGCACTCGCGAACGTGCCGATGAGGCCGTCGGTCAGGGCGATGCCGCGGGCGATGTCGGTCTTCAGCGCCGCGCGGATCAGCTCGTCGAGCGGACGCGCGGTGATCGACTCCCACAGGTCGTCGTCGCCGACCAGCGCGCGCACGTCCGAGGCGCGGCGCAGCGGCTCGGTGACGGTCGGGAACAGCGTCTCCGCGAGCGGGAGGAGGCGGTCGCCGAAGGCCGCGAAGCGCGCCGCCTCGTCGGCGTCGCCGGTCGTGCGCAGGAAGCTCGCGGCGGTGGCCGCGGCATCCCCCCGGTCGATCAGGATGCCGCGCGACGGATCGGACGGATCCGGCGTGTACGACGAGTAGCGCCGCCGGCGCAGCTCGAGCGACAGGCCGAGGTCGCGCATGATCGACCTCGGGAACAGGCTCACGAGGTACGAGTAGCGCGACAGGCGCGCGTCGACGCCCGGCCAGGGGCGTTCCGACACCGCGGCGCCGCCCAACTGGTCCAGGCGCTCGACGACCACGACGCGGCGATCGGCGCGGGCGAGATAGGCGGCGGCGACCAGAGCGTTGTGGCCGCCGCCCACGATGACGACGTCGTGGGTGATCATGGCATCACGTTATCGGGGATGCGGACGGGTCGCCGTCGCGTACCGTGAAGGGATGCCGGACGCACAGGACCTCGCCGATCTCGCCCTCGACATCGCCCGCGAGGCGGGCGAGCTCGCCCGCCGCCGCCGGACGGAGGGCGTCGCGATCGCGGCCACGAAGTCGGCGCTCGCCGACATCGTCACCGAGGCCGATCGCGAGGTCGAGGCGCTCGTGCGCCGGCGGCTCGAGGAGGCCCGCCCGTCCGACGGGTTCCTGGGGGAGGAGTCGGGCGCGGAGCCCGGCACGAGCGGCGTGACGTGGGTCGTCGACCCGATCGACGGCACCGTGAACTATGCGTACGGCATCCCGCACTACGCGGTGAGCATCGCCGCCGTCGAGGGAGAGCCCGACCCGCAGCGCTGGACCGCCCTCGTCGGCGTCGTGCTCAACCCGGCGACGGGGGAGCTGTTCCGCGCCGCGCGCGGCGACGGCGCGTGGCTCGACGACCGGCGGCTCGCGGTCTCCACGCCGTCGGCGGCCGGTGCGCTGGTCGCGACGGGCTTCGGGTACGACCCGGCGACGCACGACGGCGACTTCGCGCGCCTGCGGCGGGTCATGCCGCTCGCCCGCGACATCCGCCGCGCGGGGGCGGCGTCGCTCGACCTCGCGTACGTCGCCGCGGGGCGACTCGACGGCTACTTCGAGCGCGGGCTCAACCCGTGGGACCACGCGGCCGGTGCGCTCCTCGTCGAGGAGGCGGGCGGGGTGGTCGGCGGCGTGCCCGGCGGACGGCCCGGGCGCGACATGACCATCGCGACCGGTCCCGAGCTCTTCCCGCGCATCCTGGACGCCTTGAATACCTAAGTTTCTTCGGGTTTCTGCACATCGCGCTCTCAGGCGAGGTCGTTATCGTCTTTACCGGATCGTTATTCGCTGCCCGAACAGCGCACGCTTCGATCGGCGCTCTTTCGCGCCTTCCCCCCGAGACGACCGAGAGACCGCTCCGTGCCCCGAATCCCCCGAAAGACCTCTGTCGCGCCCGCGCGCGCCGCGCTCGTCGCTCCCTCCACGAGCGGCATGACGCGCGCCGAGTGGCGCCGCTGGGTCGCCGCGAATCCGGATGCCGTCGCGACCGCCCCCGCGGACCGCGTCGTCCCGGCGGAGCTCGGCGATGCAGTGGTGGGCAGCGCTGCGGTGGAGGCCGTCGAGGAGACCGTCGAGGTCCCGGCCGAGACGGTGGCCGCCGTGGACGAGGTCTTCTCCGACGTCGACGCCTCGGCGGCCGAGGTCGTCGAGACGGCCGAGGCGCTCGTGGAGTCGGCTGCCGCACCCGAGTCCGCCGGGACCGTGGCCGAGGACGCTGCGGGCGCGACGCTCGTCGAGGCTCCCGCGGAGTCCGCCGAGCCTGTCGACGTGTTCGAGGCGACGGAATCCGGTGAGGTCACGGCTGAGTCCGCCCACGCCGCGGACGAGCTCCGCGATGCGGAGGCGGCGGATGCAGATGCCGCCGCCGAGACCGAGAGCGCCGACCCGGAGCACGCCCAGGCCGCCGCCGAGTCCGGCGAGCAGGCCGCCGACTCGGAGCCGGCACCGGTGTCCGCCGCATCCGCCGCCACGACGACGCCCCGCCGCACGGGCGTCCGGGGTCTCGTCCGTCGGCTGACCGGCGCGTCGTTCTCCGTCGGCGTCATGGGCGCCGTCGCGCTGCTCGCGATCGGCACCACGACGCCGGGCGCGGCCGTCGCGTCGCCGCGCGTCGACATCCCGATCGCCGCGGAGAAGTCCGAGGCCGAGCCCGCCGGCATCCAGGCCTACGTCACCGCCGCCGACACGCGGCAGTCGGCGCTCGACCGCACCGAGAGCTACGGCGTCGTGTCGATGGCGGGCCTCGCCGCGGCATCCGGCGTCACGATGTTCTCGGGCGAGTGGGTCAACGACCCGACCGCCGCGGTCCAGTGGCCGTTCCCGGTGGGCGTGCCGATCTCCGCGGCGTTCGGCTCGCAGGACTACCAGGCCGAGTTCTCCACGCCGCACGGCGGCACCGACTTCACGCCCGGCGCCGGCGCCGAGATCCACGCGATCGCCGCCGGCACCGTCCGCATCGCGACCGAGGCCGGCGGCGACTACGGCGTCACGGTGCTCATCGACCACATGGTCGGCGGCCAGCTGGTGTCGAGCCGCTACGGGCACATGCAGTACGGCTCGCTGCAGGTCAAGGAGGGCGACACCGTCCAGGCCGGCCAGGTCGTCGGCCGCGTCGGCGCCACCGGCAAGGCGACCGGTCCGCACCTGCACCTCGAGGTGCTGCTGGGCGGCGTGACGAAGGTCGACGCCGTCGCCTGGATCCGCGCGCACACGAGCTGATCCGATTCAGCGGGAGGCCCGCGCTCTGATATCCTCTTCTAGTTGCCCGGCGACGGGCGGCACGCCCCGATAGCTCAGTGGCAGAGCACTTCCATGGTAAGGAAGGGGTCGTCAGTTCAATCCTGACTCGGGGCTCGCAGCATCCTTCGTGAGACGGATGCCACGCGGCAGGGTAGCTCAGTTGGTGAGAGCGCACGACTCATAATCGTGAGGTCGCGGGTTCAAGCCCCGCTCCTGCTAC
>NZ_JBDIAB010000226.1:0-4180 GCF_039812165.1 Microbacterium sp.
GCACCCGTCGCGCGGTACGTGCGCTCGCACCCGTTCTCGGTCGGCCTGAGCGTCGTCCTCGTCGCGACCGGGCTCGTGTTCGGCACGTTCTGGGGCGGGTTCCCGGTGGAGCTGTCGGCGGGGCCGGCCACGACGGGCGGCATGGCGCTGTGGTGGACGCCGATCACGGCGCTCCTCGTGCCCGACTCGCTCGTCGAGATCGTGATCGTGATCCCCGTGCTCCTCACGGTGGGCGCCTACGCGGAGCGGCTCCTGGGCACGGCGCGCGCGATCGTCGTCTTCCTCGTCGGCGGCGCGCTCGGCGTGCTCCTCGGGGTCGGGTTCGAGCTGCTCGGCGCGTCGTGGGGGACCGTATGGGGCATCGCGTCCGAGACCGACTTCGTGCTCGACCCGCCGATCGGGATCTTCGCGGTCGTCATGGCGGCGTCCGCGCTCGCGCCGGCCCTGTTCCGGCGCCGCATCCGGGTGATCGGGCTCGCCGCGCTCGCGATGTTCGCCCTGTACGCGGGCGACAGCGACAGCGTGTACCGACTGCTCGCCGCCCTCGTCGGGCTCGTCGCCGGCCTGGCGTTCGCGCGTGGTGCGGCGACCGGCGCGTGGCACCGCAGCTCGTATCGCGAGACCCGCACGCTGGTCGCGGCGATCGTCGCGGTGACCGGGCTCGGGCCGCTCATCGTCCTCGTCTCGGGCGGCGAGCGCGGCCCGCTCGCGCTCGTCGTGTCGGGGTTCGCGCAGGTGGACCCCGACGAGGTGCTCGGCCGCTGCGCGAACGTGCAGTCCGCGGCGTGCGACGTCGACCTCGCCGTGGCGATGACGACGGGCGTCGGCCCCTTCCTCCTCAGCCTCATGCCGCTCGCCCTCAGCCTGCTCGCGGCGTGGGGCCTGCGGACCGGGCGACGGTCGGCGTGGCTCCTCGGCATCGCGGTCAGCGCGGCGACGGCGGTCCTCACCTCGATCGCGCTCGGCACGACCGAGCTCCTCGACGCGTCGACGGTGCACGAGCTCGACGCCGACTTCGTCGTCTCGGCCGTGCTCGCGACGCTGCTGCCGATCGGCGTGATCGTGCTGCTCCTGGTCACGTGGCGCAGGTTCCAGGTGCGCGCTCCGCGCGCGGCGGTGCGCCGGTTCCTCGTCGTGGTCGTCGGCGCCCTCGTGGTGCTGGGCGGCGGCTATGTGGTGCTCGGGCTCGTCGGGGTGGAGACGTTCGTCGAGACGCCGACCCTCGGCGACCTCCTCGCCGACGTGGTGCGCATCTTCGTGCCGGCGGGGCTGGTCGCCGGCATCCCGGCAGCCGCCCTGCCCAGCGACGGGTTCGCGCTGTTCGCGTTCCAGTGGATCGGCGTCGTCTTCTGGCTGGTCTTCGTGGGCGGGATGCTGATGCTCTATCGCGCCACGGCGCCCCGTCGCAACGCGGCCGCCGAGGCGCGCTTCCGCGAGCTCCTCAAGACCAAGGGCGGCGGCACCCTCGGGTTCATGGGCACGTGGCCGGGCAACGACTACTGGTTCGCGCCCGCGGGCGACGGCGCCGTGGCGTTCCGCGTGATCAGCGGCGTCGCGCTGACGATGTCGGACCCGGTCTGCGCGCCGGGCGACGCATCCGCGGTGATCCGCCAGTTCGTGGACTTCTGCGACCGACGGGGCTGGACCGCGGTCTTCTACAGCTTCCACGAGCAGTACGTGCCGGTCTTCGACGAGCTCGGCTGGCAGTACGCGTCGGTCGGGGAGGAGACGGTCGTCGCCCTGCCCGGGCTCGAGCTCGCCGGCAAGCCGTGGCAGAAGGTGCGGCAGGCGTACAACCGCGGCCTGCGCGAGGGGATGTCGACGGTGTGGTCGACGTGGGACGAGCTCCCGGCCGCCGTCTCGGCGCAGATCGACGCGATCAGCGAGGAGTGGGTCTCGGAGAAGGAGCTCCCCGAGATGGGCTTCACACTCGGCGGCATGGAGGAGCTCAAGGATCCCGACGTCTACCTCTACCTCGCGATCGACGGCGACCAGAAGGTGCAGGCCGTCACGAGCTGGCTGCCGAGCTGGACCGACGGGCGGGTCACCGGCTGGACGATCGACTTCATGCGACGCGGCAGCGACTCGATGCCGGGGATCATGGAGTTCGTCATCGCCTCCGCGGCGCTGCACATGAAGGACCTCGGCGCCGAGGTCCTCAGCCTGTCGGGTGCGCCGCTCGCGACCAAGCCGGCCGCCCCCGGCGAGGCGGAGTCCGATCCGACGGTCATGACGAGGCTGCTCGCGTGGCTCGGCGGGGTGCTGGAGCCCGCGTACGGCTTCACGTCGTTGTTCACCTTCAAGAAGAAGTTCAACCCGCGCTACGAGACCATCTACATGGCCTACGCCGACCCGGTCGAGCTTCCCACGATCGGCCTCGCGATCGGCAGGGCCTACCTGCCGGAGGTCAGCCCGCGGGAGTCGGTCGCGCTCGTGAAGACCCTCACCGGCGGCGGGGACCACTGACCCGCCCGCGCCGCGGCGCCCTGATAGGTTCGCAGGCATGTCGGCCACCGAGCTTCCGCGTGCCACTCCGAGCTCCCGGGGGGTCGACGCCGCCGGGATCGAGGCCTTCCTGGACGCGATGGAGGCCGCCCCCGACGTCGAGCTGCACGGCCTCATGCTGCTGCGCGACGGGCACGTGGTCGCCGAGGGGTGGTGGACGCCGTACCGTGCGGACCGCGTGCACCTGCTGTACTCGCTGAGCAAGAGCTTCACCGCCACGGCCGCGGGGTTCGCGGTCGCCGAGGGACTCCTCGACCTCGACCGCACGGTGCTGTCGTACTTCCCCGAGCTCGACGGCGAGGTCGAGGACGAGCGCAGCCGCTCGATGCTGGTGCGTCACGTCGCCGCGATGGCCAGCGGGCACCACGTCGACACGGTCGACGCGGTCCTCGCCGCCGGCGGCGACGAGCCGATCCGCGCGTTCCTGCAGCTGCCGCCGGAGTCCGACCCGGGCACGATCTTCGCCTACAACCAGCTGTGCACCTACAGCCTCGGCGCGATCGTGCAGCGCGAGTCGGGGCAGACCCTCGTCGACTACCTGCGGCCCCGGCTCTTCGACCCGCTCGGCATCGCCGAGGCCGGCTGGCAGCAGCATCCGCCTGGCCGTGACCTGGGCTTCACGGGGCTGCACGCGACGACGGATGCCGTCGCCAGGCTCGGCCAGCTGCACCTCCAGCGCGGGCGGTGGGGAGACCGGCAGCTCGTGCCCGAGGAGTGGGTCGCCGCCGCGACCGGCCGGCAGATCGACACCCCTTCGCAGGAGAACCCGGACTGGCGGCAGGGATACGGCTTCCAGTTCTGGAGGGCCCGGCACGGCTACCGCGGCGACGGCGCGTACGGGCAGTTCTGCGTCGTGCTGCCGGAGCAGCAGGTCGTGGTCGCGATCACCGGCGCCTCGATCGACATGCAGGCCGTGCTCGACGGCCTGTGGGCGCACGTGCTGCCCGCGCTCGCCGACGCGCGGCTGGCCCGCCCCGCGCCGACGGAGGCCGACGCGCGGCTGGCCCGCAGGCTCGCGGCCGCGGCGCTGGCGCCGACCGAGGGGCGCGCCGAGCCCCGCGCCGCCGCGGAGTGGGACGGCATCCGCTTCACGCCCGCCGGGGGAGAGTGCGACCAGCAGCCCACCCTGCGGGAGGTCGAGGTGACCAGGACGGGCGACGGCTGGCGGATCGGCCTGGTGGAGCCCTCCGGCGCGCTCGTGACGACGCTGTCGGCCGCCGCCTGGAGCGTCGGCGCGGAGCCGGCCGGCGTGGCGCTCGCGGCGAGCGGCGGTTGGCGGGGCGACGAGGACGAGAGCCTCGTCGTCGACGTGCTCTTCGTGGAGACGCCGCACCGGCTCACCGTCGCCTGCTCGCTCCGCGACGGCACGTTCGAGGCGATGTGGCGCACGACTCCGCTGTGGGCGGGCAGCCTGCACGACCTGCGCATGCCGTGACCGCCGACCGGTCGGGTCGACGAGCTTCGCAGAATCGCGCGAACCTCGCAGGATCCGGCGCGAATCCTCCGAGCTCCGTCGGATCCTGCGAGGTTCGTCGGTCGTGGGCGGGCGCGCGCGGGAGCCGTGGCTGCGTGCGGCTCCGAGCCGGTGTCGGCCGCCCGCCGTAGACTCGTCCGGTGACAGTTCCCGGGATCGTGCGCGCCCTCGCGCAGGCGGAGTCGTTTCGGGATGCCGTGG
>NZ_JBDIAB010000227.1:0-4127 GCF_039812165.1 Microbacterium sp.
GAGCGCGGCCGTGGGCGGAACGGTCGCGACCCAGTCGAGGCCGTAGATCACGATGAACAGCACCATGCTCGGGTGGACCGTGTCGGCCAGCAGCCACGGCAGCAGCAGCAGTCCCACCCCGCGGAAGGCGTAATAGGCGACGAGCAGCTTGCGCGGGTCGAGCTTGTCGGTCAGCCAGCCGGATGCCACCGTGCCCAGCACATCGAAGACCCCCACCACGGCGAGGAGCCCCGCAGCGGTGGTCGTGGCCATGCCGTGGTCGTGCGCCGACGGGATGAAGTGGATGCCGATGAGCCCGTTCGTGGTCGCGCCGCAGATCGCGAACGCGATCGCGAGGGCCCAGAACGATCGGCGCCGCACCGCGTAGGAGAGCCCCTCGAGGGCTCGGCGGGTCGCACCGCCCGGCACGGTCGCAGGCGGCGCGACGTAGGTCGCGGGATCGGCCCCGTACGGGAGCACGCCGCGGTCGGCGGGATGGTCGCGCATGACCGCCCACACGATCGGCACGGCGACGAGGGCCGCGCCGGCCACGACGAGCGAGGCCGGACGCCAGCCGACGCTCTCGGCGAGCGCCGCGACCGGGGGCAGGAAGACGAGCTGTCCGGTGGCGGATCCCGCGGTGAGGATGCCCATGACCAGCCCGCGACGCGCGACGAACCAGCGGTTCGCGATCGTCGCGGCCAGGACGAGCGCCATCGATCCGGTGCCGAGCCCGATCAGCACGCCCCAGAAGATCAGCAGTTGCCACGACGCCGTCATGAGCACGCTGCCGCCGGCGCCGAGCGCGACGAGGGCGAGGGCAGCGGCCACGACCTGGCGGATGCCGAAGCGGTCCATGAGGGCCGCGGCGAACGGGGCGGTGAGCCCGTACAGCACGAGATCGACGCTCACCGCGAGCGACATGACGCTCGTCGACCAGCCGAACTCGTGATGCAGCGGCACCATGAGCGCGCCGGGGGCGGCGCGGAACCCGGCCGCCGACAGGAGCGCGAGGAACGCGACCCCGGCCGCCCACCACGCCGGATGCACGCGGGCGCGCCGGGTCGGGGTGAGCGTGTCGGAGGGACTCGGCGGCATTCGCCTCAGGCCTTCTCGAACGGCGGTGCGGGCGACGCCCACCCGACCATGATCCACGATTCCGGCCGGCACGCACGAACGACGGCGAGTCACAGCCCGGGCGACCGGTCACTGCGTTCGGGCGCGATGAGCGGATGCCGGGACCGTGACTCGCCGTTCAGGAGCCGCGCCGGGCCCGGGCGGGCCCGGGGTTCGGCGGGAGGAGCGGGATCAGCCGACGGGCGTGGCGGCGCGGCCAGCCTCCACACGCGAGATCAGGTCGCTGAACGCCTGCACGTAGCCGGCGAGGAACTCGGCGGTGGTCGGGTCGGTGACCTCGCCGTCGTCGGCGATGAGCCCGGGGGTCGACTGGATGTACCCCTCGGGCTGGCCGAGCACGATCGCGTCCATGTGCAGGAGGATCGCCTTGAGGTGCTGCTGGGCCGCCGCGGTGGCGATGCCGCCGCCGGAGGTGCCGATCACGGCGGTGGGCTTGCGGGCGAGCGAGTTGGTTCCCCAGGGGCGCGAGGCCCAGTCGAGGGCGTTCTTCAGGGCGCCCGGGATGGACCGGCTGTACTCCGGCGTGACGATGATCACGCCGTCGACGTCGGCGATGGCGTCCTTGAGCGCCCGTGCGACGGCCGGGTAGTCGGCGTCGAGGTCGCGGTTGTACAGGGGCAGGTCCCCGATCGGGATGTCCACGAGCTCGACGCCCTCGGGGGCGAGCCGGGCGAGCGCCTTGGCGAGCCTGCGGTTGATCGATTCCTTGGACAGCGAGCCGACGATGTAGCCGATCTTCTGCGACATGGGTGGGTCCTTTCTGGTGCCGCGAGGTGTCACGATCGAGCAACCTGTATGCGCGTGCATCTATTCCAGTGTGACGCGAACCGCGCGGGAACCGCGCTCCGTGTGACGAACCGTGTCAGACGCGGGCGCCTGCGGGGCCGGTGCCGACGGCATCCGCCCGGTCGCCGACGATCGCCTCGCCCATGAAGCTCAGGATGCGCCACGAGTCGCCGGGCTCGCCCTCGGCGACGACGATGCCGGTGTTGTGCAGCGGGTTGTCGCGGATGAAGCCCTCGGGCAGGTTGACGCTCCGGTACGCCGACCAGGCGCGGATCGCGGCGCCGTGGCTGACGATCGCGACGTTCGCGTGCCCGGCATCGGCCGCCTCTTCGACGACCCCGTCGAAGCGCGCGAAGAACTCGGCGCCGCTCTCGCCGCCCGGCATCCGCTTGTCGACGTCGCCGAGCGTCCAGTCGAAGATCGTCGTCATGTACTGCTCGACCGAGGCGCGGTCGCCGCGCATCTCGAGATCGCCGGACATGATCTCGCGGATGCCGGCCCGCTGGACGGTCTCGACCTCGAGCGCGGCCGCGAGGTGCGCCGCGGTCAGATGCGTGCGCACCATCGTCGAGACGTAGATCGCCCCGATGTCCTCGCCGGCCAGCGCGCCGGGCAGGGCCGCGGCCTGCTGCAGCCCGAGCCGGGTGAGCCCGGGACCGGGCACCCGCGTGTCGAGCAGGCCCCTCACGTTCGATGGTGTCTGTCCGTGGCGGACGAGGATGAGACGCACGCGGCCCCCTGGGTTCGGATCGGCGGTCCCTCCACGCTACCGCTCGTCCCTCTGGGCCCCGTGCGAGTCGGGTCGGCCGGCCGCAGCCGCGCGAGTCACTGCGCTTTCGGCGGCTCACTCCGCTCCTGCGCAGTGAGTCGGCGACGCCGACCCACGCAAGACGGCGGCGGCGGGGCGTCACTCCGGGGCGGCGGACGCGGCGGACGCGACCGGCACGTACAGCAGCCCGTGGCCGAGCGCGGCCACGACCCCGGTGAGCGCCGCGGCGAGCAGCAGCGGCGCCGCCAGGCCGAGGTTCAGCAGCAGCGCGCCGGCGAGGGCGCCCGCGAAGATCACCGCGATCGCGGCGAGCCGCCGGTTCCACACCCCGCGCACGCCGCCGCCCACGAGCGACTCGCTGGCGAACGACGTCAACGTGGAGGTCACCACGACGGTCGTCACGTCCGTCACGGCGAGGCTGCGCGCGACCGCCGCCTGCACGCCCATGACCGCGGCGGTCGACGACGACGCCACGAGCTCGAAGACCGTCGTGTCGGCCCAGCCTGGCACGAGGGATGCCGCGCCCAGACCGGTCAGCGTCACGGTGCCGGCGATCAGCAGGCCCGAGACCGCGCCGCTCCACGCCTTGCGGCGGCGGCGCAGCAGGATCCCGCCCAGGAAGGCGCCGAACGTGAACGTCCCGAGCGCGATCGCGGGACCGACCACCGGCAGGTCGTCGGCGCCGGCGACCGCCATGCCGAGGATGACGATGTTCCCGGTCATGTTGCCGACGAAGACGCGGTCGAGCCCGAGGAAGCCGACGGCATCCACGACCCCGGTCACGAACGTGAGGATCATCATCGTCCACAGGGTCAGGGCCGGGGCGCGGTCACCGGATCGCGGGACGGCGGTCTGCGTTGTCATGCACGGTCCTCTCGACGAGCGGATGCCGGCACGCTCTCGCCGTGCGCTCCGCCACGTCCAGCCTGGCGTGCTCGCGTTTCCGTCATGTGAACGCGCGCATGTCGCGACGCTCCGACGCAGAGGTCAGGAACGAAGAAGCGGACGCGCGCCGGCGCGCATAGCCTGGCATCGACGCGCCGGACCGCCGGCGCCGCGACGAGACCGAGGAAGCGATCACGATGGCCAAGACAGACACGTCCGGGGGGCTGAGCGCCGAGGAGCGCGAAGCCGTCAAGCAGCGCGCCAAGGAGCTGCGCGAGCAGGAGAAGGCGGGCAAGAGCCGGGCGGCGGGCGACAAGGCCGTGCGCGACGCCATCGAGGCGCTGGAGGCCGAGGACCGCGCGCTGGCCCAGGGACTCTACGACGTCGTCACCGCGGTCGCGCCCGACCTCGTGCCGAAGACCTACTACGGCATGCCCGGCTTCGCGAACGCCGAGGGCAAGATCGTCGTCTTCCTCCAGCCCGCGAAGAAGTTCAAGACGCGCTACGCCACGATCGGCTTCGAGGACCGCGCGAACCTCGACGACGGCGACCTGTGGCCGATCGGCTTCGC
>NZ_JBDIAB010000228.1:0-4124 GCF_039812165.1 Microbacterium sp.
ACCGGGGCATCCTGGCGGAGGCGTGGGCCGCGCTCCACGATGGCGAGGTCGAGCATCTCGGCCCCGACGGCTGCCGGCGCCTGCTTCCCGCCTAGAACAGGCGCTGCTGTGCCTGGCGCTTGGGGTACCAGAGGCCGATGACGCCCCACGTCTGCTGATGCAGGAAGAAGTTCCCGATGAAGAGCCGGAAGTCGTGTGTGGCAAGATCCGAGATCGTCTCGAGCTTCCGACGGGCCTTTTCCCAGTCCCCGTCGCGCCGCGCGAGTTCGAGCAGACCCCAGTCGAGGACCATCATGTCGTGGGGGCGCCTGCGACACGTTTCGCACGACGCCGCGCAGCGCCAGTCGATCCGGATCTCGTGCGTGAGGTACTGGAGCGCCTTGTACTCCGGCAGGAAGAGGTCCTGCTGGGAGGTGACGCTCTCCCATTTCTCCTCGAACTCGCGCCTTGCCGCTGCCTTCTTCGGCTTCAGGTAGACGCGCTCGACCACACCGGGCCGGATGAGGCCCATCGAGGTGTCATCGTGGAGCCGAGCGGCCTCGAGATCGGCGAGACTGTCGTAGTGCCAGGAGGTATCGCGGCAGATCCACTCTCGACGACCGGCCCACTCCTGGTCGTCGGTCGGCACCTTGCCCACGATGGAGAGCGAGTTCGGGACAATCCGGTGGCTCTCGGGCCTGTTGTCCCGCGGGTTGCGGTCGGCGCGCACCTCGACGATGTCGTAGAGGCGGTACCGCTGATCGCCTTCCAGATACCGTAGGGGGACCGGGTAGAGCCGGATCGGGCGCCCGCTCTCGTCGACCGCGCCGGTACAGACCGTCTCCGCGTGCTTGCTGCTCAACTCCGGATAGGTCTTGCCCCAAATGAGCATCTTCAGGTGCGTCGGCTCGGCCATCGGACCATCCTGGCGTGGGTTCCGCGCCGCCGGCGAATCGATCCGACGCGGGTCGTACCGATATGCCGCAGGTGCGCCTAGCTCTCCAGGACGTCCAGCTTGGGAAGCTCGCCGACGAGCCGGAGCGTTTCGACGCTGAGCGCGATCACGCGCAGGAGGAGCTCGAGCGGGTACTTGGGATTCTGCATCGTCTCCGTGGCCCAGTCGTTGGAGTCGTTGACGATGCCGCTGTCCTTGTCGGTGCGGACGCCTTGGCGCTCGACGACCCAGTCGATGGCCGAGCGGCCATTGATGACGTAGTCGTGCGCGTGGACGGGGATGTTGCGGACGGTGATGTGCTCGTTGTAGTGGATGGTCGTGAGGTCCTTGGCGCCGTCCTTCTTGGCGTACTTCATCTTCTCGACGCGGTAATGGGCGTCGGAGAGCTTCTTGCCGTTGGTGTCGACGACGACGCGGGAGGCAAGCGTGTGGTCGAACCGCTCGTAGCCGATGTGCCAGTCGCCGAGGGTCTTGCCGATGTCGTGGATCTTCCAGAAGTCCTCGGCGGACTTCACGCGGGGGATGCGGGGGAGTTCCTTGGAGAGGTTGTCGGCGTACTGCTCGAGGTACTCCGGGTGGTGGAGGATGCCGTAGCAGTAGTAGAAGATGGATTCCTTGGTGATTCCCGAGTCCTTCGGATACGCGGACTGGAAGTGGGTGAGGGCGGCGTCGGTTATCGCGAGGCGGCGGCCGTCGTTTGACTCGGACACGCCTCCCCCGAGAGCGAGTTGAGGCGCGTCAGACTCGGATTCAAGGTCGGCCGAATTCGCGCTTCCGTACAAGTAGAGCGGAAAGCACTGCGCGTCGCCGTTCACATGCAGATCTGGCGTCACATCAGTGGCAAACGCGACGAACCCAGAACCGCCATAGTTAGCATTGACCAGGATGATCCGGTTCTCGTCGCTCCCGGTCGGGAGGATACGCGGTTGCTGGCCGGGCCGGGTGATGAAGTCGCGATCGAAGTACAACCATCTCTTGTTGAACGGCCGATAGATGGCGGGACGAAGATGTGCCTCCCCGAACGAACCGCGGCGCCTCGCCAACGCTGCGCGGAACAGCTTGTCATCCCAGCCGAACTTCGTTGGATCGGAGTCAACGAACGAGCGCAGTCCGCTAATGGACATTGCCGCGCCACCCTCAAGCGACTTGGATACGCGCTCGACCTCCCGGTTGTAGAAGTCGACGGCACGTCGGAAGTTCTGCGTCAAGTCGCGACGAGAGTCGTTATACGCCCACACATCACGGTTCGTACTCACGCCGAGAGAGTAACTCTCGAAGACCGTAGCCTCGCCGCCCTTCTTGTTGCCGAGCGCCCAATAGTTCTCAAACCCGGCCGCGCGCTGACTAAGCCAGTCGCCGTGCTCATCGGGTTCGATCGGACTCCACTTACCTGCGGCCTCGATACCAGCAACGCTTCCAAACTCGCGCACGACCGCGAGCTTACGCTCGCGATCGAGAAAGTCACCGATATCGTGGAATAGGACACGTCCGACGCTGTGGGCGTTTGGATTCTTCACCAGCAGCGAGATCGCGATAGGCGCGCGGCTGCCACCACCGAAGACTTTTCCCCCCTCCCGTCGCGATCGCTCGCCCTGCGTGCGTTGATTGCCCCGCAGGTGGAACACAAGGATGCTACTGAACTCCTCCGCCAAGCACCGTCGGATCCCAGAACCCGCATTCCCTTCCAGGAACCCAGCGTTGGTTACAAAGCCCACGACCCCGGCCTCTCCCACGCGGTCCGACGCCCACCGGAGTGCGCGGATATAGCTGTCATACAGCGCCTTCTTTTGCGTCGCCGTCGATCGAGCAACGTAGGTGTCGCCGATGCGAGCATCGAGCGCGGGGTACGCCACGTTCTGATTGTCGTCTGCCGCATCCTTCTGCCCCGCCGAGTAGGGCGGATTCCCGACAATTACCCGGATGTCGAGCTTCCGCTGCCGCACCCGCCGCGCGCTGTTGTCCACCAACAACTCCGCAAGTAGATCTTCCTTCTCGTACATCTGGAACGTGTCGGTCAACAAGATTCCGGGGAACGACTCGTAGTCACCACCCACGATGTCGTGATACACCGCCTCGATGTTCACACCCGCGATGTAGTACGCGAGCAGCACGATCTCATTCGCGTGGATCTCGGACTTGTACTTCCGGATCAGCTGCTCGCGCGTGATCAGCCCGCTCTGCATCAGCCGCGTGATGAACGTCCCCGTCCCGGTGAACGGATCGAGGATGTGCACCCCCTCGCTGCCGAGCGTCTGGCCGAACTCCTTCTCCAGCAGGTGCGCCACGCTGTGGATGATGAAGTCCACCACCTCCACCGGCGTGTAGACGATCCCGAGGCGCTCCGTCAGGCGCGGGAAGGCGCCACGGAAGAACTTGTCGTAGAGCTCCACCACGATCTTCTGCCGACCCGCCGCGGTGTCGATGCCCTCGGCGCGGAGCTTCACGCTCGCATAGAAGCCGCGGAGCGTGTCGGTCTCCTTCTCCAGATGATGCTCGTGCAGCACGTCGAGCACCTTCTGCATCGCCACCGAGATCGGATTGCGGTCGGCGAAGCCGTGCCCGGCGAAGATCGCGTTGAACACCGGCTTGGTGATGAGATGCTGCGCGAGCATCTCGATCACCTCGGCGTCGGTGATGCTGTCGTTCAGGTCGTCGCGCAGCTCGGTGGCGAAGGCCTGGAAGGCCGCCCGCTCCCTCTTGTGCCTGGGGTCCTCGACGAGCTGGGTGATCCGGCTGATGTGCGTCTGGGCGATCTTGGCGATGTCGTTGGCCCACTCCTCCCAGTGGTGGCGGTTCCCCACCTTCTGGACGAGCTTGGCGTAGATGGCGCGCTCGATCTCGCCGATCTCGAACTCCAGGTGCGTCTGCGCAGCGCCGGGTGCGCCTTCCTTGGGCGCCGGCTTGCTGCCGATTCCCCAGGAGGACTTGGCCTTCTCCGCCGCGGTCGACTTCCGCTGCTTCGGCTGGATCCGGTCGGTGACGGCGATGACCTCCATCTTGCTGGGAGGCACCTGCATCAGGTCCATCTTGTTGACCATCGCGTCGAAGCTGTCGTCGTGCGAGCGGAGCGCCTGCAGCACCTGCCAGACGACCTTGTACACGTCGTTGTTGTCGAGCGCCTCGTTGGGCGTCATCCCCGCCGGGATGACGACCGGCAGGACGACGTAGCCGAGGTCCTTGCCGGGCGCCT
>NZ_JBDIAB010000229.1:0-4112 GCF_039812165.1 Microbacterium sp.
CGGGCGCGAGGGGCGAGCGGACGCGCGCGGCGGATCAGTCGCGGATCGCGGCGCCGAAGCGCTCGGCGGCGACGGCGACGCCCGCGAGCTTCGCCTCGGTCGCCTCCGCGGCCGTCAGCGTGCGGTCGGCGGCGCGGAAGCGCAGCGCGAACGTCAGGCTCTTCTGACCGTCGACGACGCCCGGCCCGCGGTAGTCGTCGACGAGCCGCACCGACTCCAGCAGCTCTCCGGCGCCCTCGACGAGCGCCTCGCGCACGAGGCCGGCCGGCAGGTCGGCACCCACGACGAGCGAGACGTCCTGCGTCGCGGCCGGGTAGCCCGAGAGGGATGCCGCGACCACGCGCTCGCCCGCGAGCGAGAGGAGCGCGTCGAGGTCGAGCTCGCCGACGACGACGCGACCGGGCAGGTCGGCGGCCTGCGACACGGCCGGGACCACCTCGCCGACGTAGCCGATCTCGGTGCCGCCGATCGACAGCACGCCGGTGCGGCCGGGGTGGAGCGCGGCGCGCTCGCCCTGGGCGACGTCGATCTCGACGCCGGCGGCCACGGCGATCGTCTGCACCGCGGTGAGCGCGTCGACGAGCTCGGCCGCCACGGCCGGCTGGCCGGGCTGGCGGGCGACGAGGTTGCCGGTGAGGAGGAACGCGACGTGGCGCGGCTGCGGCGGGATCGACGCGTCGATCGCGGCGAGCGTCGCGGCATCCGGTCGCACCGCGAGCGGCGGCACGACGTCGGTGCCGTAGCGCACGTCCGACTCGGGCGCGAAGACCTGACCGGTCTCGAACAGCGCGAGGTCGGTGAAGCCGCGCGACAGGTTGCGGTGCGCGACCTGTAGGAGCCCCGGCACGAGCGAACGGCGCAGGAACGGCGCATGCCCGTCGATCGGGTTCGCAAGGCGCACGCTCGGTAGCGGCTCGCCCGACGCGGACCCGTGCAGGTCGTTGAGCGCCGCCGTCGTGAACGGGAACGACGGGGTCTCGACGAAGCCGGCGGCGGCGAGCGCGTTGGCGACGCGACGACGGCCCTGCTGCGCGGGGGTGAACCCGCGGCCCGACGGCGGCACCGGCAGCACCGAGGGGATGCGGTCGTACCCGTCGATGCGGGCGACCTCCTCGGCGAGGGTCCATTTGTCGGTGAGGTCGGGGCGCCAGCTCGGCGGCACGACGTCCCAGCCCGATGCCGTGGCCTCGACCGCGCAGCCGATCAGCTCGAGCACCTCGGCGATGCGGGCCGGGTCGTAGTCGACGCCGATGACGCCGGCGACGAAGCCTGCGGGCAGAGCGATCGCGGCGCGGTCGATCGAGGGGCGGATCGCGGAGCCGACCGGGTCGGCCGTGCCGCCGGCGAGCGAGACCATGAGGTCGACGACGCGCTGGGCCGCCACGAGGGCGATCGCCGGGTCGACGCCGCGCTCGAAGCGCCGCGACGCCTCGGACGGCAGCTTGTGCCGCCGCGCGGTGCGCGCGATCGTGACCTGCTCGAACGTCGCCGCCTCGACCAGCACGTTGCGGGTCGTGGCGCTCATCTCGGTCGTGCCGCCGCCCATCACGCCGGCGAGGCCGATGGGCCCGGACTCGTCGGTGATGAGGAGGTCCTCGGGGTGGAGCGTGCGCACCTGCCCGTCGAGGGTCTGCAGCGTCTCGCCCGCCGCGGCGCGGCGCACCGTGATACCGCCGGCGAGCGCGTCGAGGTCGTACCCGTGGATGGGGTTGCCGAGCTCGAGCATGACGTAGTTGGTGATGTCGATCAGGATGCCGAGGGGGCGGACGCCTGCCAGCACGAGCCGCGTCGTCATCCACGGCGGGGTCGGGCGGTCCGGGTCGACGCCGCGCACGACGCGCGTGACGAACTCGGTCGCGCCCACGCGCCCGCGGATCGGCG
This sequence comes from Microbacterium sp., assembly GCF_039812165.1. Lineage (GTDB taxonomy): Bacteria > Actinomycetota > Actinomycetes > Actinomycetales > Microbacteriaceae > Microbacterium. Next base: position 1,882 of record NZ_JBDIAB010000229.1, read on the forward strand.
CCTCGTCGGCGATCGTGACGGAGAAGCCGTTACCCGGGTCCACGACGGCGTCCTCGCGCAGACCGGGGTCGTGGAACGCGGCGCCCGTGGCGTGCGCGTACTCGCGCGCGACGCCGCGGATCGACAGCGCGTAGCCGCGGTCGGGCGTCACGTTGATCTCGACGGCGATGTCGTCGAGGCCGAGGAGCGCGATCGCGTCGGTGCCGACCGGCGCGTCGACGCCGAGCGTCGCCAGCCGCAGGATGCCGTCGTGCTCGTCGCCGAGGCCGAGCTCGCGCGCCGAGGCGATCATGCCGTCCGAGACGTGGCCGTAGGTCTTGCGCGCGGCGATCGGGAACGGCCCCGGCAGCACCGATCCGGGCAGGGTCACGACGACCTTGTCGCCCTCGAAGAAGTTGCGCGCGCCGCACACGATGCCGTGCACCGCGGGGCCGCCGTCGGCCGCGGTCTCGTCGGCCGGGGCGACGCGCACCTGGCACCACCGGATCGTCTTGCCGTTGGACTGCGGCTCCTCGACGAACGAGACCACCTCGCCGACGACGACCGGACCCTGCAGCTCGAAGCGGTGGACGTCCTCCTCTTCGAACCCGACCGACACGAGCGCAGCCAGGACGTCGTCGGCCGTGGCATCCGCCGGCACGTCGACGTATTCACGCAGCCACTTCAGCGGGACGCGCATCAGACCACCATCCCGAACTGCTCGCTGAAGCGCACATCGCCCTCGGCCATGTCGCGCATGTCCTGCACGTCGGAGCGGAACATGAGGGTCCGCTCGATCCCCATCCCGAACGCGAACCCGGAGTAGACCTCGGGGTCGATGCCCGCGGCGCGCAGCACGTTCGGGTTCACCATGCCGCAGCCGCCCCACTCGATCCAGCGCGCCCCGCCCTTGAAGGTGGGATGCCACAGGTCGAGCTCGGCGGACGGCTCGGTGAACGGGAAGTAGTTCGCGCGGAACCGGGTCTTCGCCTCGGCGCCGAACAGCTGCCGCGCGACGTGGTCGAGGGTGCCCTTGAGGTGCGCCATCGTGATGCCCTTGTCGACCACGAGTCCCTCGAACTGGCTGAAGACCGGCAGGTGCGTGGCGTCGAACTCGTCGGTGCGGTACACCCGGCCCGGGCAGATGACGTAGATCGGCAGGTCGCGCTCGAGCATGGAGCGCATCTGCACGGGGCTCGTGTGGGTGCGCATCACGAGGTGGCGCTCCACCGGGTCGACGAAGAACGTGTCCTGCATCTGGCGCGCCGGGTGGTCGACGTCGAAGTTCAGCGCGTCGAAGTTGAACCACTCGTGCTCGAGCTCGGGCCCCTCCGCGACCTCCCAGCCCATGCCGACGAAGATGTCGCCGATCTGCTCCTGCAGCAGCGTGAGCGGATGCCGCGCCCCGACGCGCGTGCGCGCCGCGAGCGCCGTGACGTCGACGCGCTCGGCCTCCAGCCGCGCGGCGGTCTCGGCCTCGGCGAGCTCGGCCTCGCGCGCGGCGAGCGCCTGGTTCACGCGGCCGCGGGCCTGGCCGACGAGCTTGCCGAACTCGGCCTTGCGCTCGTTCGGCACGTGCCGCAGCTGCGCGTTGAGCCGTGCGAGGGGTGACCCCTCAGCGAAGTGCGCGGCGCGCGCGGTCTTGAGCTCGTGGGTGTCAGCGGCCACGGCGATCGCCGCGAGAGCCGCGGCGACGGCGGCATCCACCGCCTCGGGCGTGATCTCGGGGGTCTTCTCGGGTGTGTCGGACACGAGAGACGAGTCTACCGAGCCGCGACGACCCGGCCGGTCCCGCCCGCCCGACGGGCTTCGACCTGCCGTCAGGCTCCCCCGCCGGTGGGCCCGTCGCCCCGCTCGCCGCGCTGGGTGGCGATCGCCTCGGTCGCGGCCGTGGTGCTCGGAGCGTCGGCGCCGCCGACCGCCTCGATGCCGCCGACGGCACCGGCGGTGCCCGCCACGACGGTCTTCGGCGAGCGCTTGACGCCGCGCTCGACACGCACCGCGAGGTAGCTGAGGGCGAGGCACATCGCCACGTAGATCGTGCCCGCGATCATCGCCGACGGGATGAGCGGCGAGCCGAAGTTGGCGTTCGACCCCAGGAGCTTCGCGACGTACAGCAGCTCGGGGTAGGTGATGATGAACCCGAGCGCGGTGTCCTTCAGGGTCACGACGAGCTGCGCGATGATGACCGGCATCATCGCCCGGATGGCCTGCGGCAGGAGGATGAGGCGCATGACGCCCGACTTGCGCAG
>NZ_JBDIAB010000230.1:0-4108 GCF_039812165.1 Microbacterium sp.
GGCGCCGGCGCGATCAGCGCACGCGGAGGTCGTCGATCAGGCGATCGACGAAGCGCTCGCACGCGGCGATCTGGTCGAGCTCGATGAACTCGTCCGGCGCGTGCGCCTGGGCGATCTCCCCCGGTCCGCACACGACCGTGGGGATGCCGGCGCGATCGAACAGCCCGGCCTCGGTGCCGTAGGTGACCTTGCCGTCCGACGGAACACCGCCCCAGTCGGCGGCGCGCCCGACGATGCCGGCATCCGCCGCCGTGTCGACGCCCGGCACCGAGGCGAGCACCGTGAGCTCGACGCCCGCGGCGGAATGCCGCCGGGCCGCCTCGTCGCCGATCCGCTGCGCCTCCGCCCGGAAGCGCTCGATCGTCGCGGCGAGGTCGACGGCGGCGAGCGCCCGGAACTCGAACGTCAGCGTGCAGGCCGCCGGGATCGTGTTCACCGCGATGCCCCCGTCGATGCGGTTGACGGTGGCCGTCGTGTACGGCACGACGTAGGCGTCGTCGAAGGGGCCGCTCTCGCGGAACTCCGCGGCGACCTGCTCGACGAAGCGCACGAACTCCGCACCGAGCGCGATCGCGTTGACGCCGTCGGGCGTGAGCGAGGAGTGGGCCGCCACCCCTCGGAGGTCGACGCGGATCACGGTGATCGACTTGTGCCCGCGGACCACGCGCATGCCGGTGGGCTCGCCGACCACGCAGCCGCGCGGGCGGAGTCCGGCATCCGTCATCGCCCGCACGAGGTCGGCGGCACCGAAGCAGCCGACCTCCTCGTCGTACGAGAGCGCGAGGTGGATCGGCTCGGCGAGCGGCGTCGCCGCGATCGCCGGGAGCCGCGAGAGCACCACGCCGATGAACGACTTCATGTCGCACGCTCCGCGGCCGTACAGCCGGCCGTCGCGCACCTGCGCCGCGAACGGCTCGCTCGACCACGCCTGCCCGTCCACGGGCACGACGTCGGTGTGGCCCGAGAGGACGATGCCGCCGTCGACGCCGCCATCGGCCGCCGGGAAGGTCGCGAACAGGTTCGCCTTCGCGCCGGTGTCGTCGGGTACGAGCGTCGCGTCGACGCCGAGGCCCGCCAGGAGCGCGACCACGTGCTCGATGAGCGGCAGGTTGCTGTCGCGGCTGGTCGTGTCGAACGCGATCAGGCGACGGATGTGCTCGAGCGCGGCCTCGGCGGGAATGGACGACACGGGTCCTCCTCGGTTCGGGCGGGTGGGTGCCCACCGATCGTCGCACGGATGCCGGTGCCTCCGCGCCTCGGCGCGGCTCGTGGCGTGCGGGCCTCCCGACTGTCGGCGGCCCGGGGCAGGATGGTCGCATGGCGTACGAGATCCCGGCCCCCATGCTCGCGAAGTCGGTGCCGACCATCCCCGATCCGGCACGAACCCCCGGAGGGCTCTCGTTCGAGCCGAAATGGGACGGCTTCCGGGCGCTGGTCGCGTGGGACGGCGAGTCGGTCGAGATCGGGTCGCGCGGGGCGAAGCCGCTCACGCGCTACTTCCCCGAGCTGGTCGAGGCGTGCGCGCGGCTGCTGCCCGAGCCCTGCCTGCTGGACGGCGAGATCGTCGTGCCGATCGACCGCGACGGGCGCAGGCGGCTCGACTGGGAGTCGCTGTCGCAGCGCATCCATCCGGCGGCGTCCCGCGTCAACCTGCTCGCGGAGCAGACGCCCGCCATGTTCATCGCGTTCGACCTGCTCGCCCGCGGAGAGCGCGATCTGCAGCCCGAGCCGTTCCGCGTGCGCCGCGCGGAGCTGGAGGGCCTCGCCGGCGGGCTGCCGCACCCGATCTCGCTGACCCGCACGACGCTCGACGCCGACCTCGCGCGGCGCTGGCTCGCCGAGTTCGAGGGCGCCGGCCTCGACGGCGTCGTGGCCAAGCCCCTCGACGCGCCGTACGCACCGGGCAAGCGCACGATGTTCAAGATCAAGCACGCCCGCACCGCCGACGTGGTCGCGCTCGGCTACCGCATCCACAAGTCCGGCGAGGGCGTCGGCTCGCTCCTGGTGGGCCTCTACGGCGAGGACGGCACGCTGTACAACGTCGGCGGCGTCGCCGCGTGGAGCAACCAGCGCCGGCTCGAGCTCATCGACGAGCTCGCACCGCTCGTCCAGCGCGACGCCGAGGGAGAGGCGCTGCGCGGCGAGGGCGAGAAGTCCCGCTTCCAGGCCGGCCGCGCCGACTCGTCGTTCGTCAAGCTGCGCCCCGAGCGCGTGCTCGAGGTGCGCTACGACCAGCTCGAGGGCTGGCGCTTCCGGCACACGGTGCAGTTCGAGCGCTGGCGCCCCGACCGCGACCCGCGCTCGTGCACGTACGAGCAGCTCGAGACGGTCGCGGCCTACGACCTCGCCGACGTCCTCGAGTAGCAGTCCGCGCTCGCGTCAGCGTCGGCGCAGGTAGATGCGCGCGTCCCACCCGTCGAGCTCGACCTCGGGGCTGTCGAGCACGGCGGGCGCGTCGTCGTTCGCGAGCAGCAGCTCCGCACCGACCCAGTCGTCCCCGACGGCGACCCGACGCGGCTCGCGGTCGCAGTTCGCGATCACGAGCAGCGACGCGTCCACCGTCGAGCGCGTGTAGGCCCAGACCTCGGGGGCCGCGCCGACGAGCGGCTCGAAGTCGCCGTCCACCAGCACCGGCAGTTCGTGGCGCAAGCGGATGAGCGACCGGTAGTGCGCGAACACAGAGCCTTCGGCATCCACCTGCGCCGCCGCGTTGAGCCACACGTGGTTGGGGTTGACCGGAAGCCACGGCTCGCCGGCGGTGAAGCCGGCGTGCGGCGTGGCATCCCACTGCATGGGCGTGCGCGCGTTGTCGCGGCTGATCTTCGCGAGACCGGTGAGCGCCGCATCCTGGTCGAGGCCGAGCTCGACCACGTTCGCGTAGTAGCGGGCCGCCTCGGGGTCGAGATGCTCGTCGCCGCGCGTGAACGGGTAGTTCGTCATGCCGAGCTCTTCGCCCTGGTAGACGTACGGCGTGCCCCGCATGCCGTGCAGCACCGTCGCCAGCGCGGTCGCGGAACGGTGCCACCAGTGCGGGTCGTCGTCGCCGAACCGCGACACCGCGCGCGGCTGGTCGTGGTTGTTCCAGTACAGGCTGTTCCAGCCCGTCTCGGCGAGCTCCCGCTGCCAGCGGAACAGCGTGTCTCTGAGCTCGGCCCGGTCGAGCCCCAGATAGTCGAACTTGTCGAATCGGCTCTGGTCGAGCTGCACGTGCTCGAACTGGAAGACCATGTCGAGCTCGCCGCGGTCGGCGCCGGTGTACCGCCGCGCCTCCTCCGGGGTGACGCCGGGCATCTCGCCGACCGTCATGTGGCCCTCACGGCCGGAGAAGACCTCGCGGGTCATCTCGGCGAGGTACTCGTGCACGTGCGGGCCGTCGGCGAACATCTGGAACGCGTTCACGTAGCGCGTGCCGGTCGGGTTCGGGGCGTCCGGGAGCCCCTCGACCTTCGAGATGAAGTTGATGACGTCGAGGCGGAACCCGTCGACACCGCGGTCGAGCCACCACCGCATCATGTCGTACGCGGCCGCGCGCACGTCCGGGTTCTCCCAGTTCAGGTCGGGCTGCTTCCGGTCGAACAGGTGCAGATAGTACTGACCCGATGCCTCGTCGAGCTCCCAGACCGACCCGCCGAAGAACGACCCCCAGTTGTTCGGCTCGGCGCCGTCGCGCGCGTCGCGCCACACGTACCAGTCGCGCTTCGGGTCGTCGAGGGACGACCGCGACGCGAGGAACCACGGATGCTCGTCGGAGGTGTGGTTGACGACCACGTCCATGACGAGCTTCATGCCACGGGCGTGCAGGCCCTCGATGAGCTCGTCGAGGTCGGCGAGCGTGCCGAACAGCGGGTCGATGTCGCGGTAGTCGCTGATGTCGTAGCCGAAGTCGGCCTGCGGCGAACGGTAGATGGGCGAGAGCCACACGACGTCGACACCCAGGCGGGCGAGATGATCGAGGCGGCCGATGATGCCGCGGAGGTCGCCCACGCCGTCGCCGTCGGAGTCCGCGAAGCTCCGCGGGTAGATCTGATAGACGACGGCGGACTTCCACCACGGGCTCTCGGAGGCGTGCACCACACCATCCTGGCAGCGCCGGCGGACGTTCGCTCAG
>NZ_JBDIAB010000231.1:0-4107 GCF_039812165.1 Microbacterium sp.
CGGCGAGCTCCTCGGCGGCCGCGAAGAAGCGGACCCGCGTCATCGCGACGACCAGCCCGAGCCGAGCTCGGAGATCGCGGCGACGGCATCCGCCGTGTCGGCGGGGCTCCCGCCCGCGCGGCCGGCGACGAGGCCCGCGACGAAGGCGCTGAACGGGGCCGCGGGGCGCGCGACGCCGACGGCGACGTCGCGGGCGAGGTCGAGGATCAGGGGGATCGAGAGGTCTTCCGGTGCGAGCCCGAACCTCTCGCGCAGGGCGGCGGCCCACTCGTCGAGGGCCTCGGGGGGCAGGGTGCGGTCGCTCATCACGTGTCCTCTCCGGTGCGTCGGCGGGTCTTCCGCGCGCGGCGGGCGTGCTCGATCGCGAGTCTAGTCCGGCATCCGACCGCGTCGGCGGGGCCGGGCACCGCGCTCAGCCGTGACGCCGGCGGGCGCGCTCCAGGTCGTCCCACGTGTCGACGTCCTCGGTCTCGTCGGGCGGCGCGGCGATCACCGCGACCGCCAGGTCGGACGTCATGGCGCGGACCGGGGCGTCCTTGCCCCTGTCCGGCAGCTCCGCGGCCGCCTCGCGCAGCGCCGCGGTGCGATACAGGCCGGTGAGCCATTGCGGACGCGAGGCCGCATCGGCGAGGCACACGCCGTCGGTGTCGGCGGGGAGGAGGGCGACGGCATCCGCGAGCCGCGCGACCGCCTCGGCGACGCCGGGCAGGTCGCACGCGAGCACGTAGGTCCACTCGGGCGCCTCGTCGCGCCACGACGCGAGCGCCGCGACGACGGCCGCGGCGGGCCCGCCGAACGGCGGATCCTCGCGCACCCACGTCAGCGCGTCGGCGTCGGGGACGTCGAGCACCGGGGCCACGACCGTGACCGGCGCGCAGCCGGCGACGGCATCCACCGCGCGGGCGAAGAGGGTCCGACCGCCCACCTCGAGCAGCGGCTTCACGGCTCCGCCGAGCCGGGTCGCCCGCCCGCCGGCGAGCAGGATCGCGCCGGTCATCCCTCTCCGGGACGGACCCAGTCGCCGCTGCGCCCGCCGCTCTTGCGGACGATGCGGACGTTGCCGATCCGCGTGCCCTTGTCGATCCCCTTCACCATGTCGACGATCGCGAGCGCCGCGACCGTCACGGCGGTGAGCGCCTCCATCTCGACGCCGGTGCGGTCGGCCGTGCGCACGGTCGCCTCGATCTCGACGCCGTCGTCGGCGATCGTCAGGTCGACCGATGCCCCGTGCACCCCGATCGCGTGTGCGAGCGGCAGCAGCTCGGGCGTGCGCTTGGCGGCCTGGATGCCGGCGATGCGCGCGACCGCGAGCACGTCGCCCTTGGGCACCGTGCCGTCGCGGAGCGCCGCGACGACGTCGTCGCGGCAGCGCACGAACCCGCGCGCCGTCGCCGAGCGGATGGTCGGCTGCTTCTCGGTCACGTCGACCATGCGGGCGTTGCCGGCGTCGTCGAGGTGGGTGAAGCCGTGCGCGGGGGTCCGTTCGTCCCGTTCGTCCCGCGAGGGCGCCTCGGACTCGTGCGTGCTCATGGGATCAGCATGACATCGACGAGGTCGCCCGCGGCGACCGCCGCCACCTCGGCGGGCACGACGGCGTACGCCTCGGCGCGCGCGAGGCCGCCGGCCAGGTGCGATCCCGAGCCGCCGGCGGTCGCGGCGCCGACCGTCCAGCGGGCGGGGTCGGTGCGGTCGATCGCGGCGGGCAGGTACTGGCGACGGCCCGGCGGCGTGCGCCACGACGACGCGGCCGGCAGCCGCAGCACCGGGCGCGCGAGGTCTGAGCGCCCCTGCAGCGCCAGCAGCGCAGGCCGCACGAAGACCTCGAACGACACCGCGGCGCTCACCGGGTTGCCCGGCAGCCCGAACAGCATCGTGCCGTCCGGCAGCACGCCGAAACCCTGCGGCTTGCCGGGCTGCATGGCGATCCGGCGGAACGCCATGGCGTCCGCGAGCGTGTTGCGCACCACCTCATAGGCCCCCGCGCTCACACCGCCCGAGAAGACCACGACGTCGGCCTCGCCGGCGACCTCGGCGAGCACGCGTTCGAGACCGTCGCCGTCGTCGTCGACGCTCGTGCGCAGGATCGGGATGCCGCCGGCCTGCGCAACGAGCCCCGCCAGCAGCAGGCTGTTGGACTCGGGGATCTGGCCGCGGCGGAGCGCCGTGCCGGGTGCGACGAGCTCGGTGCCGGTCGAGACGACCGCCACGCGCGGACGCGGGGCGACGGCGACCTCGGCGACGCCGGCCGCCGCGGCGGCGGAGACCTGGAGCGGCCCGAGCAGCGCGCCGGCGGGCACGACCTCGTCGCCGACGCGCGCGTCCTCTCCGGCCCGCCGGATGTGCGCGCGGAGCCGGGCCGGCGCCCGCTGCACCGAGATCGTGCCGAGGGAGTCGGCGAGGCCCCCCGCGGTGTCCTCGAACGGCACGATCGCGTCGGCATGGGTGGGCACGGGCGAGCCGGTCATGATGCGCGCGGCCTCCCCGGGGCCGAGTCGAGGGTCGTCGGCGGTGCCGGCGGGGAGGTCGGCGACGACCCGGAGGGTCGCGGGGGTGTCGGGCGTGGCATCCCGCACGTCGGCGTGGTGCACGGCGAAGCCGTCCATCGCCGAGTTGTCGAAGACGGGGATGTCGACCGCCGCGCGCACCGGCTGCAGCAGCGTGCGACCGATCGCGTCGACGAGGGGGACGGTCTCGGCCGCGCGCGGACGGACGGCCGCGAGCACGTCGGCGAGCTGCTCCTCGACGGTGCGCAGGCCCGTCATCCCGCCGTCTCGCGGTTCCAGGCCTCGATGCCGCCGGCGAGCACCGCCGCGTCGAGACCCACCGCGCGCAGCGCCGCGGCGGCGTGCTGGGCGCGCGCGCCCACCTTGCACACGACGACGACCGGGCCCTCGAGCGAGGCCGACACGGCGGCGGGGTCGTTCAGGACGTATCCGAGCGGCACGAGCACCGAGCCGGCGATGACGCCGGCGGCGGTCTCGACGGGCTCGCGCACGTCGAGGAGGGTCGCGCCGGCGGCCTGCGCGTCGCGGGTCTCGGCCGGGGTGAGCTGCGGGATGACGGAGGGCACGAAGTGCACGGGCGGGGCCTTTCGGTCGGCGGTCGTGGGGGTGTCGGTGCGGGCCGCGACGGATGCCGTGCGGGCGGCGACGCCGGAGGCGTCAGGGGCGGATGCCATGGCCGGGGCCGTGTCGGGAACGGATGCCGTGGCCGGGGCCGTGTCGGGAACGGATGCCGTGGCTCCGGCATCCGCTCGGTCGTCGGCGTACGAGGTGGTGCGGGACGGGCGCAGCGGCACCTCGCTCGTGCGGGCGCGGAGCGCGTCGATCACGAGCACGCGGCCGAGGAGCGGCTCGCCGATGCCGGTGAGGAGCTTGATCGCCTCGCCGGCGAGGATGCCGCCGGCCTGCAGGCACAGCGCCCCGAGCACGCCCACCTGCGCGCACGAGGGGACCTCGCCCACGGAGTCCGGCGGGTACAGGTCGTCGAGCACGACGGCGGGCGCGCCCGCGGGCGGCGCCGACCAGAACACGGTGATCTGCGCGTGGAACTCCTGCAGCACGCCCCACACGAGCGGCACGCCGAGCCGTTCGCACGCGGATGCCACGGCCCGCCGCGTCGCGAACGTGTCGGTGCCGTCGATCACGACGTCGGCGCCGTCGAGGAGGGTCGCGGCGTTGTCGCCGGTGAGCCGCTCGCGGATCGTGCGGACGCGCGTCTCGGGGGAGAGGTCGGCGGCGACGCGCACCGCGGAGTCGACCTTGGGACTCCCGACGTCGGACGTGCGGTGCACGACCTGGCGCTGCAGGTTGGTCGCCTCGACGACGTCGTCGTCGACGATCGTGATCGTGCCGACGCCCGCGGCCGCGAGGGCCAGCAGCACGGGCGATCCGAGTCCGCCCGCGCCGACGACGGCGACGTGCCCGGCGGCGAGGCGCCGCTGGCCGAGCTCGCCGAAGCCGTTCAGCACCGCGTGCCGCAGCGTGCGCGTCTGCTCCGCGTCGGAGAGCGCCGCGACGGGCTCGACGAGGGGCGGAAGGGGCATCTGCTCAGCGTAACCCCGACCCTTCCGGCGGGCTCCGGCGAGGGGCGTGATTATCCCGGCGC
>NZ_JBDIAB010000232.1:0-4092 GCF_039812165.1 Microbacterium sp.
GGGGGCGGTGGTCGCCGAGCCGTCGGCGGTGGTCGCGGACGCGCCGACGCCCGCGTCGGCGGCCGGGGGGACGGCATCCCCGCCGGTCGCCGCGCGGGCGTCGGGCGCGTCGGGTTCGGTCATTTCTCCAGGATCGTGGACGTCAGCTGCGACAGCGGCTCGGCCAGGGCGTTGATCAGGTCGGTGAGGGTGCGCTTGTCGGCGTCGGACAGCTCACGGTAGTTCACGAACCCGTCCGCGAGCGAGCCGTGCTCCGCGAGGGCCTCTTCGAGGTCGGCGTAGCCGGCCTGGATCTCCTCGACGAGCTTCGCGTCGTCGGCGCCCTTCGACGAGGCGAAGTCCTGCACGAGCGAGAACGCCATCTTCGAGCCCTCGACGTTGGCGGCGAAGTCCCACAGGTCGGTGCCCGACCACCAGTCCTCCTCGCCGGTGATCTTGCCGGTGGCGACCTCGTCCAGCAGGCCGATGGCGCCGTTGGAGATGCCGCCGATGCCCTGCTCGTCGAGCGCGGTCTGGAAGTCGTCGGAGTGCACGTAGTCGTAGAGCTCCTGCACGTCGGCCACGAGCTGCGCGCCGAACGCGGCGCGCTCGGCCGGCGTCGACGGCGCCCAGCCCTGCCACGCCGGGGTCACGTCGTCGGCGTTGAGGGCGTCCTGCGCGGGCACCCACAGATCCTTCTCGATGCGGTGGAACCCGGTCCACTCCAGTCCCTCGGCGACGGCGTCGACCTCGCGGTAGTCGATGCGCGGATCGAGGTCGCCGAGCGACTCGGCGACCGGCTCGATGCGCTCGTAGAACGCGCGCACCTGCGGGAACTGCGCGCGCGCGGCGTCGTCCTGACCCGACTCGTACGCCGTGGCGAACTCCTGCACGGCGGGCAGGAGCTGGCCGACCTGGTCCTTCACGAAGGCCGCGTAGAGGTTCACGGCCTGCTGCTTCTGCTCGGCATCCGGTCCGTCGATCGCGACGGCGTCGCCGGTGACGGTGAACGCGGCCCGGCCGACGCCCTCGCCGATCATGCCCGGCTTGCACAGCGTGAAGTAGTCGCCCGGCTGGGCCACCACGGTGAGCGTGCGCGAGGAGCCGGGCGCGATGTTCTCGACCTCGCCGACGATCCGCAGGCCGTCGCTCGCGAGCAGGTAGAACTCGGTGATCTGCTGGCTGCTGTTGGTCACGTCGAAGGCCAGCGTGCCGCTCTTGGCCGTCGCGGCCGACACGTCGCACGCGCCGTCGCTCGAGGTGACGGTGAGGGCGTCGGACGCCGCGACGTCGGCCTTCGCGACACATCCGGCGAGGGCGAGCGCGGCGACCGCGGTCGCGGTCAGGGCGCCGAGGGCGCGTCGTGAGGGGGTCATCGTTCTCCTTGCGGTTCGGCCGCCGCGAGCGCGGACGGCGTCGGTTCGGGGGCGGGCCGCGGCGCGTGCGGCGCGCGAGCGCGGACGAGGAAGACGGCGCCGACGATCGCGACGTACAGCAGCCACACGATCACCTGCAGCCACGACATGCGCGGCATGAAGCCCACGGTGGCCTGCAGGAGCGTGGCGAGCACGCCGCCGGGCGGGACGGTCGCGCTGACGTCGAAGGCCCACCCGAACGGGAAGCCGGCGGCGCCGACGGCGACCGCGCCCGTGGCCGGATCGAGGGGTGCCGCGGCGCTGAACGGGCCGGGCAGGACGCCGGCCTCCTGCAGGTCGTGGACGCCGTACACCAGGACGCCGGCGGCGACCACGATCAGGAGGGCCCCGGTCCAGGTGAAGAAGCGGCGGAGGTCCACGCGCACCATGCCGCGCGCGATCGCCCAGCCGAGGATCACGGCCACGCCGAGGCCCGACACGGTGCCGAGCAGCACGACCGGCGCGGCGGAGAAGTCCTGCACCATCGCCCACAGGATCAGGGTCGTCTCGATGCCCTCGCGGGCGACCGACACGAAGCCGATCACGACGATCCCCCCTCCCCACGTCACTCCACGCATCGCTGCGCGCTGCGCGGAGCCTCGGACGCGTGGGCCCAACGATCCGGCGGCGAGCGCGCGGTCGATCTCGCCCTCGAGACTGCGCTTGAGGGTGCGCCCCGCACGCTGCATCCAGAAGATCATCCAGGTGACGAGGGCGACGGCCAGGAGCGACATCGTGCCGCCGATGATCTCGGTCGCCTGGAACGTCAGCGCGTACGCGCCGAAGGTCAGCACCGCGCCGATCGCGAGCGACAACGCGACGGCGAGGCCGACCCCTGCCCACAGCCGCGGCAGCACGTCGCGCCGGCCGAGGCGGGCGAGGTAGGCGATGAGGATGCCGACGACGAGGGCCGCTTCGAGGCCCTCGCGCAGGCCGATGAGGAAGGACGGGAGGAACAAGCGGGCTCTGATCTGCTGGATGTGCGGATGCGGCGGAGGAGACGTCCCTGCCGCGTCGCAGGCCCGAGCCGTCGCTCAGGTTAGGCGGACCTCACTTAGCCTCACCTTAACTCGAAGGCGCCGTGCGGTCAAAAGGCGCGACGAGACGGATGCCGCGCGCCACCGTCACGATCCACACCACGAGGAGCGCGAGGATCGCGACGTCGGCGGCGATGTAGCCGTAGTGCAGCCACGACGGGCCCGGATCGCCGCCGGCGATGACGACGTCGCTGCGCGCACTGAGGGCGGGACGGATCGCGAGGCTCTGCACGGCGAGCACGAGCCACAGCATCCCGATCGTCACCCAGCCGCCGCGTGCGACACGGGGCCGCATCGCGGCGACCGCGGTGAGGGCGACGAGCAGCACGGCGCCCGCGATCGCGAGGGCCGTGAACACGATGCGGCCGATGCCGAGCCCGAGCGGGACCGTGATGCCGGGAGCGGTGAACTTCAGCGGCGTCTCGATGAACGAAAGCCCCAGGATCAGGCCGAACCACGCCGCGGGGACGGCGAGCCGGAGGACGAGCACGGTGCGCATGCGTCCACGGTAACGAACGGCAACACACCGGCGTCGGCCGTTCGGCCGTGACTATGGTCGTGCCATGTCCGAGCCGAACCTGCCCCTCCTCGATCTGTCGCTCCTCGACCAGGGCCCCGAGGCCGCCGCGCGATTCCGCGACGAGCTGCGCCACGCGACCCACGACGTCGGGTTCTTCTACCTGACCGGCACGGGAGTGACGCCCGAGCTGGAGGCGCGCCTGCACCGCACCGCGCGCGCGTTCTTCGAGCTGCCCGACGAGGACAAGCTCGCGATCGAGAACGTGCAGAGCCCGCACTTCCGCGGCTACACGCGCATCGGCGGCGAGCGCACGCAGGGCCGCGTCGACTGGCGCGAGCAGATCGACATCGGCCCCGAGCGCGACGCCGTGACCGATCCGACGGCGCCGGACTACTCCGTGCTCGTGGGGCCGAACCTCTGGCCGGCGGCGCAGCCCGAGCTGCGCGAGGTCGCCGAGGAGTGGCAGGACCACCTCTCCGGCGTCTCCCGCAAGCTGCTGCGCGCGTGGGCCCTGGCCCTGGGAGCCCCGGAGTCGTACTTCGACGAGCACTTCGGCGACCCGCAGACGCTGCTCAAGGTCGTGCGCTACCCCGGCAAGGACGACCCGACGCCCCAGCAAGGCGTCGGAGCGCACAAGGACTCCGGCGTGCTGACGCTGCTATGGGTCGAGCCGGGCAAGGGCGGCCTGCAGGTCGAGCGCGACGGCGAGTGGGTCGACGCCCCGGCGATCCCGGGGGCGTTCGTCGTCAACATCGGCGAGATGCTCGAGTACGCCACCGGCGGCTACCTCACCGCCACCAACCACCGCGTCGTCTCGCCGCGGTACCCCGACGACCGCATCTCGGTGCCGTTCTTCTTCAACCCCGCGCTCGAGGCGCGGCTGCCGGTCATCGACCTGCCGGCCGAGCTCGCCGCCGAGGCGCGCGGCGTGACGCAGGACCCGGCGAACCCCATCTACGGCGTGCACGGCGAGAACGCGCTGAAGTCGCGGCTGCGGGCCCACCCCGACGTCGCGGCCATCTGGCACGGCGACCTGGTCGCCGCGCGCGCCGCCTCGGTCTGACGCCCGCCGGCGTGGCCCGTCGCGGCATCCGCCGTCCTGCATCCGCCGCCCCCACCCCCGCCACCGACCGCGAGACTC
>NZ_JBDIAB010000233.1:0-4071 GCF_039812165.1 Microbacterium sp.
CAGCGAGAAGGCCGTGGTCAAGCACACGTCGAACCTCTACGACGCCCTCGGGCTGAGAGTCGACGCCGACGACCACCGCAGGGTGCTCGCGGTCGTGCGCTACCTCTCGCGCTGAGCCCGCGGCCTCGACGGCAAAGGAGGGACTCAGGTCCCTTCCGCGGCGACGGGCGTGCTGTGAGCATGGGCGCGTGACCCGGCACCCCGACGGGAACCCCAGCGCCCGTACCCTCACCGGGCAGGCCCAGCCAGGCCGGCCCCTCGCCGCAGCGGCGGCGACGCAGACGCTGCGCGCCGGGGCGGGTCGGGCGACGAAGGGGTGTCCATGAGCAGGCGACGCGACCAGGCACGGCGGCCCCGGCCTCCGCGTCTTCGCGGCGCGCTCGCCGCGGCGGTCACGGTCGCGGTCGTCAGCGGCCCGCTCCTGCCGATGTCGGCCGCCGCCGCCGATCAGGCGCCCGCTCCGCGCGCCGTGGTCGAGGCCGCCGACGCGAGCGGCGCGACCACCCGGCTCACGACCGACGACCTGATCGCGGTGGTGCCGCGCGCCGTCGAGGTCTGGCCCGAGTCGGAGCGCGCCGGCGTCGGCGACATCCGGCTGCTGATCATCGACCTTCCCGGTGACGCCCTGGCCGTGACGACCGCGGCCGGCATCGCCGTGGACGTCGACGCCGGCGGGCACGGCTGGTTCGTCGACCCCACGCCCGACGACGACGCCGAGTTCGAGGTCGGCCCGGACGGACGCGTGCAGGCGGTCGTCGGCAGCGCCGCCGAGGGGCGCATGGACCTCGCCTCGGTGCTCGCCCACGAGATCGGCCACGTGCTCGGCCGCGGCGAGCTGGCGTTCGCACCGGATGCCGGTGCGCACCCGGTGATGGCCGACCACCTCGATCCCGGCGAACGGCGGCTCGTGCTCGGCTACGACGCCGGAGCCGACCCGGCGGTGTCGGCGGCGATCGCGGCGGGCGGCGGTTTCCACATCCGCGCGGCGGCGGACGCCGTCGACCCCGGCACCGATCCGATCGCTCCGGCCGACGCGACGGCCGCGGCCGCTGACCTCCCGCCGGCACCGGAAAGCGCTGCTGATCAGGCATCCGCCGAGCCGGCGGCGGACGATCAGCCGGCGGTCGCGGTGGAGCAGGCGGGCGTCGCCGAGCCGTCCGCGGCCGAACCGGTCGCCGCCGATCCCACCGAGGTCGCGCAGTCCGGCACCGGCGGCGCCGGCACGGCCGAACCGGCGGCGTCGGAGACGGGGCAGACGGCGCCGCCGACCGACCGGGTCGATCCGGACGTCGCGACGGACGCGGCATCCGCGACGCTGCAGACGTCCGCGGACGGGACCTCCGACGGCGCCGACTCCGAGACCACCGCGGCCGGACAGCAGCCCGCGGTGCCCGCGCCCGCCGCCTGGGACATCGCCGTCGACCCCGCGACCGGAGCGCTGCATTTCGCCGACGACGGCACGGTCACGTTCGGCGACGTCGTGCGCCGCCTGGTCGAGCTGACCGAGATCGTCGCGACCGGCACCGACGGCGACGACCACCTGACGGTCAGCACCGAGTCCGACACGACCCCGACCGTTCTGGTCCGCTTCGACGGGCGCGGCGGCGTCGACACGCTCACCGGCCCGCGTCGCGACGCGATCTGGACCGTCACGGGCGCGTCCGCGGGCGTGCTCAGAGCCGGAGATCTCGAGATCGCCTACACGGGCGTCGAGCGTCTCGTCGGCGCCGACGACACCGACGACAGGTTCGTGCTCGAAGGGGCCGGATGGGTCGCGTCGGTCGACGGCGGCGGAGGCGGCTACGACACCCTCGCGCTCGACGGCGGCGCGTTCGACCGGATCGCCGCGACGGTCACCGGCGCGCAGTCCGGCACGGTCGCGCGCGACGATCTCGTCACCGTCTACTACGGGCTCGAGCCCGTCGAGCTGGGAGCCGCCTCCTGCACGACGTGCGTCCTCGACGTCGGCGACGCCACACGCGACGTCTCGGTCCGCACCGTGGCGGGGAGCACCGTCGTCGAGCTCGCCGACGAGGACGGCGCGCCGTCGGGCGAGACGCACACCTACACGATCCCCACCGCGTTCACCCTCCGCATCGTCGGCGGCGCCGCCGACACGCGCTTCCGCGTCGCCCCGCTGTCGGGCCTCGTGAGCCTCTACATCGACGGCGGCGGCGGCGAGAACACGATCGTGGTCGACCGCGACGCCGACATGACCCTCGGCGCACCCGCGTTCACGTCGGCCGCCTTCGGGCTGCCCGCCGACGGATTCGCCGAGCTCAACCCGGCCACGCTGCGCGTGGGCGCGCAGCTCATCCATCTCATCAACGTCTTCTTCGCCGAGCTCACCGGCGGTGCCGGCGACAACACGTTCGCCATCGGCGCCACGTGGGCGGGCAGCGCCGCCGTCGACGGCGGCGGCGGGATCGACACGCTCGTCGGCCCCGACGCCGACGCGGACTGGATGATCGCCGACGGCCGCGGCGCGCTCGACTGGGACATCCACGACGCCGACGGCACCCTCGTCGCCACCGGCGTCGCCGAGTTCACCGGCATCGAGGTGCTGCAGGGCGGCAACGGCGCCGACGTCTTCGCGATCGACCTCGCGACACCCGACGAGCAGGACGGGGCGGTCCTCGTGAACCTCCGCGGCGGGGGCGGGGTCAACGCGCTGGTCGCGTCCGACACCGACAACGAGTGGTCGGTCACCGCGGAGGACGGCGGCACGCTCACCCTCCGCGCCGACGGCGTCCCCGTGGGGTTCGTCGGCTTCGCACTCGTCCAGCACCTCGTCGGCGGCAGCGGCGACGACACGTTCCTGATCGGGCCCGCCGGTCGTGTCACCGGCAGCATCTCCGGGGGTCCGGCCGACGCCGAGGCCGAGGATCAGCCGACCGACACCCTCTCGTGGGCGGAGTGGTCGACGCCCGTCGCCGTGACCATGCCGGCATCCGACTCGGAGACGCCCTTCACCGGCACGAACGTCGCCGCGTTCGCAGGCATCGACGCCGTGGTCGGCGGCACCGCCGCCGGCAACGCGATCGACGGCCCGGCCGACGAGCACGTGACGTGGACCGTCACCGGGCCGCTCGCCGGCACCGTCGCCGGCCTCGCCTTCCAGGGCTTCGGGATGCTGCGCGGTGCGTCCGACAACGCCGACCTGTTCATCGTCGGGCCCGGCGTCCGCTTCGCCGGCACGATCCACGGCGGCAGCGGAGGCAGCGACACCCTGCTCATCCACTCCGACGCCGACACCGGGTCGATCTACAACCCGGCCGGCGCCGATGCGTCCGGCGTCGCCGCGCTCTACGGCGAGAGCGTGCCGTTCACGGGCATCGACCGGCGCGACGTGCTCGGCGGCAACGACGTCAACCGCACGTGGCGCGGCAGCATCGGCGACGACACGATCACCGTGAGCGCCCACCCGACCCTGGCGAACGTCATCGTGATCACGACCGGCGGAGTGGGCTGGTACGACGCGACCACGGGCACGGTCACCAACCGCTGGCAGTTCACCGCCCCGACCGCATCGCTGCTCGTCGAGGGAGACCACGGCACCGACGCCATCACGATCCAGTCGCTGTCGAGCGCCTGGCGCGAAGGCGCGGCGCTGTACGTCTACGGCAACATCGCGGACGCCACCTTCCTCCCCGTCGCCGTCGACGACCCGTGGATCGACACCGTCGCCTTCGCGGGCGACGTCGCGACCGGTGGCGGCGCGATCGAGGTGTGGGCGGAGCGCATCGTCGTCGACCCCGGCGTCACGCTCGACGCCGCCGACGGCTACATCTCGTTCCGCGCGCGGCTCATCGGGCTCGCCTTCCTCGAGAACCGCCTGCCGGTGTTCGTCTCCGACCGCTCGGTGTCGATCGCCATCGGCGACGGCGCCGTGCTCGAGGCCGACGCGGTCTTCCTCGTCGCCCAGGTCGAGGACCGCAGCCTCGCCGAGGTGCTCGGCGCCGCCAACGAGGTCGACAAGTACGTCATCGACCCGCTGTTCGGCGGGGCCGGCCCGCTGTGGCCCGGGCTCGACTCGATCCTGTCGCTGCCCGTCTCGGTGCTCGTGAAGTC
>NZ_JBDIAB010000234.1:0-4054 GCF_039812165.1 Microbacterium sp.
GTGCAGCACCTGCAGTTCCCCACGGAGGGGACGCGCACGCTCGGGATCACCGCCCGCGGCCCCGACGGCCCGGAGCGCACCGACGCCGAGATCGTGGTCGCGGGCGCGCCGGTCACCTTCACCGGCGCACACGGCGCGGCCGAGGTCGCCATGGTCGGCGTCACCCAGTCGCAGGTGTCGCCGTACACCGCGGTGCTGACGCTCGGCTCGACCGCCGACGTGCGCGCGGTCTCGCGGCTGCGGCCGTTCCGCCCGATCGCGGGCGGGCTCCGGTTCGTCGGGGCCGCCACCGCCGCGCGCCGCACGGCCGCGGCATCCGCGCTGGAACGGCTCATCGCGAGCTCCGCCGCCCTGGCCGTCGAGTCGGGCACCGGCGGCGCCGTCGACGTCGCCGGCACGACGTTCGTCGCCGAGAAGGTCGACGTGACCCGCTGGAAGGACCTCCTGCGGACGCGGCAGCAGACCTTCACGTGGGACTTCGGCGACGGCACCACCGCCACGACCGAGACCCCCGTCGTCTCGCACGACTACTTCGCCGCGATCGACCACGCTTCCGGCGTCGGCACGTTCGACGTGACCCTGCGCGTGACGCCGGGCGACCTCGAGGTACGGCGGACGCTGACGATCTACTCCGCCTACGCGCTGAGCAGGCGTGCGGGCACGATCGTCGCGCACACCACCGGCGACCTGTTCGCGCACAAGAAGTACACGCAGGTCTCCGGCAGCTTCGTCGTGCACAACGTCGAGGACGCGCCGCTCGTGCTCGACCGCATGTCGGTGACGGCATATGCGGCGGATCCGGATGCCGCAGCCGTGCCCCGCCCGTTCCGACAGCTCGCCCATGCGATCCAGATCCCCGCGCGGGGCGCCACGTCGATCGGGGTCAACGTGCCCTTCGTCGAGGGGAGGCCCGACGCCGGAGAGCTGCCGTACGACGCTCGCGGGTTCACGGTGATCTACGCGGGCACCGCTGGCGGCGTGCCGGTGCGCTGCTCGTTCAGCTTCGACATCCCGGTCGAGGAGTGGGACGATCGGCCGCACTTCCCGGAGCTGCCCGAGCTCCCGCCGCTCGTGCGCAAGGTCTGGCCCTGGGAGATGGTCGAGGACTGGTGGCGCCAGGAGCTGGGGCGTCCGGAGGAGCTCATCAACCCGGCCGACATCGTGCTCGACACAGTGACGGGCACGGTCGCGATCCCGCTCGACGCGCTCGCGGGCGTGTCGGTGCGGCAGGCCGAGCTCGCCGTGAACACCGTGCTCTCGGGGGTCTTCGCTCCCGTGCAGACGCGTGCGCTGGCCGCGGGCCAGCTCGACGTCCCGGCCACGCGGCGGCTCACGCCGCGACTCGGCGGGCTCGTCGGCTCGGCGACGGAGCGACGGATCGGAGCGGCGACGGATGCCGCGACCCGCGGCTCCGCGTTCGCCCGTGGGTCCGCCGCCGCGCGCGGGCTCGACGCCGCGCGCGGGCTCGACGCCCAGGCGTCCGCGCGGGGGATCGCCGTCGAGCGCGAGCGCGCGACCGGGATCGCCGTGGGACGGGATGCCGGCACGCGCCTCGACGCCGGACGCGCGGCCGTGCTGAACACGGCATCCGTCCTCGACAACGCACGCGCCTTCGCCGGGCTGTTCGCGGAGCGGACGTTCCACACCCTCGAGGGCGAGTTCCCCGGGCCCCCCGACGTCGGTCCGATCCTCGAGGGCGCCGTGTGCGACCCCGACAACCTCACCGAGGAGGAGCTCGCGCTCGCCGAGAACGGCCAGCTCGTGTGCCAGCTGACCGACGAGGTCGTCGACGTCATGATGCCGGCGCGCTGGATGAACGCGCGCCGCGGCGACGTCATCCTCTCGCCGGGCGGCGACGGGCTGATCGGCGGCCTCATGCTGCGCGTGAGCCCGCCGCAGCTGTACAGCCACTCGGGCATCATGACGCGCAACTTCGACGAGATCGCGCACAGCACCGGCAGCCAGGACCGCCTCATGGACCACCAGGTCGGCTTCACGTCCGAGGGCTCGGACGGGTTCGACCCGCCGATCCTGAAGTGGATGTGGCCGGGCGCGATCCGCCAGAGCGTGCAGGACTCGGTCGAGGGCCAGCTCTTCCCCGACCCCGACTTCCCGGGCAAGAACTACCGCATCACGGCGTTCGGCACCCAGACGGTCGGCATCACCCACAACGACAAGATGGTGATGATCCCGCCGCTCGTGCTCAAGCCCGACCCCCTGCTCGAGACCCCGCAGGTGCGGTCGACGCTGCACGCGATCGCGGCCGCCGCGCGGGCGGATGCCGGCATCCCCGGCACGAAGGGCAAGTACCACTACCGCTTCTTCTGCTACACCGATCCCTCGATCGGGCTGGAGAACGGCCACGACCCCGGCGTCGGCTGGGCCGTCGGCACGCGGGCGTCGGTGTGCTCGTCGTTCATCTGGATGAAGGTGCGCGAGCACGTGCAGCTGGAAGGCGTGAACGAGCTGCTCATCCCGAGCGACCTGGAGCCGAAGGACGTCGACGCGGGCGCCTCGGTGGGGCCGACCACGATCGACGGCCTCTACCGGTACACGGCGGCGGAGCGGCTGAACGCGGGGGAGTGGCTCTACGAGCACATCTACGACATGGCGTACGAGAAGGCGGGCTGGTTCGGGACGCTCCTGACCGACGCGCCCGACGACATCGCCAACCAGTTCCTCAACGTGTTCGCCAGCGACGACGCCGACGGCAAGGACAGCGAGGAGTGGCGCAACACCCAGGACGCCAACGCGGTGTCGCCCGACGACATGATCTGGTGGGACGGCCCCGAGAAGGGCGGCGTCTACGGCTTCGTCGAGCCGGCGATCTTCCGCGAGCCGCGCGTCGAGACCTACACGGTGAGCCGCTGGAAGAAGGTCATCACGCGCGGCCGCGTCCACGGGCGGGTGCTGGCGGGCGGGGCGGCCGCGGGCGGGGCATCCGTCTCGCTCTACGGCGACAAGACCGCCATCAGCGCGGCGGACGGGACGTTCTCGATCGAGAACGTGCCGCTCGGCGACTACCTGCTGAAGGCGTCGAAGGTCATCGGCGGCGCGTACCACTCGGTGCAGCTGCCGATCAAGCTCACGAGCGACGACCTCTCGGTCGACGTGGTGCTCCAGCCGCCGGACGAGCGGTTCCGGCTCGCGCAGGTCTTCATCGACTTCCGCGGCGTCGACGAGGAGGACTTCGGCGACGACGAGATCCTCGACCCGGGGCCGGAGTACTTCGAGCTGGAGCTGTCTCCGTCGAAGCTCAGCAACTCGAAGACGAAGACCTACACCTGGGGCGGCGAGGTGCGGGCCGTCTACACGATCACGACGAAGCTCCTCGTGGGCAACATCATCGACGTCGTGGTCAACGGACGGCTCTACGAGGGCACCTCGGAGGACACCGACGACCTCGACGGGCAGGGCTCGCTCGCGTTCCAGGTGCCGCCGGGCGGCACCGGCGGCGCGGTGCTGAAGATCACCAACACCGACGAGGACGACGACGACGAGGGCCGCCTGTCGATCTCGGTGACGAACGCCCGCAACGACAACTGATCCTGCCGCGTCGAGTGGCGCCCGGCCGAGTCACTGTCGTCGTGTCCGCTCACTGCGCACGAGCGCAGTGAGTCGGACGGGCGGCAGTGACTCGCGCCCGGGAGCGGGGCGGAGTACGCTCGCGGACGCGGCGGGGACGGCCGTCCGCCGGGTGCGGATCCGGATGTCGAACGGGGTGTCGGATGCGGGAGCTCGTGGAGGTCGCCCCCGGCGTCCTCGTCGCGACGAGCCGGGTCATGGCGACGACGTCGACGGTCCTGGCCGGCGGCGGCGAGGCTCTGCTCGTCGACCCGGCGTGGGAGCCGGACGAGCTCGACGCCCTGGCCGCCGAGCTGCGCCGGCGGTCGCTGCGCGTGATCGGCGGGTTCGCGACCCACGCGCACGAGGACCACGTGCTGTGGCATCCGGCATTCGGGGATGCCCCGCGGTGGGCGTCCGCGGCGACCGCACAGCGCGCGGCCGCGGACCGCGAGTCGCTCGTCGCCGCGCTCGGCCCGGGATTCCCCGA
>NZ_JBDIAB010000235.1:0-4049 GCF_039812165.1 Microbacterium sp.
GCCAGGGGCCGGATGCCGAAGGCCCGGGCGAGGGTGTCGATCTTCTGCGCGCGGCCGAGGCGCGGCAGGTCGCTGCCGTCGCGCACGACGCGCCCGCGCGCGTCGAAGTCGGCGAGGAAGTCGCGCGCCCACGTGACGTCGGAGCTCGTCGGGCTGATGCACTCGTTGATGACCGGGAGCTGCTCGACGTCGACGCACAGCTTGCCGGTGAGGCCGAGCGCGACCGCCGTGGCGGACTGCTCGCGCAGCACCGGGTGGCTCGAGCTGACGGTCGGCCCGTCGACCGGGCCCGGCAGCCCCGCGATCGTGCTCGCGACGACGAGGCGGCTGCGCGGGTAGGCCATCGCGAGGTCGGTCGCCGCGGTGCCGGTGTCGCGGCGGTAGTCGCCGCTGCCGAAGGCGAGCCGGAAGACGCCGCGCGCCTGCGCGATCGCCACCGCGCATTCGATGCCGAGCGCCGACTCGATGAGCGCGATCACGCGCGTGGTGCCGCCCAGGCGGTCGTACGTCTCGGTGACGTGCTCGGCCGACTCGCTCTTGGCGAGCATGACGCCGAGGAGTCCCTCGTTGCCGCGCAGCCGGTCGACGTCGTCGCTCCAGAAGTCCGAGGCGCGATCGTTGATGCGCACCCACGCCCGGCCGCCGCGCTCGAACCAGGCCAGCACGTTCTCGCGCGCGGCGTCCTTGTGCCGCGGGTCGACGCCGTCCTCGAGATCGAGGATCACCTGGTCGGCGTGCGAGCGGGCGACGACGTCGAAGCGCTCGGCGTCGCGGGCCGACACGAGCAGCCACGATCGGGAGATCTCCGGGGGAACCGTCGCGCGGCGGGATTCGGACGTCGTCGTCATGGGATGCTCTGGTCTCCGTGTCCGTGGTCGGCGTGCCCGTGCCGCCGGCCGCTCGTCACGATGCGGCACCCGGGTCGGTGCTCAGAACGACGGTACCCGCTCGGCGGCGCGGCGGGCGCGACCGTCGCCGGGTTTCGCGTTCGAGGGGTCATGGATGGCCGGTTCCTCGACGGGCATGTCGCCGCCCTCGGCCTCCGCACGATCCCGAGGCCGTCGGGAACGGCCCACGCGGGCGCCTCTACGCGGGGACGTCGACGATGCGCTCGCCGCCCACGTGCGGCGTGAGCGCACCGGCCGACGCCGCGGCGACGTCGTCGTGCAGTCGGTCGAGCCCGTCGGCGGGCACCCAGAGCTCGAGCGTCGCCGCGGCCTCGTAGATCGTGTCGCCGAGCGTCGCGCCGTGGCGGGCGGTCCACTCGCGCAGCAGGTTGTCGTAGCGGCCCGCGTCGGCGTGCGGCACCTCGAGGGTCACGCGCGTCAGCGAGGCGCGGCGCACGAGCGCGGCCAGGTCGAGCGCCTCCGACACCGCCGAGGAGTACGCGCGCACGAGGCCGCCGGCCCCGAGCTTGGTGCCTCCCCAGTAGCGCGTCACGACCGCGACGAGGTCGGTCAGCTCGCGGCGGCGGAGCACCTCGAGCATCGGCATGCCGGCCGTCCCCGACGGCTCGCCGTCGTCGGACGAGCGGGCCTGGTCGCCGCGCAGGCCGGTGACCATCGCGGTGCAGTTGTGTCCGGCATCCCATGCCTGCTTGCGGATGCGGGCGATGACGGCGTCGGCCTCGTCGACGGATGCCACCGGCTCGACGTGCGCGATGAACCGGGACCTCTTGATCACGATCTCGTGCTCGACCGGCGCGGCGATCGTCGCCGGATAGGACGATGCCGCGCTCATGTCCTCCACGGTACGGGCGGCGCGGCGTCAGCGCACGGCGCGGGCCAGGCGCGACGGGCGGGCCAGCACGAAGCTCACGCCGGCACCGGCCATGCCGACGATCATGACGAGCACCATCGGCACGGCGGTGTGGCCGCCGCCCGAGGTCGCCAGCGGCGCGGAGATCGCGATGCCGAGCGACTGGGCGATGCCCTGGATGCCCGACGCGGAGCCCGCGTGCTCGTGCACGCCGTCGGCGGCGAGCGCCGCCGCGTTGCCGAACACGAACGCCTGCGCGGCCATCAGGACGAAGAAGCCGATGCAGACCGGCACGAGCGCGGTGTCCCATGCGAACACCGAGAGCGCGATGAGCACCACGGCACCCGCCGACAGGCTGAGACCGGCGGCGATGAGCTGACGGGGCCGGAAGCGGCCGATGAGCCTCGCGTTCACGACGGTGAGCCCGGCCTGGGCGAGCGCCGTGGAGGCGAAGAAGAGCGAGAACGGCAGCGGCGCGACGCCCTTCATCTCCTGCAGCACGTACGACGAGTTGGCGATGTAGGCGAGCATCGCGAACAGCGACGCGGTCGAGATCAGCACGTACGCGACGAACGAGCGCTCGCGCAGCACCGAGCGGAACCCGTGCACGATCGTCGCGAGCTCGCCGCGGTGGCGCCGCTCCACCGGCAGCGTCTCGGGCACGTAGAGGGCGGCCGTGACCGTCATGACGACCCCGAACGCGGCGAGGATCCAGAAGATCAGGTGCCACGTGCCGCCGAAGGTGAGCACGAGCCCGCCGATGACGGGCGCGATCGCCGGGGCGAGGCCGCCGAGGGCCATGAGGAGCGACATCACGCGGGCCAGCTGCTCGCCGCGGGCGACGTCGATCACCACCGCACGCGCGACGGTCGCCGCGATGCCGCCGCCGACGCCCTGCACGAGCCGCATCGCGACGAGCACCTCGATCGAGGGGGCGAGCGCGCAGCCGATGCCGCCGAGCGTGCAGACGATGCCGCCGACGATCATCGGCATCCGCCGTCCGTACCGGTCCGACAGCGGTCCGCCGACGAGCTGGCCGCCGCCGAAGCCCAGGAAGAACAGCGTCAGGGTGAGACCGACGGCGGATGCCGTGGTGCCGAGGTCGGCGGTCACGTGCGGGAACGCCGGCGTGTAGGTGTCGGTCGCGAACGGCGGCACCGCGGACTGGATCGCGAGCGTCACGATGAGCGCCATGCTCACCGCGGCGCCCCGTGCGGCGGCGGTCGCTCTCGGCTCGGTGTGCACCGACACAGCCTATGGGCTCGCCGCGGCCGTCGACTGCCGGGCGATGCCGGGGAACATTGTGTAACAATAGTCCGGTGCTTCCTCTCGCCGCCGTCCTGCTCGCGGCGCTGTGCTTCTCGACGACCGGCACCGCGCAGAGCCTCGCGGCCGTCGACGCCTCGCCGATCGCGGTCGGGGCGTCGCGGCTGCTCGTGGGCGGCGGCATCCTGGGCCTGCTCGCGCTGCTCGGTCGGGTGCGGAGCCGGCCCGCGCGGGCCGCGACGACCTCGCGCGTGCCGTCGTGGCTCGTGGTCGCGATCGGCGTCGTCGGCGTGCTCGGGTATCAGCCGGCGTTCTTCCTGGGCACGCGCGTCAACGGCGTCGCGATCGGCACGGTCGTCGCGCTGGGGTCGGCGCCGATCCTCACCGGCGTCCTCGACGCGATCGTCCGGCGCCGGCTCCCCGGCGCGCGCTGGGCGGTCGCGACGGCGATCGCGGTGACGGGCGTCGTGCTGGTCTCGGGCCTCGTCGGCACCGGCGTCGCGGCCGACCCGACGCAGAGCGCCGTCACGCCGCTGGGCATCCTCACCTCGGTCGGCGCGGGCGCCTCGTACGCCCTGTACACGCTCGTCGGCAAGGAGCTGCTCGACCGCGGCTGGAGTCCGCGCGACACCATGGGCTCGATGTTCGGGGTCGCCGCCGTGCTCAGCGTGCCGCTCCTGCTCGTCTCGGGCGCCGCGTGGCTCGCGACGCCCGAGGGACTGGCGCTGGCCCTGTGGCTCGGCGTCGTCACGACCGCGGTGGCGTACCTGCTGTTCGCGTGGGGTCTGGCGCGTCTGCAGGCGACCACGGTGGCCACGCTGACGCTCGCCGAGCCCCTGTCGGCGACGCTCCTCGGCATCCTCGTGCTGCACGAGCAGCTGTCGCCGGTCTCGATCGCCGGACTCGTCGCGATCGCGGTGGGCCTGCTCGTGCTGAGCGCCGGCTCGGGCGGCAGGCCGCGCGGCGGCCGGGGGTCGGATGCCGGCGGCGGCTCGCACGGAGGCGCGCGCGGCGACCGGGGCACG
>NZ_JBDIAB010000236.1:0-4032 GCF_039812165.1 Microbacterium sp.
GCGGGAGGGATAGCGTGGGAGTCATGGCACGTCGCGCAGTCGTCACGGGAGCGAGCTCCGGAATCGGTGAGGCGGTGGTGCGGGTGCTCCGCGCGACCGGCTGGGAGGTCGTGGGCGTGGCCCGGCGCGCCGAGCGCCTGGCCGCCCTCGACGAGGAGGTGGGATCGGCATCCTTCGCCGCGGACCTCACGAACGAGGCCGACGTCGCGGCCCTCGCCGAGCATCTCGCCGCCAGCGGGCCGGTGCATGCGCTCGTGCACATCGCCGGCGGCGCACGCGGCGCCGACCGCGTGGAGGACGGCGACCCCGACGACTGGCGCTGGATGTTCGAGGTGAACGTCATGTCGGCGCAGCTCGTGACCGCGGCGCTCCTGCCGCTGCTGCGGCGCGCGGCCGCGGTGGACGGCCACGCCGACACGCTGTACGTCACGTCGACCGCGGCGCGCACCGCGTATGCGGGCGGCGGCGGATACAACGCCGCCAAGGCGGGCGAGGCGCTGCTCGCCGGCGCGCTCCGCCTCGAGTTGAACGGCGAGCCGATCCGCGTCACCGAGATCGCGCCCGGCATGGTGCGCACCGAGGAGTTCACCCTCAACAGGCTCGGCGGCGACCGCTCGCGCGCCGAGCAGGTGTACGAGGGCGTGGAGGCCCCGCTCACCGCGGAGGACGTCGCCGACGTCATCGCGTACGCGCTGAACGCCCCCGGGCACGTGAACCTCGACCTCATCGTCATGCGGCCGGTGGCCCAGTCGGCGCAGCATCTGCTCGCCCGCGGACCCCTGCGGGTGCGCTCGTGAGCGCGCGGGAACAGCTGACCTGGGAGGGCTTCGGCGCGGCATCCCGAGACCTGTCGCGCACGATCGTCGCCGACGGCTTCGTGCCCGACGTGGTCGTCGCGATCGCCCGGGGCGGCCTGCTGCCCGCGGGCGCGATCGCCTACGGCCTGGGCGTGAAGAACTGCGGGACGATCAACATCGAGTTCTACACCGGCGTCGGCACGGTGCTCGACACGCCGGTGGTGCTTCCGCCCGAGCTCGACCTCGCCGCGCTCGAGGGACGGCGCGTGCTGCTGGTCGACGACGTCGCCGACAGCGGACGCACGCTCGCGCTCGCCGTCGAGCTGCTGCACGCGCGCGGCGCCGACGTCCGGTCCGTCGTGATCTACACGAAGCCGACCACGATCGTGCAGCCGCACTACTCGTGGAAGCAGACCGACCTGTGGATCGACTTCCCCTGGTCGTGGCAGGGCTCGGTCGTCGAGCAGGATGCCGGGATCGCAGGGGTCGGCTGAACGCATGGCCATGTCGTTGCCCGAACTGGCCGGCGCCGGGCTGATCGACGCGGGTTGGGCCGAGGCGCTGGAGCCGGTCGGGCCCGACATCGCGGCGCTCGGCGAGCGGCTGCGGGCCGAGGTCGCCGCGGGGCGACGCTACCTCCCCGCCGGGGATCGCGTGCTGCGCGCCTTCCAGCGCCCGCTCGACCAGGTCGCCGTGCTGATCGTCGGGCAGGACCCGTACCCCACGCCGGGTCATCCGATCGGGCTCAGCTTCGCCGTCGACCGGCACGTGCGGCCGCTGCCGCGCAGCCTCGCGAACATCTACCAGGAGCTCGAGTCCGATCTCGGCATCCCGCCCGCCCCGCACGGCGACCTGTCGGCGTGGAGCGACCAGGGCGTCATGCTGCTCAACAGGGTGCTCACCGTGCGGCCCGGGGCGCCGGCATCCCATCGCGGGTGGGGCTGGGAGAAGGTCACCGAGCACGCGATCCGCACGCTCGTCGCGCGCGACCGGCCGCTCGTGGCGATCCTGTGGGGGCGGGATGCCGCGAACCTCAAGCCCCTGCTCGGCGGCACGCCGTCGATCGAGTCGCCGCACCCGTCGCCGCTGTCGGCGAGCCGCGGGTTCTTCGGTTCGAAGCCGTTCTCGCGCGCCAACGAGCTGCTGGAGCGGCAGGGGGCTGCGCCGGTCGACTGGCGGCTCCCGGAGTAGGCCCGCGCTCCCGCCCTCGGGCGTGCGCGCGCCCGGTACTAGGCTGGCCGCGTGTCCGGACTCGACAGCGACCGCCGGCGGCTGCCGCGCCATCTGCGGCGGCGCCCGGAGCCCGAGCAGCCGTTCTCGTTCCGCATCCGGCCGGCGGTGCGTGCAGACATGCCGCACGTGCGCGAGATCTACAACCACTACGTCACGAACTCCGTCGTGACCTTCGACGAGAAGCGCTGGACGCACAAGCAGTGGCTCGACAAGTTCGACTACCTGCAGAAGCTGAAGCTGCCGTTCCTGGTCGCCGAGTCGCCGACCGGCCAGGTCCTCGGCTACGGTCTGGTCTCGCCGTGGACCGGCAAGTCCGGGTACCGCTACACGGTCGAGAACTCCATCTACCTGGGCCAGGCGGCCACCGGCAAGGGGCTCGGCAAGGCGCTCCTGGAGGCGCTCATCGAGGAGTGCCAGGCCCTCGGCATCCGCGAGATGGTCGCCGTGATCAGTGACAAGGGCGCCGAGGCGTCCGTCGCCCTGCACGAGCGGTTCGGATTCGTGGAGGTGGGCCGCATGGGCCGCGTGGGCTTCAAGTTCGGCCGCTGGCTGGGCACCATCTACCTGCAGAAGAGCCTCAAGCCCGCGAAGAGGCGCGGGCTCTTCGGCCGCCCGTCGTCCTAGCGTCGGCCCGGACGGTCAGCGCTTCGCGGGCCACGCCGCCCACATGCCGTCCTCCGGGAGGGAGCGCTGCGCCTGCTGCACGCGTTCCCGCGGAAGATCCTGGATGCGGCCGCTCCCCGCGCGCATCGCGACGCCGGGCTCGTCGAGCCGGTAGTGGACACGCCGTCCCGGCCACGGGTCGAGTCGCTCCGCGTAGCCGCCGCACGTGACGACGCGGACCGTCCACTCGAGCTCTTCGACCAGTGACAGGACGTCGTCGTCGCATGCGTCGCACCCGCACACCGGGAAGTGGAAGTCGTGGAGCGCCCCGGCATGGAGGCACACGCCGGGGAACGACGTCAGCACGAACGTGAGGGGCCCCGCGGCCGGGTCGCGGGGCACGAGCCGGACGGCGCGCACGATGTCGGACGACCCGTGCACGAGGTCGGCGGCGACCCCGGGATCCTCCACGACGTCCACGTCGAAGTCCGTCCGCAGCCACTCGACGAGGGCCCCGGCGACGAGATGCAGGGGAGCGAACCGGTCGAGGTGGCTCGTGCGGGAGTACGCCTCCTCGGGAGGGGAGCCGCCGCCCCACCGGCGGCCGTACTCGATCGGGTCGCCGTGCTCGTCCCGGTGGGTCGCGGCGGGAAGGACCGGCCGCCGGTACTCGCTCACCCGTTCACCGTACGCGACGGTTCGGGATGCCGGCGCCGCGCGCGTATCAGCGCGACCGGCCCGGATCTCCTTCCCGTGTGCCGCTCCACGAAGCGGCGACCCGAGGAGGTTCCCATGTCCGAGTCCCGTCGCGCGCGCGATGCCGCGCCGTCGCACGCCGAAGCCATCGACGCGGAGGGCGCGCACGCGCTCCGCGCGATCGATCCGTCCATCTTCAGCCGCACGGTCGACACGCTGTCGCCGGTCCGGCCGGTGGGGTCGGGTCGCACCAACGTCACCATCATCGCGCCGACGATCGTGCAGACGGATGCCACGGTGCCCTTCGCCGGCTTCGAGCTGGTCGCCGGACGTCGGGCCGGTGCCGTCGCGATGCACGTCGAGCCCGCGGCCTACGGGCTGAACGCGCCCGACCGGTTCAACCTCGCGTTCGCCGTGTCGACCGAGGGCGGTCCGTGCACGTTCTCGTGGCAAGGCGGGTTCGACGCGAACCAGGCCACCGGGTCGGCGACCGTGAACGGCCAGGGCTGGGTGACGTTCTCGCTCGGCATGTCGAGTCCCGGCGCCACCGGACTCGCGAACATCACGCAGGTCTCCGGCGCCCGCTGGCAGTGGCACCGGCTCGTGATCAGCCGCCCGATCGTGTTCACACCCATCGAGGGAGGCGTGCTCACGCCGCTGTGAGGCGTGTCGTCGGAGCGCGGCCCGGGTGTGGTCGGTTGGG
>NZ_JBDIAB010000237.1:0-4026 GCF_039812165.1 Microbacterium sp.
GAGATCGACCTGGTTCAGGGCGTCGACGTAGGCGCGATAGGTCTCCTCGGCGGCGCGGAAGGCCTCGGCATCGCTCGCGAACCCCGTCGGGGTCGGCGTCGGCTCGGGCGTCGGAGTGCATCCCGCGGCGAGCGCGAGCGCGAGCATCGCAGCGGCCGTCGCGGCCACGGTCCGGACCCAGCGCTGCATCATGCTCCCACGGTAGCCAACGCGGGCTCGCCGCAATCGGTTATCCACAGGCGAGGCAGTCGGCACCGCGGGCCGGGCACCGCGGCATCCGCTATGCGCCGGTCTGGCGGCGGACGATCTCCGCGATCCACGTCGGTGCGAACGGCGACGTGCAGTTCGGGGGAGTCGGGTAGTCCTTGAGCACCTCCAGGCGCTCGCCGATGTCGATCGCCCGCGCGCGAAGGTCGGCGTGCGAGATGCCGATCTGCGCGAGGCAGTGGTTCAGCTCCCACTGCAGGCGGTCGGGGGCGTCCTTCATGGTCGCCTCGATGACGTCGAGCAGGCCGGGCAGGTCGAGGCCCGCAGCATCCTTCGCCACGCGGTCGATCGTGAGCGTCCAGCCGGCGCTCCGGACGACCGGATCGGGGTCGGCGAGCCACGCGAGACGCAGCGCCTCGCGGTGCGGGCTCTTCTTCACGACGTAGTTCACGAGCCAGTCGTGCACCTTCGGCGTGCGAGCGGCGCGCAGCATGGCGTCGAGCTCGTCGCGCGAGAAGGCGCGCGGACGGCAGATCAGGAGCGCCACCAGCTTCGCGGCGGTGTCGTCGGTCTCCCACAGCCGGACGGCGAGCTCGTGCTGGGTCTTCAAGCGCTTCGCGACGGCCCGCAGGCTCGTGAGGTTCACGCCGTGGTCGTCGCCGTGGCGCTCGTTCACCTCGCGCATCTTCGGATCCTCGAGGGCGGCGAGCTCGGCCATCACCTCGACGACCGTCGTGCCGGTCTGCGTCGCCTCCACCACGTCGGGCCTCCTTCTCGTCCGCTGCATCCTCAGCTTAGGAGCCGGCCCCGTCCGAGTCGTCGTAGAGTCGTCTCGGAGCCCGGTGCCGGGCTCGCGGACGAGGGAGCAGTACCCGCACACGACAAGACTGACTCAGAGGGAGTCGTCATGGCGTGGCTGATCCTGATCGTCTCGGGCATGCTGGAGGCCGTATGGGCCGCAGCGCTGTCGGCGTCCAAGCGCTTCACCCGCTGGCGCCCGACCGTGCTGTTCGCGGTGTCGCTCGCCCTGAGCATGGCGGGGCTCGCCTGGGCGATGCGCGACCTCCCCACCGGCACGGCCTACGCGGTGTGGGTGGGCATCGGCGCCACGCTCACGGTCCTGTGGGGCTTCGCGACGCGGCAGGAGCGCCCCACGCTCGCGCGCATCCTGCTGCTCGTGCTGCTGGTCGGCTCGGTCATCGGCCTGAAGGCGGTGAGCTGACATGGCGTGGCCCGTCCTCATCGTCAGCGCGGTCTTCGAGGCCGTGTGGGCCACGGCGCTCGGCCTGTCGGACGGCTTCGCCGAGCCGGTCGCGACGCTCGTGTTCGCCGTCGCGCTGGTCCTGAGCATGGGCGGACTCGCCGTCGCCGTCACGCGCATCCCGATCGGCACCGCCTACGCGGTGTGGGTCGGGATCGGCGCCGCGCTCACCGTGACGTACGCGATGGCGACGGGCGCCGAGTCGGTGTCGGTCGGCAAGATCGTCTTCATCGCCGGCATCGTCGGCGCGGTCGTCGGCCTCAAGCTCGTGCCCCACGACAGGCCGGACCGCGAGGAACGGGCGTCGACCGAGACGGAGTGAGCGGGCCGCGGCATCCGATCGCCGCACAGACGAGCCCGCATCTTCCTTGCACTTCCAGGATATCGCGGGGGTGGGGGCTTGCGGCAAGGCCCCCTCGCTGGGGCAGAATCGCTCTTCCGCCTCGACATCGAGCCCCGCCCGGGACCTCGAGACGGCGATACGGAGCCGACATGACCACCCAGATCCAGAGCGCCTTCCGCCTTGCCCCGAACCTCTCCGCCAAGGCCGACCCGGCTTTGATCGGCGCCGACGAGCGGTGGTTCGCCGCCATCGACGCCGAGCTGCGCCGCCAGACCGACGACCTCACCGCCCGCCTCGACACCCTGCGCCTCGCGCGCGGCGGCCACGGCGAGGCGGCGCTCGAGCGCGACCTCGAGATCCACCGGCTGACGGGGCGGCTGCGGCTGCTCCGGCGCTTCGGGCTCGACCTGTGCCTCGGCCGCATGGTGACGACGGATGCCGTCGACCCGGTCTACATCGGACGGCTCGGCCTCACGGGCGTCGACGGCCGTCGACTGCTGGTCGACTGGCGCGCGCCCGCGGCCGAGCCGTTCTTCGCGGCGACGCTCGCCCGTCCGCTGGGACTCGCGAGCCGCCGACGCTACCGCTGGACGAGCGGCCGCATCGCCGACTACTGGGACGAGATCTTCGACCCGGACGCCGCGGCCGGAAGCACCGCGGCCGACGACCAGTCCGCGTTCATCGCGAGCCTCGGCAGCAGCCGCTCGTCGCGCATGCGCGACGTGCTCGCGACGATCCAGTCGGATCAGGATGCCGTGATCCGCGCCGGCTCCCGCGGCGCGCTCGTCGTAGACGGCGGTCCCGGCACCGGCAAGACGGTCGTCGCGCTGCACCGCGCCGCGTACCTCCTCTACTCCGAGCCGCGCCTCACGCACGGCGGGGGAGGCGTGCTGTTCGTCGGCCCGAGCTCCGCGTACCTCGCGTACGTCGACGACGTGCTGCCGAGCCTCGGGGAGGACACCGTGCAGCTGTGCACGCTGCGCGACCTCGTGCCGGAGGGCGCCGCGGCCAGGCCCGAGCCCGACCCGGACGTCGCGACGCTGAAGTCGTCGGCGAGGCTGCTGGAGGCGGTCGAGGCGGCGGTGCGCCACCACGAGCAGCCGCCCGGCGACGAGCTCGTGGTCGAGACGCCCTGGGCCGACGTGTGGGTCGGCGCGGCCGAGTGGGCGGAGGCGTTCCAGGCCGCGGAGGGAGGCGTCCCGCACGACGACGCGCGCGACCTGGTGTGGGAGGAGCTGCTCGGCATCCTCGCCGACGCGGTCGACGACGACGATGCGCCGCCCGAGCTGGTGCGGCGCGTGCTGGCGCGCGACGAGGGCCTGCGACGCGCCTTCAACCGGGGCTGGCCGCTGCTCGATCCCGCGGGCGTCGTCGCCGACCTGTGGTCGGTGCCGTCGTACCTGCGGCGGTGCGCGCCGTGGCTCGACGACGACGCGGTGCGGCGGCTGCAGCGCGACGACCCACGGGCGTGGACGGTCGCGGACCTGCCGTTCCTGGATGCCGCGCGTCGGCGCATCGGCGAGCCCGAGGCGGCGCGGCGACGACGTCTGCGCGAGGCCGCGCTGGCGGCGGAGCGCGAGGAGCGCGACAGGGCCATCGACCACCTGATCGCGGCGGACGACTCGGAGATGGCCGTCATGTCGATGCTGCGCGGCCAGGACGTCCAGAACACGCTCGTGGACGAGGCGGCCCTGCCCGCGATCGACGTCGACCGGCTCGCCGGTCCCTTCGCGCACGTGGTCGTCGACGAGGCGCAGGAGCTCACCGACGCGGAGTGGGACATGATCGTGCGGCGCTGCCCGTCGCGCAGCCTCACGATCGTCGGCGACCGCGCGCAGGCCCGGCACGGGTTCGCGCGGTCGTGGCAGGAGCGCCTGGCCCGCGTCGGGCTCTCGCACGTCGAGGTCGCGACGCTCACGATCAACTACCGCACGCCGCGCGAGGTCATGGCGGAGGCGGAGCCGGTCATCCGGGCCGCGATCCCGACGGCCAACGTGCCGGTGTCGGTGCGGGGAAACGGCATCCCGGTCGCGCACGGGGCGATGTCGGAGCTCGGGGCGATCATCGACGCATGGCTCGCCACGCACTCCGAGGGCATCGCCGCCGTGATCGGCACCTCGATCGACGTCCTCGCGCTCCCCCCGACGTCGCGCGTGCGCGCGCTGACGCCCGAGCAGGCGAAGGGGCTCGAGTTCGACCTCGTCGTGCTGGTGGA
>NZ_JBDIAB010000238.1:0-4020 GCF_039812165.1 Microbacterium sp.
CGGCCACGCGTCCAGCGGCCCAGCCGGCGGGCGTCGACGAGCACGCCGTCGCGCAGGTAGACCACGCGCTCGGCGCGCGCGGCGCAGGCCGGATCGTGCGTCACCATCACGACCGTCGTGCCGTCGCGATTCACGTCGCTCAGCGCGTCCATGACCTCCTCGGTCGTGCTGCTGTTCAGCGCGCCGGTCGGCTCGTCGGCGAACAGGATCGACGGCGTGCACGCGAGCGCCCGGCAGATCGCCGCGCGCTGCAGCTGCCCGCCCGACACCTGGGTGATCCCGTGCGCCTGCACGTGGGCGATGCCGAAGCGCTCCATCAGGGCGTCGACGCGGGCGATCACGGCATCCCGATCCCTCGGCGTCGCCTTCAGCGCGGGCAGCAGGACGTTGTCGCGCAGGTTCAGGTTCGCGAGCAGGAACGCCTGCTGGAACACGAAGCCGATCCGGGTGAGCCGCACCCGGCTGAGCTCCGCGTCGCCCAGCGCGGTCAGGTCGCGTCCGTCGAGGAGCACGGTGCCGCTCGTGGGCCGGTCCATGCCGCTGAGGCCGTGCAGCAGCGTCGACTTGCCCGATCCTGACGCGCCCATCACCGCGACGAACTCGCCGGCGTGCACAGTGAGATCGATGCCGTCCAGCACGCGCATCGGCGGCTCGGTCGAGGCGTGCGTCTTGGTCAGTCCCTGGCACTGCAGGACGACCGCGGCCGGCCGGTCCGCGTCGACCGTGGATGCCGCGCGGGTCGTGATGCGTGTCATGATGCTCCCATCAGGCGAGCCAGGTGCTCGTGTCGGCGCGGTGCAGGCGCGCGGTGACGAGGACGGCGGCGAGACCGCCGGCGCCGACGAGCGCCAGCGGGTAGAGGCCGTAGACGAGCCACGGCACGGGGACGAAGCTCAGCTCGGCGATGCCGAGTCCGGCCGAGCTGAGGAGCGTCCCGGTGAGCGACTCGCCGAGCGTCACCGTGAACGCCAGTCCCAGGAGCGTCCCGACGACGACCGTCAGCAGCGTCTTGCCGCGCACCTGCGCGACGATCTCGCGCGTCGAGAAGCCGATCGCCGACAGCGCGCCCATCGTGCGGCGGTCGCGCGAGAGACGCAGGCCCAGGAACAGGCTCGTGATCAGGAGGGGGATGCCGACGCCGAACGCGAAGGCCAGCACCGCCGCCTGCCGCAGGCCGCCGGTGACGTGCGCGAGCGTCTGCTGGACGTACTCCCGCATCGGGATCGCCGACGCGGACCGGAAGCGCGCGCCGTACTCGGACGCGAGCGCACCGGGATCGGCGCCGTCCGTGACATGCGCGTAGATCACGTGCCCCACCGCGGTCACGGGGAGGCCACCCTGCAGCTTCGCGGTGTGCCCGCCGCTCGTGACGTCCTGGTACACGCCGCTCACGGCGTGCACGCTCCAGCCGTCGCCCGCGCGGATGCGCAACTGGTCGCCCGGCGCGGCCCGCAGCTCCTCCGCGTTGAGCACCGACAGCGCGAGCTGCCCGTCGGCCGGCGGGCCGCCCGCCACGAAGTCGACCGTGCCCGCGGAGTAGTCGCCCACCTCGATGCGCAACGTCTCGACGCCGGCGGGTCCGTCGACCTCGGCGAGCACGTCCGCGTACGCACGCACATCGGCGATCCGGGCATCGTGGCGCAGCGCGGCGACGAGCTCGGCGTGCACCGCGTCGAGGCCGCCGGAGAAGCGCAGGTCGATGCGGAGGTCGCTCTCGGGCGCGCCCAGGTAGGTGACGAAGCGCGGGCTCTCGAACGTGCTGAGGAGGTTCAGCGGCAGCATCATGAGGATCGCCGCGAGGAAGAAGACGATCGGAAGCAGCATCCACTCGCTCGCCTCGGCGCGGAGGTCGAGCACCGCCAGGCGCCGGCCGATCGCGCTTCCGCGGTACGTCGCGAGGCTCGTCCGTCGCACGCGCCGCGCCTGTCTCCGAGCGGCGCGCGCGGCCTGCCGCTCGGTGAGGGTGCTGCCGTGCACGAGGGCGCGCACGACCTCGATCCGCCGGATGCGCCGGAGCACGCCGCGGCAGATCGTGACGACCATGACGTAGACGAGCCCGAGCGCGGCCACCGGCACCGCGAAGGTCCACACGGTCGGGGGAGCGGTGGCGTAGTTCGCCGCCACGTCGCGCGTCAGCAGCTGCGTCGCGCCGATCGCGAGCACGCCGCCCACGACGCACGCGGCGAGCGTGATCGTGCGATAGGTCCACAGATGCAGCCGTGCGATGTGCGCGTCGGGCACGCCGATCGCCTTCAGCATGCCGATCTCGCGGATGCCGTCCTGCAGCGCGCCGCGGATCACGAAGCGCAGGCTCAGCAGCGCGATCGCGATGAGCAGCAGGCTCGAGAACATGAGCGCGACTCCGACCAGCCCGTCGCTGAAGGCGTTGATGAGACGGATCATGTCGCCCGTGACCGCCTGCCCGTTGCGGGGCAGCGCGTCGTCCGCCTCGTACGCGCGCTGCAGATCGGCGGCGTCCGCCGGGTCGGCGAGCAGGTACTCCACGATGATCTCCGCGTCGCTGCCGCCGGCGGCGCCCAGCGCCCGCAGATCGGTCGGCGACACGACGAAGCGCGTCGACGACGACAGCGACGACGCCATCTGCGCGTCGCGCACGAACCCGCGCACGGTCAGCTCGTGGATGCCGGCATCCGTCCGCACGCCCAGCTCGTCGCCTGCGCGCAGGCCGAACCGCTGCTGATAGGCGACCGGCACGTACACCTCGCCGTGCGCCGGATCGGCGACCTCGCCGGCCTCGTCGATCAGCAGATCGAAGTCGGCGTTCTGCGCGACGAACAGGTTGTCGATCAGGCTGGCGGACAGATCGCCCGCCTCGCCGGTCGACGGACGCTGCCACGCGAGGGCCGCGCCGTCGAAGCCGTGGAGCTCGACGATCGTCCACGCGTCGATCCCCGCGTGGCGCGCCGCGAACGCCTCGAGCGCCGCCGCGTCGTGGTCGCCCTCGTGGAGCTGCAGGAAGTGCGGGGGTCGCGCCTGTGCGAACAGCTGGTCGACCGAGCCGACGAGACGCTCGATCACCATGGCGCCGGTCGCCATGAGGAAGGCACTCAGCACCAGGACCGCGGACAGCGCCACGGTCACGCCGCCACGGCGCGCCAGGTCGCCGAGCGCATACCGCAGCGACAGGGAGGAGCGTGAGGTCACGCTCTAAACATACCGGTCGTCCGGTTTTATGCAACTCGCCGGTCGGTCACCCCACCGTGAGACCGGGGCGCAGCAGCATCCACATGTCCTCGACCCGGTCGTCCAGGTCGCCGAGGCCCGACTCGACGAGCGACACCGTCTGCAGGCCGGTGAACGCCGCCACCAGGAACCGCGCGAACCGCTCCGGATCGATGTGACCGGCGACCTCCCGCCGCTCCTTGGCCGCGCGCACGACCTCGGCGACCAGCTGCTCCCAGCGCGTGTAGGTCTCGGAGATCACGGCGTCCTCGACCTCGCCGCGCTCGACCGCGAGCCGCATCGCCGCCCGCAGCGTCGCGTCGTCGACGAGCCGGCGCCCGAGCGCGCGCGTGAGGTCGACGAGAAGCTCGAGGCGGTCGCCCTCGTACGCGTCGACGCGCTCGGCCAGCTCGGCATTCGCCTCGCGCTGCACCTCGATCATCGCCGACGCGAGCGCCGCCTTCGACGGGAAGTGGAAGTACAGCGCTCCCTTCGTGACGCCGGCCTGATCGGCGATCTCGGCGAGGCTCGCGCCGGCGAACCCGCGCGTGACGAACGCGTCGGCCGCCGCCTCGATGATCGTGCGCCTGGTCTGCTGCGCGCGCGCTTGCATCGTCATGTCGGCCTCCGTCGTCGAGCCTGCCGATCGGGATGGACCGGGTCTTCATTCTGCCCGCACGGCGGCGGTCGGCGGCATGCACCACCGCCAGCGGCGTGCCGCGGCGTACCACGACGGAGCCCGCGCGACTCGACCCAAGCCGCGGCTGCGTGTCACCGCGCGTCTGCCGCACGCTCGCCGGCGACGTCGGCGCGCTCGGACGCGGACGAGTGCGCCGG
>NZ_JBDIAB010000239.1:0-4007 GCF_039812165.1 Microbacterium sp.
GATCGCGATGCTCGCGGGTCTCGTCTCGTTCCTCTCGCCGTGCGTGCTGCCGCTCGTCCCCGGGTATCTGGGCTTCCTGGGCGGTGCGGTCGCGCCGCGCGCCGCGGTCGGCTCGCCGGCCGCCGCGCGCGCGACCTCGCCGGCGACGGCGACCGTGGCGACGGACGCCGGCCGCGCCCGGGGCCGGCTCCTCCTCGGCGTGGCCCTGTTCATCGCGGGGTTCACCGCCGTGTTCGTGGCGATCTTCGTGCTCGGCGGCACTCTCGGGCAGCTGTTCATCCAGTACCAGGACCTCATCACGCGCGTCCTCGGCGTCGTGGTGATCCTGCTCGGCCTCGTCTTCGTGGGCGTTTTCGGCTTCGCGCAGCGCACGTACCGGCCGCGGCGGCGCGAGAACCTCGGTCTCATCGGGGCGCCGCTCCTCGGCGTCGCGATGGGCGTCGGCTGGGCGCCGTGCATCGGCCCGACCATGGCCGCGATCCTGTCGATCTCGATCAGCCAGGCCGACCCCGGCCGCGCCGCGCTCCTCGCCGTCGCGTACTCGCTGGGCCTCGGCATCCCGTTCCTGCTCCTCGCGGTCGGCTTCGGCTGGGCGGCGCGCTCGGTGACATTCCTCAAGCGGCATATCCGCACCCTCAACCTCGTCGGCGGCGGTCTGCTCGTCGTCCTCGGCATCCTGATGGTGACCGGCGTGTGGACCGCGCTCATGTCGCAGCTCGGGGCGGTGATCGGCAGTGTCGAGCTCCCCCTCTGAGGACGCCGAGGGCGCGGCGAGCGATCCGCTCCGTCCCGCCGACCACGCCGACGCGACGGCCGCCGACGACCGCGGCATCGCGCAGCCCAAGCTGGGCTTCACCGGGTGGATGCGCTGGGGATGGCGTCAGCTCACGAGCATGCGCACCGCCCTCGTGCTCCTGCTCCTCCTCGCGATCGCGGCGATCCCGGGCTCGATCGTGCCGCAGCGCGGCGCCGACCCGAACGGGGTGTCGCAGTACCGGACCGACCACCCCGACCTGTTCCCGATCCTCGACGGGCTGCAGCTGTTCGACGTGTACACGTCGGCGTGGTTCTCGGCGATCTACATCCTGCTGTTCGTCTCGCTCATCGGCTGCGTCATCCCGCGCACGAAGCACCACCTCACCGCTCTCCGCGCCCGTCCGCCGCGCACGCCCGCGCGCCTCGGCCGCCTCGCCGACCACGCCGAGGCGACGGTGGAGCTGCCCGAGGGGACGGATGCCGCTGCCGCCGCCGTCGAGGCCGTCGACCTCGCCGCCGCGCACCTGAAGAAGGCCGGCTACCGGATCGAGCGTTACGACCGGGGCGCCGTCGCGTCGGTGTCGGCCGAGCGCGGCTACCTGCGCGAGAGCGGCAACCTCGTCTTCCACGGCGCGCTCGTCGGCGTGCTGCTCGCCGTCGGCATCGGGGGCGGCCTCACCTACACCGGGCAGACCGTCATCGTCGAGGGCGACAGCTTCGTCAACTCGCTGGGCCTGGGCTACACGTCGTTCAACCCGGGACGCTTCGTCGACGCCGAGGCGCTGCCGCCGTACTCGCTCACGCTCGACCGGTTCGACGTCACGTACACGCCGCTCGGCGAGCCGGGCCAGGGACAGGCGGGCGACTTCGCCGCGCACCTCACGACGCGGCTGCCGGGCCAGGAGCCGGCCGACGGCGTCGTGCGCGTCAACCACCCGCTCGACATCGAGGGCGACCGCGTCTACCTCATGGGCAACGGCTACGCCCCGACCATCACCGTGCGCGACGCCGACGGCGAGGTCGTCTACAGCGAGTCGGTGCCGTTCCTGCCGCAGGACGCCAACATGACGTCGCTCGGCGTCGTCAAGATCGCCGACGGCCTGCCCGAGCAGCTGGGCCTCGTCGGGTTCTTCTACCCGACCCAGGCGGCGCTGCACAGCGGCGCGCTCACCTCCGCCTACGGCGCGCTGATCAGCCCGGTGCTGACGCTCGACGTGTACGCGGGCGACCTCGGCATCGACGACGGCACCGCGCGCTCGGTGTACACGCTCGACCCGACCGGCATGGACAAGCTCACCGGCCGCGGCACCGACGTCGCCTCGATCGAGCTCGAGCCCGGCCAGACCGCGGATCTCCCGAACGGGTGGGGCACGATCACGTTGGAGGATGCCACGGCGTCCGGCGCCGCGGAGTCGGTCAAGCGCTTCGTGTCGCTGTCGGTGCACCGCGACGTCGGCGCGCCCTGGGTGCTGGGCTTCGCCTCGCTCGCGGTCGCGGGACTGCTCGCCGCGCTGTTCGTCCCGCGTCGGCGCCTGTGGGTCAAGGCGACGCCGTCCGGTGCGGGCCTGCGGGTCGAGTACGCCGGCCTCGCGCGCGGCGAGGACCCGGCGATCGCGGCCGCCGTCGCCGACCTCGCGCGCGACCACGGCGCGGCGCTGCGCGGGGCGGGCCTGCTGCCCGAGGCGTCGACGGCGGTGCCCGCGGAGCTGCCGGTGGAAGAGGCATCCCGCGTAGACTGACGGCCATGCCGGAAACAGGGTTGACGCTCGATGCCGTGTCGGTGCTGCTCGTTTGGACGGCGGTCGCGATCTACGCGCTCGCGTTCGTCGCCTACGCCGTCGATCTCGCCCGTCGCTCCGACCTCGCCGTGAAGGCGAAGGATGCCGTCGTCACCCGGCAGCTGGTCGGTGCCGGCGGACCGCCGACCGTCGAGGCGCCTACGCCGCCCGCACAGCGCGTGGCCGCCCGCCCGCGGTACGTCTGGGCGCGCATCGGCACCTCGCTCACCGTGCTCGGCTTCCTCTTCCACGTCGGCGCCGACGTGACGCGCGGCATCGCCGCGGGCCGCGTGCCGTGGTC
Source organism: Microbacterium sp. (assembly GCF_039812165.1). Taxonomy (GTDB): domain Bacteria; phylum Actinomycetota; class Actinomycetes; order Actinomycetales; family Microbacteriaceae; genus Microbacterium. The sequence continues at coordinate 2,836 of NZ_JBDIAB010000239.1, forward strand.
GAACATGTACGAGTTCGCGCTCACCGGCACGATGCTCATCATCGCGGTCTACCTCGTGGTGCTGTTCCGCTACGACCTGCGGTTCCTCGGCGCGTTCATCACGGGTCTCGTCGTCGTGCTGCTGGGCGGCACGCTCGTGGGCAACCTGTACGTGGCCGTGACGCCGCTGGCCGACCCGCTCAAGAGCGTGTGGCTCGTGATCCACGTGTTCGTCGCGTCGCTCGCGACCGCGCTGTTCGCGCTCGCGTTCGCGCTGTCGGTGCTGCAGCTCATGCAGAGCCGTCGCGAGCGGCTCGCGCTCGCCGCTGCTTCCGGCGAGGCGGCCGCGAAGACCGGGCCGCGGTTCCTGCGCACGATCCCGAGCGCCGACGCCCTCGAGTCGCTCGCGTACCGCTTCACGATCGTCGGGTTCATGTTCTGGACCTTCACGCTCATCGCCGGCGCCATCTGGGCCAACGACGCGTGGGGCCGCTACTGGGGCTTCGACACCAAAGAGGTGTGGACGTTCGTGGTGTGGGTCCTGTACGCGGGCTACATCCACGCGCGCGCGACGCGCGGCTGGCGCGGCAACCGCTCCGCCTGGCTCGCGATCATCGGGTTCTCGGCCGTGATGTTCAACTTCACGATCGTCAACATGTTCTTCAAGGGCCTGCACGTCTACAGCGGCCTGAGCTGACCGGCATCCGCGTGGCCGTCTACACGCACGGGCATCACGAGTCCGTCCTGCGCTCGCACAGCAACCGCACCGTCGAGAACTCGGCGGCGTATCTCCGTCCGCACCTCGCGCCCACGACGCGTCTGCTCGACGTCGGAGCGGGGCCGGGGACGATCACGGCCGACTTCGCGGGTCTCGTAGGACGGGTCACCGCGACCGAGATCGACGATGCCGCCCTGGCACTGTCGCGGGGTCTCGTCGCCGAGCGGGGTCTCGGGAACGTCGACTTCTCGGTCGAGGACGTGCACGCGCTGAGCTTCGCCGACGACAGCTTCGACGTCGTGCACGCCCACCAGGTGCTGCAGCACGTCGCCGACCCGGTGCAGGCGCTGCGCGAGATGCGCCGCGTCACCGTGGCGGGCGGCGTCGTGGCCGCGCGCGACGCGGACTATGCCGGGTTCCTCTGGTATCCGCTGCTTCCCGAGCTCGACGAGTGGCTGCGGCTGTATCGCGCCGC
>NZ_JBDIAB010000240.1:0-3991 GCF_039812165.1 Microbacterium sp.
GGTCGATCTTCGGTTGGCGACAACCACACACCCATGCGCGGGTGGCGGAATAGGTAGACGCGCTAGCTTGAGGTGCTAGTGCCCGTATAGGGCGTGGGGGTTCAAGTCCCCCCTCGCGCACAGAGTGGAAATGGCCTCTGATTCGGGATTCAACCCCGATCAGGGGCCATTTTCGGCTGTCACCGCGCGGCGTAGCGCTGCGCGTAGACGGTGGGCGACATCCCGAAGTGGCCGTGGAAGACGCGTCGGAACGCGTTGACGTTGGTGTAGCCGACGCGTGACGAGACGGCGTCGACGCCGGCATGCGCGCGCAACAGGATCGCCGCGTTCTCCATGCGGTTGCGGATCCGCCATTGCCGCAACGTCATTCCCGTCTCGGCCCGGAACGCGCGCTCGATGCTGCGCGTGGACGTGTGGGCCGACTCGGCGAGCTCCTCGACGCTTCGCGTGTCGCCGGGGTTGAACCGCAGGGTCTCGGCGACGAGCTGCGCCGGCCTGCTCTCGGGCATGGGAAGGGCGACCTGCAGCACCGGCCGCTCCTCGATGAGCGCGAGGATCTGCCGGCCGAGGTCGACGGAGTGCTGGATGGCGGTCTGCCACGACGCGTTGTACGCGAGCAGCACCGTTCTCAGCTCTCGGTCCACCGCGACCGTCGTCGGCTGCCGCAGCGTCGTCGCGGTGCCGGCCACCTCGAAGAACAGCGGCGTCATCACCGAGTCCGCGTGCACGACGATGTCGTGGGGGATGCCGGCGGGGATCCACAGCCCGTGACCGGCGTCCACGCGGCGGGAGTGACCGGCGATCGTCACGTCCATCGCTCCACGGACCTGCCAGAGCAGCACGTGCATGGCGTCTTCGCGCATGTCCGTCAGGGTGACCGGCGGTATCCAGATCCGCCCGTGCGCTCCCGGGGCATCGCTGCCGGCGTGGTGTCGGGACATGGCCGCCTTTCGAGCGTCGCGTCAGAGGGACCTGCGGTCCCGGAAGCCTGTCGGAAACTGCGCACCATTCGTCGCATCCGGCGTACAAGGCAAGGCTTGCCTCACCTAGCGTAGACACGAGTGCGGCCGACGTGCCAGGCCGTGCGAGCTCGCGAGCCCCCACCCGCTGAAAGAGGACGCGCATGCCGATCACAGGTGTTCGAGTGAGGTCGCGTGCCGTGACCCTGATCGCTCTGGCCGTCCTGCTGTCGCTCGTGGGATGCGCGGCGCCGGGCTCCGCGGGCGAGGGCGACGACTCGCGGGAGCTGCTTCCCCCGGCGGAGGGCAACACCGCGTATCCGCTCGTCGTGACCTCCGCGGTCGGCGAGATCGAGATCGCGGAGCGTCCCCGCCGCGTCGTGATGGCCAGCTCGTGGGACGGCGATCTCTTCGCCGCGCTCGGCGTGGTGCCCGTGGCGACGGACGAGCAGATCGAGTTCTACCCGTGGGCGCTGGAGAGGTTCCCGGTCGAGATCGAGACGCTGTGGCCGATGGGCGACCAGCCGTACCCGGCCGAGACGATCGCCGCCGCGTCGCCTGACCTCATCGTCGACACCCTGGCCACCGATCCCGCCCAGGTGGACAAGCTCGGCGCGATCGCGCCGGTGCTCGGCGCCCCCGAGGACTCCGGGGCGGACGGCACCTGGCAGGATCGCATCCTGCTGCTCGGCGAGGTCTTCGACCTCTCCGAGCGTGCGCAGAAGGTCATCGCCGACTACGACGCGACCTTCGAGCGCATCCGGGAAGAGCATCCCGAGTTCGCGGGCACGAGCGTGGACTACGTCGCCTTCTACGGCACGGAGTTCGGCGCGGGGCTCCTCAACACGGCCGGCTCCGACGCCGAGGCGCTGTTCACGAGACTCGGCTTCGACCCCAGCCCCAGTGCGGATGACACGGCGCTCGACGACGGGATCAGCGACGAGCTGTGGGGGACGTTCAGCGGCGACGTGCTCGTCATCTCCAATCAGGATGCCGAGGGCTTCGCCGACTTCTTCGCGAACCCGCTCATCCAGAGCCTGGAGAGCGTGAAGAGCGGGCGCGTCCTGGTGCTCGACGTGGACAGCACCGCCTGGACGGTGTCGCACGACGGCGAGCCGACCCCCTTCACCGGGCACTTCGGACGGGCCTTCAACTACGGACCGCTGGCGCACCTGGAGATCGCCGAGCTCCTGACCCCGCTCCTCGCCGAGCTCCCGCGATAGGAAGGCACGGAGATGCCCACACGTGACCTGCCGACCTTCACCGGACCGAATCTCACCGGTGAGCTGCAGCTCGACTTCCAGCCGCGCATCGTCCGTCGGGATCTCCGCGTCGTGCGGGCGGAGGACATCACCCCTCGGTACCGCCGCATCGAGCTGGCCGGAGACGACCTGGCGGACGGCTTCCCGTTCGCGCGCTTCTCTCCGGGCGACCACGTCAAGGTGTTCTTCCCCGACCCCGCGACCGGGACGCTCACCGCCTACCGCGACACCGGCGACGAGTGGGAGCTCGACGGCGACGGCGATCCGATCCATCGCGACTACACCGTGCGGGCGTGGGATCCGGACTCCCGCCGCCTGACGCTCGACTTCGTCCTGCACGAGCACGGCGTCGCGGGCGTCTGGGCGCGCCACGCGCAGGTCGGCGATCGAGTCGTCGTCAACGGTCCGAGCGCGAATCAGCTGCTCCCCGAGGACTATCCGGTCTATCTCGCCGTGGGCGACGAGACCGCGCTCCCCGCGATCGCGAGGATCATCGAAGAGGCTCCCGCGCGCTCCCACGTGATCGCCGTCGTCGAGGTCGCGAACGCCGCGGAGGAGCAGGACCTGCACGGCGTCTCGGGTCTCGACCTGCGCTGGGTGCATCGAGACACCGCGCCCGTCGGCGAGGGTCATCTCGGCGCGCTCGAGACGGCCGTGCGCGCGGTCGCCCTGCCCGACGACCTCGGCGGGCTGTTCGTCTTCGCCGCCGGCGAGGCCGGCGCGATGAAGCCGATCCGCCGCTACCTGCGTCACGAGCGCGGAGTCCCCAGGCGTCAGGTCGAAGTAGACGGGTACTGGAAGCGCGGCGCGACCGACTTCGACCACCACGACGTCGACATCCCCGAGGACTGACGGACTCGGCGATCGGTCGGTGCCCTCCCGGGGACTGCTCTCGCGAGACCCGCGTCGCGGTCGTCAGATGCTGCGCAGGGCCGCGGTCGGCGAGAGACGCGCCGCCCGGGCGGCGGGCTGGAGCCCCGCGACGGCCCCGACGGCGACGGCGAGGGCGGGGCCGCCGAGCACGACCTCGACCGGGATGACGACCGGCTGCGCGGAGACGGCCGCGATCGCGAGCGCGGCGGCCGAGCCGAGCGCGAGACCGGTCACACCGCCGAGGAACGACAGGATGCCGGCCTCGGCGACGAACTGGGCGGCGATCTGGCCCGGGCGGGCGCCGAGGGCGCGGCGCAGCCCGATCTCACCGCGACGCTCCATGACCGAGACGACCATGGTGTTGGCGATGCCGACGCCGCCGATCAGGAGCGCGATGCCGCCGAGGACGAGGCCGAGCGCGGTGAGCGCGTCGTCGGCGGTGCTGCGCGCCTGGGCGAGGTCGGAGAGCTTCGTCACCGAGACGTAGGGTGACCCCGGTGCCGCGGCGGCCGCGAGGACGTCGCGCACCCGGTCGATCCGGCCGGGCTCGGCGCGCACGTAGATGGCCGAGACGTCGCCGACGGTCTCGCCGGTGTAGTGCGCGCGCACCCAGCGGTCGCCGAGGATCACGGCGGTGTCGATGCCGGTGGCGAGCCCCGCGGAGTCGAGGACGCCGAGGACGCCGTACCACTCGCCGCCGACGAGGATCCGGTCGCCCGCACGCGCGAGGCCGAGCCGTTCCGCGGCGACCGCGCCCAGCACCGCGACGGGCAGGGCGCGCGTCGCGCGGTCGAACCAGCGCCCGTCGGCCAGGGTCGCCTCGATCGCGTCGAAGACGTCGGGCCGGGCGACGGCGAGCGAGAGCCCGTTCGTCTCGGTCTCGGGCACGAGGTCGGT
>NZ_JBDIAB010000241.1:0-3942 GCF_039812165.1 Microbacterium sp.
GACGCGCCGTCCACGCGTCGCGATGCACCGTTCGCGCCTGTCGGCGTCCCGTCGCTCTGCCGCGACGCGCCGGCCTCCTGCCTCGATCCGTCGTCGGCCCGCCCGCGATCGGTCCGCCGCGACGCGGATCCGCCGCGGGCTCGGCGCGACACGGACCCACCGTGACGCTCCCCCCGCACCCCGGAGGCACGGGAGACGCCACGACCGACGTCGCCGAGCGCGTGCGCGACCCGATCGGTCAGCTCGCGGCCGAGCAGGCTCGCGGCGAGGGTGCGCACCGGACCGATCACGGCGGCGTCCGCCGCCCGATCGGCAGGGGCCGGCGGGTCCGGCACCTGGTCGTCGTGCGCACTCCCCCGCCGCGTGCGCCGCGGACCCGCCCCGGGATCGGCACCCGTCGACGTGCGGAGCCGCGACGACGACGCGGGGTCGTGCGCGGTGCGACCCGACCGCCACAGCGACTCGGGTTCCGCCGCTGCCGGCCTCGCGAGCGGCTCCGGCGCCGCGGCGGCGAAGAGCGCGTCCTCGAGGCCGGGGACGCGGGGCCCGAGCCGCCGCTCGGATGCGACCGCCTCCGCGACGGCCTCCAGCGCCTCCGCGAGACCCGGCGGGTCGTCCTCGGGCAGGTCGGCCGCCAGCTCGGCGAGCAGCGCCGCCGTCTCCGGGCGCCACGGCATCCCTCCCGTGAGCGCCAGCACGGGCCGGAGCTCCTCGGTCAGCCACCAGACGCCCTCGTCGGCGCCGAGTCGCTCCGCCTCGGCCGCACCGCGCAGCAGGCTGACCGCCGCCGTGACGGCCTCTCCCGCCTCGAGCCTCGCGCGGCGACCGAGCGCGTCGGCGAGCCGGCCCGTGCAGTGCGGCAGCACGACGGCGTGCCCGGTCGCTGTGCGGGCCACGTCGAGCGGCGTCAGGACGTGGCCGTGCACGTCCGCGCGCCACGCCGGTCCGTCGCCGAAGGCCTCGGCGTCCACCCACACGCGTGCGGGAGCACCGGCCACGAGCGTCGCGGGGTAGGGCGCGTCGGCGGCGCTCAGCGTGCGCAGGACGCGCGGCGGTGCGAGCGGATCGGCGGCGGCAGGCGTGGTCATGTCCCGATCGTGCCGCGCCCGCGACCGCCGCGCTCGTCGCATGGCGGCATCCGTGGACAACCCGCCGACATCGCCCGCTGTGGACAGATCGTGGCGGCGCGAGGACCGCACCACGACCCGCGTCCTGCGGCCGCTCGGAGGCGGGCGCGCGTACCGGTATTAGGCTGTACGCCATGGCATCCCGTACCAACGCGCCGGAGAAGCGGCGCGGCTTCTTCTCGCAGATCCGCTCCCTGCTCGTCTTCACGAAGGACGTCTACAGCTGGATGCCGTGGCTGCTCATCGGCATCCTCGTCGTCGGCGCCGGCATCGGCGTGCTCATCGGCTTCCTCATCCCGCCGTTCCAGATCTGGAGCGTCGTGCTGTGGGGCTTCATGGGCCTCATGTTCGGCTTCATGATGTCGATGATGACCCTCACGCGCCTGTCGACGAGCGCCATGTACAAGAAGATCGACGGGATGCCGGGGGCCGCCGGCCACATCATGTCCAGCGCCCTCGGTCGCGCCTGGGTGTCGTCCGACATGCCGGTCGGCGTGAACCCGAAGACGCAGGACGCCGTCTACCGCGCGATCGGCCGCGGCGGCGTGGTGATCGTCGGCGAGGGCGCCCGCGGACGCCTCACCCGCCTCATCAACGACGAGCGCGTCAAGGTCCAGCGCGTCGCCGCCGGCGTGCCGGTGCACGTGCTCTACGTCGGCCACGGCGAGGACGACGTGCCGATCGCCAAGCTGTCGTCGACCATCAAGCGCCTCCCGAACAAGATCGACCGCGCCACGATGGCCGCGGTCCTCAAGCGCGTCGACTCGGTGTCGCAGTCGGTGACGTCGCTGCCCATCCCGAAGGGCATCGACCCCATGAAGGCGCGCGCGCAGCGCCCGCGCTGATCCGCTGAGCCGCGTACGGGCGGGCCTCAGGCCCTGACGAGCACCGTGCCGGCGGCCTTGTCGTGCAGGCCCCGCTGATCGGCGTCCCAGATGACCGCCGGGATCACGAGCGCCAGCAGCGCCGTGCGCACGACCGGGCGCCAGAGCCCTGCCCAGCCGCCGTCGAGGCGCGTGAGCCGCAGGCCGACGAGGCGGTGACCGGGGCTGCCCCCGAGGGTGGGGATGAACACGAGCTGCACCGCGCAGAAGACCGCGAGCGTCGCGAGGGAGTCGTAGGCGAAGAACGCGATCGAGATCACGACCGCGCAGGCCCAGTCGATCGCGAGGGCACCGAGGCGTCGTCCGATGCGTCCGATGCTGCCCCGACCGGATGCCGGCATCCCGAGCCGCTCGCCGGGATACGAGCTCTCGGAGACGGACACGCCCACCATGCTATCGAGGCCCGCGTAACATGCCCGAAACATGAGGGTTACTGGCGGGCAACTGGGCACGGCTAGGTTCGACTCCAGCCGTACGCCGCCGACGCGGTCCGCTACCCGATCTGGAGACTCAATGTTCAAAGACTCATCCGAGGTGCTGAAGTTCATCAAGGACGAGGACGTCAAGTTCCTCGACATCCGCTTCACGGATCTGCCCGGCGTGCAGCAGCACTTCAACATCCCTGCTTCGACCGTCGACGAGGACTTCTTCACGGTCGGCCAGCTGTTCGACGGTTCGTCGATCCGCGGGTTCGCGAGCATCCACGAGTCGGACATGCAGCTGATCCCGGACGTCTCGAGCGCGTACGTCGACCCGTTCCGCGAGGCGAAGACGCTCGTCATGCTCTTCGACATCTACAACCCGCGCAACGGCGAGATCTACTCGAAGGACCCGCGCCAGGTCGCCAAGAAGGCCGAGAAGTACCTCGCCTCGACCGGCATCGCCGACACCGCGTTCTTCGCGCCCGAGGCCGAGTTCTACATCTTCGACGACGTGCGCTACGACGTCACGGCGAACCACAGCTTCTACCACGTCGACTCCGAGGAGGGCGCGTGGAACACCGGTCGTGAGGAGGAGGGCGGCAACCTCGCCAACAAGACTCCTTACAAGGGCGGCTACTTCCCTGTCTCGCCGGTCGACAAGCAGGCCGACCTGCGCGACGACATCTGCCTCAAGCTGATCGACTCGGGCCTGATCCTCGAGCGCTCGCACCACGAGGTGGGCACCGGCGGCCAGGCCGAGATCAACTACCGCTTCGACACGATGGTGCACGCGGCCGACGACATCCTGAAGTTCAAGTACATCGTCAAGAACACCGCGCTGGAGTGGGGCAAGGTCGCGACCTTCATGCCCAAGCCGCTCTTCGGCGACAACGGCTCGGGCATGCACACGCACCAGTCGCTGTGGCTCGAGGGCAAGCCGCTGTTCTACGACGAGAAGGGCTACGGTGGCCTCTCCGACGTCGCGCGCTGGTACATCGGCGGCCTCCTCGCGCACGCTCCGGCCGTGCTGGCGTTCACCAACCCGACCCTCAACTCGTACAAGCGGCTCGTGAAGGGCTACGAGGCGCCGGTCAACCTGGTGTACTCGGCGGGCAACCGCTCGGCCGCGGTCCGCATCCCGATCACCGGCACGAACCCGAAGGCCAAGCGCATCGAGTTCCGCGCGCCGGATGCCTCGGGGAACCCCTACCTCGCCTTCGCGGCGCAGCTGATGGCGGGCCTCGACGGCATCAAGAACCGCATCGAGCCGCACGAGCCGGTCGACAAGGACCTCTACGAGCTGCCGCCCGAGGAGGCCAAGAACATCCCGCAGGTGCCGAACTCGCTGCTGGACTCGCTCGAGGCGCTGCGCGCCGACCACGAGTTCCTGCTCGCCGGCGGCGTGTTCACGCCCGAGCTGATCGAGACCTGGATCGAGTACAAGATCGAGAACGAGATCACCCCGCTGAACGCCCGCCCGCACCCCTTCGAGTACGAGCTGTACTTCGG
>NZ_JBDIAB010000242.1:0-3907 GCF_039812165.1 Microbacterium sp.
GTCGCGAGCACGGGCGGTCGACCGGTCGGACTGCGGGGAGCGCGTGTCGGCGCCGGTTGTTAGCCTCGTTGCCATGACGGACACCCCTGACTTCGTCGCGATCATCCGCGACGCGGTCGCGGCCGACCCGCAGAACCTCGGCCTCCGTGTCGATCTGATCGAGCTGCTCCTCGAGCACCAGCCCGAGGTCGCCGCGGTCGAGATCGAGACCCTCGCCCACTACGGAGCGAACCCGCAGACCGTCGCGGTGCTGCGTGCGCGCGCCGCCGCGGCGCTCCTGCGCAAGCGTCACGCGGCGCCGCAGGCGGGCTCGCAGGGTGCATCTGGGGCGGATGCCGGCGGCACGGGCACGCCTGGCGCGGCTGGTGCTCCTGGTGCTCCTGGTGTGCCTGGTGCTCCCGGTGTCGCCGCGCCGCCCGCGGCTTCGCCCACGCCTGGGTCGCCTGGCGAGGCCCCGTCCTACGGCTCTCCCGGTGCGCCTCCCACGCAGGCGCCCCCGGCCTACGGCTCTCCCGGTGCGCCTCCCACGCAGGCGCCTCCGGCCTACGGCTCTCCCGGTGCGGCTCCGTCGTACGGCTCTCCCGGTGCGCCGTCCGCGACGCCTCCTGCACAGGCGGCGCCGTCCCACGGTGCCGCGCCGTCTGCCCCCGGCGGACCGGTCACTCCCGGCGGATCGGTTCCCCCTGCCGTCGGCTCGTCGCCCGCGGCTCCGGCGTCGCCCGCGGCTCCGTCCGGCGCCGCCGGACTCCCGGCATCCGTCCCGCCCGCGAGCAGCGCCGGCGCGCCCGCCGGCCCGCCCGCGCCGCCGGGTGCCCCGCAGCGTCTCGCGGCCACCGGCGCTCCGCAGGCGGAGGAGACCCCGGTGTGGGACGTCGAGCGCCCCGCCGTGACCCTCGCCGACGTCGCGGGCATGACCGAGGTCAAGCGGCACCTCGAGGCGTCGTTCCTCGCGCCCATGCGCAACCCCGAGCTGGCGCGCATGTTCGGCAAGCAGCCGCGCGGAAGCCTGCTGATGTACGGGCCGCCCGGCTGCGGCAAGACGTTCATCGCCCGTGCGATCGCCGGCGAGCTCGGCGCGAGCTTCGTGCACGCGACGCTCGCCGACCTCATGGGCGAGTACCGCGGGCAGACCGAGAAGGCGATCCACGAGCTGTTCGAGACTGCCCGCCGCTCGCGCCCGTGCGTGATCTTCTTCGACGAGTTCGACGCCGTCGGCGGGCGCCGCACGTCGGGCAACGCGTTCGCGCAGGGCCTGCGCATGGTCACGAGCCAGCTGCTCGAGGAGCTCGACGGCGTCGGCGCCTCCAACGACGGCGTGTACGTCCTGGCGGCGACGAACCGCCCGTGGGACATCGACCCCGCGCTGCGCCGCCCCGGCCGGCTCGACCGCACCGTGCTGATCCTGCCGCCCGACGAGCCCGCGCGCGAGGCGATCGTGCGGATCGGTCTGCGCGACAAGCCGGCCGCCGCGATCGACGTCTCCACCGTCGCCGCGCGCACCGCGGAGTTCTCCGGCGCCGACCTCTCCTACGTCGTCGACACCGCGATCGAGCAGGCGTTCATGGACTCCCTCCGCGAGGGCGTGCCGCGCATGATCACGACCTACGACGTCGAGGCCGCGGCATCCCGCGTCGTGCCGTCGACCCGATCGTGGTTCGAGCAGATCAAGCCCGTGCTCGAGTACGGCGTCGACGATGGAACGTTCGCGCAGCTGCGGTCGTATCTGAAGAAGCACCGGATCTGACCGATGGATGCCGATCCTCGCGCGCAGGCGATGACATACCTGCAGGTGCGTCAGCCCGACAAGGCGCGCGAGCTGCTGCGCAGCGCGCTCGCGCAGAATCCCACGGACGGCACCGCGCTGTGCATGCTCGCGCACGTCGAGGCATCCGTCGGCAACCTCGCCGAGGCGGAGCGGTACGCGCGGATGGCGACCGCCGACGCCGACACGGCGACCCGCGCCGCCGCCTTCGGCACGCTGTCGCGCCTGATCGGGCTCGACGCCGCCCGGGGGAGGGAGGCGCTGGAGGCGGCGTCGGCCGCCGCGCAGCTCGAGCCCGAGGAGTGGCGGCATCGCGCCGAGGTCTCGGCCGCGCTCGCCGACCTCCGTGACTTCCCGGCGGCGGAGGCGCAGGCGATGGCCGCGATCCAGCTGTCGCCGATCGATCCGGCGGAACGCTCGCGCGCGCTCGTGGCGCTCGCGCGGGTGTACCTGGCCGACCCGGCGCAGCGTCAGCGCGGCTATCGGGTGATGCGCGAGGCGGCCGCGCTCGACCCCACCGATCCCTCGCTGCAGCAGCAGGTGATGTCGGCGCAGTTCACCGCCGGGCACCGCGCCGAGGCCATCGGGACGGCGTTCGCGAGCCTGCGGGTCACGCCGACCGCGGCGGTGCCGCCGCTGCTGGCCCGGCTGTCGGTGTACCTGCTCCTGCGCCGGCTGCTGGGTTGGCTGCTGCTGGTCGCGTTCGCGGTGCCGCTGCTGTTCTTCGGGATCATCGGGAACATCGGCGGCGACGCCGCGGCGCTCGAGACCGACCCCGCCCTGATCGTGCGCGCGGGCGCGTTCGTGGGGCTCGTGGGCTTCGGGCTCGTGTTCGCGTTCGTGCTGCGGCCGCTCGCCGACCGGTCGGTCGCGCGCGCGGTGTGGCGGTTCGCACGGCGCAGCGCTCTGGCCTGGTTCGACGCCGTCATGATCGCGCTCGCGGTGCTGTCGTACCTGACGGGGCTCGTGGTGCCGCTGCTGTTCGTGCCGGCCGTGCCGCTCCCGTTCCTGCTCATGCTCGTCACTTGGCTCGTGCACGGCTGGGGCGGCTTGGCTCTCAAGACCCCGAGCGTCGGCGAGCTCATGGCTCAGAACAACCGCTGACGCCCGGGGCCCGGCATCGGCGGGGTGCTCAGGCCGTTTCGCCGCTCGCGGCGCGGGCGGCGAAGCGGTCGATCGCGGCGAGCAGGTCGGTCGCGTGCCAGAACGGACCCTGCCGGTGGTCGGCCTTGGGGGTGAGGACGCCGGCATCCACGAGCGCCTGCAACGGGGGATAGACGTTCGGCTGCTGCACGCCGAGCGCGGTGGCGGCGGTCGCCGAGTCGAGCACCGGATGCCGCACGAGAACGTCGAGCAGCGCCCACGCGTTGCTCGACCGGCGGGCGGTGAGATGCTCGCTCCACGCGGCGCGGACCCGTGCGACGTCGTCGACGAGGAGTCGTGCGTTCGCGATCGCGTGGTGCGCCGCGTCGGCGAACACGGCGACGATCGGCGAGACGTCGCCCGCGCGGTACGCCTCGAGCGCGTCGAGGTAGACGGGCCGGTCGACGAGGAGCCCCGCCGACAGCGGCGCGACGACGTCGCGGGTGACGCCGCGGGCCGTGAGCATCGCGTGCACGAACGCGCGTCCGACGCGGCCGTTGCCCGCCGAGAACGGATGGACCGTCTCGAACTGCGCGTGCGCGATGGCCGTCGACACGAGCGGCGACACGTCCGTGCGCCGGGCGAACGCGACGAGGTCGTCCATGAGCGCCGGCACGCGGGTGGGGTACGGGGGGACGTACTCGGCGCCGACGGGGCTGTCGGAGCGCGGCCCGATCCACGTCGGCTGCGAGCGCCACCGTCCGGGCGTGTGGCGCGGTTCGTCGGCCATGAGCGTCGCGTGCGCGCGTGCGATCGCGGCGGTGCTCACGCCGTCCGATGCGGCGAGGGCGTGCGCGTTCGCGACGACGAGCTCCGCGGCGCGGCCCGCGCGTCCGCCCAGCCCCGCCGTGCCGATCGCCGACGCGGATGCCACGACGTCGTCGATCCGCGACGACACCGCCGCCTCGGCGTGCACCAGCAGCGGCCTGAGTGCCGGCGCGCCGTTGCCTGCCTCGGCGTCGAAGCGGCTGAGCTCGCGAGCTGCCGCCTCCGCCGCGGCGA
>NZ_JBDIAB010000243.1:0-3901 GCF_039812165.1 Microbacterium sp.
CGATGCACCTGCCGCACACGCAGGGAGCGTTCGCGCGTCGCGTGGCGCTCCCCGCCCGCATGCTGCACGCGCTGCCCGAGGGACTCGACCTGCACACGGCCGCGCTCGCCGAGCCGGCCGCGGTCGCGTGGCACGGCCTCGGGCGCGCCGGCGACATCCGCGGCAAGAGCGTCGCGGTGATCGGCGCGGGCCCCATCGGCCAGCTCGTCGTCTCGGTCGCGCAGCACCACGGCGCGTCGTGGGTGGCGGCCACCGACCTGCATCCGCTGCCGCGCGAGATCGCCGCCGCCCGCGGCGCACGCACGCTCGACGCGCGCGACGCCGAAGGGATCGCGGCGCTGAACGCCGACGTGGTCGTGGAGTCCAGCGGCACCGTCCCGGGGCTCGCCGCGGCGATCTCGGCGGCGACCCGCGGCGGCATCGTGGTCCTCCTGGGGCTGCAGCGCGCGGGGGAGGTCCCGGCTCCCCTCGCGACGGCCATCACGCGCGAGCTCACGCTCGTCGGGTCGTTCCGCTTCGCCCACGAGTTCGACGACGTCATCGCGGCGCTCGCCGACGGTTCGCTCGACGTGTCGGGCATCGTGACCCATGTGCGACCGGCATCCGACGCTCTCGAGGCGTTCGAGATCGCCGCGGACGCGTCGCAGTCGTCGAAGGTCCTGGTCTCGTTCGGCCAGGACGGCTGACCGGGTCGGGACATGACCGACAGCGCGCCCGTCGTCATCGGGCTGGACCTCGGCACCACCAGCACGAAGGCCGTCGCCTTCACGACCGCCGGCGAGCAGGTCTCCAGCGCCTCGCACGGCTATCCGCTGGAGACCCCGCACCCGGGCTACGCCGTGCAGGATCCGCAGGCGATCCTCGCCGCCGCCTACGCGGCCGCGGCCGAGGTCGTCCGCGACGTGGGCGTCGACCGCGTCGCGGGCATCTCGTTCTCCTCCGCCATGCACAGCCTGCTCGGGCTCGACGCCGACTACCGGCCGATCACGCCCGTGGTCACGTGGGGCGACACGCGCGCCGGCGCCCAGGCCGAGCGGCTGCGAGCGAGCGTCGGCGGGCTGGCCCTGCATCGCCGCACCGGCACGCCGCTTCATCCGATGTCGCCGCTCCCCAAGCTCGTCTGGTTCCGCGAGCAGGAGCCGAAGCTGCACGAGTCGGTCGCGTTCTGGGCGGGCATCAAGGACTTCGTGCTCGTGCGCATGTGCGGCGCACTCGTGGTCGACCATTCGCTCGCCTCGGCGAGCGGGCTCATGGACATCCACACGCTGCGGTGGGACGACGAGGCGCTCGCGCTCGCCGGCATCGGTCCGGAGCAGCTGCCCGAGCTCGTCCCGACGCGCCACGTGCTCCCCGGCCTCACCGACGAGGCGGCCGAGGCGATGGGCCTCCCCGCCGACACCAGGGTCGTCGTGGGTGCGGGCGACGGCCCGCTCGCGAACCTCGGCGTGGGCGCGGTCGAGCCGGGCGTCGCCGCGTGCTCGATCGGCACGAGCGGTGCGCTGCGCGTGGCCGTCGACCACCCCGCCGTCGACCCGCAGGGCGGCGTGTTCTGCTACGCGCTCACCGAGGACCGCTGGGTCGTCGGCGGCGCGATCAACAACGGCGGCGCGACGCTCGACTGGGCGCGCACGCTCGTGGCGCCCGAGCTCGGCCCCGGCAGCGAGCGCGAGCTCCTCGCCCTCGCCGCCCGCGCGCGACCCGGCTCCGGCGGGCTCGTCATGCTCCCGTACCTCCTGAGCGAGCGCGCACCGCACTGGAGCGCGCTCCCGAAGGGGGCCTACATCGGCATCACCCGCGCGCACTCGCGCGAGCACTTCATCCGTGCGGCGCTCGAGGGCGTCTGCCTGCAGCTGGGCCTCGTCATGCAGTCGATGCAGGCGGCGGGGCTCGAGATCACGCAGGTGCGGGCGACCGGCGGCGTGACGAAGTCGGAGCTGTGGCGCACGGTGCTGGCCGCCGCGCTCGACATGCGCGTCGACTTCGCCGAGGGGCAGGAGGGCTCCGGCTTCGGCGCGGCGCTCCTGGGCATGGAGGCGCTCGGACTGATCGAGTCCATCGACATCGCCGCCGACCTCATCGCGGTGCAGGACAGCGTGCGCCCCGACCCCGCGACCGCGGCCGTGTACCGGCAGCTCGAGCCCGTGTTCGCGGAGCTGTACGGTCAGCTCGTGCCGACCTTCCAGAGCCTCCGTCGGCTCACGCCGTCGCTGCCGGTGACGCTCGTCGACGAGCCGGGCGACGGTTGACGGCGGCGCGACATCGCGCCGGCGCGGTCAGTCCTTGCGGTAGGCCTGGCGGCCCATCGTCCAGAAGGCGATGGTGACGCTGACGGTCGTGCACAGGGCCATGAGGGCGATCAGCCAGCCGACCGCGTGCGAAAGAAAGCCGTACTCCATGGTTCCCCCTTCGGGCGCGATCGTGACGTGCTCATCGTAGCGGGCTCGCTGGTAGACTTGCGACGAACTTCGGCGAGGGATGCCTCGTGCCGCCGGTGATCCGGTGGGTGCGGCATCCGTTATCGACGCGGTGATGCAGGCTCCGGTCTTTCCTCACGTTCGCGTTCGAGTCGAATCCAGAACCGCACCCAGGGCCCTCCGGCCCGCAAGGAGAGAACCATGTCGACCGAGACCGACACCAAGGTCCAGGCCGAGCTGCGCGAGAACTTCGGCAAGGGCTTCGCCCGCCGTCTGCGCGCCGCCGGCAAGATCCCCGCCGTCATCTACGGCCACGGCACCGACCCGGTGCACGTCGCCCTGCCCGGCCACCAGATGTCGCTGCTGGTCCGCCGCGCCAACGTCGTGCTCGAGCTCGACGTCGCCGGCACCACGCAGCTGACGCTCGTCAAGGACGTCCAGAAGGACCCGGTGCACCAGGTCATCGAGCACATCGACCTGCTCGTGGTCAAGAAGGGCGAGAAGATCCAGGTCGACGTCCCCGTCGTCGTCACGGGCGAGCCGTTCGCCGGCACGATCGTCAACCTCGACGCCCCGAGCGTGTCGCTCGAGGTCGAGGCGACCCACATCCCCGAGCACATCGAGGTCGACGTCGAGGGCCTCGAGGAGGGCACGCACATCACCGCGGCCGAGCTCTCGCTGCCGCGCGGCGCGAGCCTGGCGATCGAGCCCGACGTCCTCGTCGTGGCCATCTCGGTGCCGGCCGGTGCCGCGGCCGACGAGGCCGAGGAGGGCGCCGAGTCCGCCGAGGCCGAGTCCGCCGGCGAGTAGGACGCATCAGGCATGGGGCCCGTCTTCCGTCGAGGGAGGCGGGCCCCGCTGTCCGAGGAGCCGTCGCCCGCGGAGGCGGACGGCGAAGGGAGCACAGCGATGGCCGAGACGTGGCTGGTCGTGGGCCTGGGCAACCCCGGTCCGCGCTACGAGCTGACGCGCCACAACGCCGGCCAGCTCGTCGTGGACGAGCTCGCCGGGCGCCGCGGCGAGCCGTTCCGCGCGCACCGGGCGAACGCCCGCGTCGCCGAGACGTGGCTGCGCCCGGGCGGGCCGAAGCTCGTGCTCGCCAAGCCCAACAGCTTCATGAACGTGTCGGGGGGTCCGGTGTCGGCGCTGGCCGCGTACTACGGCATCCCGTCGGATCGGGTCGTGATCGTGCACGACGAGCTCGACCTGCCGTTCGACACGCTCAAGCTCAAGACGGGCGGCGGCCACGGCGGCCACAACGGCGTCCGCGACGTCGCCAAGGCGCTCGGCTCGCCCGACTTCACGCGCGTGCGCGTGGGGATCGGCCGCCCGCCGGGGCGCCAGGACCCGGCCGACTGGGTGCTCGACCCGTTCTCGTCGGTCGAGCGCGCCGCGCTCCCGAACCTCGTCGGCGACGCCGCCGACGCCGTGGAGCAGCTCATCGACGAGGGACTGCTCGCGGCGCAGCAGCGCCACCACGCGCCGCG
>NZ_JBDIAB010000244.1:0-3893 GCF_039812165.1 Microbacterium sp.
GTCACGTGCTCGTCGGCGACGTCGAGCGCGCGGTCGATGACGTCGAGGCCGCGCACGAGGTCGTCCTCCGGGATCACGAGCGGCGGTGCGACGTGCACGCGGTTGAAGTGCGTGAACGGCCACACGCCGGCCTTCTTGCACGCCGCGGCGAACGCGGTGACGGGCGCGGCGGCCGCCCCGCTCGCGTTGAACGGCACGAGCGGCTCGCGGGTCTCGCGGTCCTTGACGAGCTCGATCGCCCAGAACAGGCCCATGCCGCGCACGTCGCCCACGGACGGATGCCGCTCCTTCAGCTGCTGCAGACGCGGCCCGACGACGCGGTCGCCGAGGTCGCGCACGCGCTGCAGGATGCCGTCGCGCTCGAACACCTCGAACGTGGCGACGCCCGGCGCGCACGCCAGCGGGTGCCCGGAGTAGGTGAGGCCGCCGGGGAAGGCGACGGTGTCGAAGTGCGCCGCGACGCGGTCGGAGATGACGACGCCGCCCAGCGGCACGTAGCCCGAGTTGACGCCCTTCGCGAAGGTGATGAGGTCGGGCGCCACGTCGAACGCCTGGAACGCGAACCACTGCCCCACCCGGCCGAAGCCGACCATGACCTCGTCGGCGATCCACAGGATGCCGTAGCGGTCGCACAGCTCGCGCACGCCCTGCAGGTAGCCCGGCGGCGGGACGAGCACCCCGTTGGTGCCCACGATCGTCTCCATGATGATCGCGGCGATCGTCGACGCGCCCTGCAGCACGATCGTCTGCTCGAGGTGCTCGAGCGCCCGCGCGGTCTCCTCCTCGGGGCTCGACGAGTGGAACGGCGAACGGTACGGGTAGGGCCCGAAGAAGTGCGCGACCGAGCCGTCGCCGGGCTCGTTCGCCCAGCGGCGGGGGTCGCCCGTGAGCGTGATCGCCGTCGTGGTGTTGCCGTGGTAGCTGCGGTACGCCGACAGCACGGTGCGGCGGCCGGTGACGGCCCGCGCCATGCGGACGGCGTTCTCGTTGGCATCCGCCCCGCCGTTGGTGAAGAACACCTTCTCGAACCCGTCGGGGGCGACCTCGGCGATACGACGGGCGAGCTCGCCGCGCACGTCGCTGGCCATCGCGGGCTGGATCGTCGCGAGCCGGCCGGCCTGCTGCTGGATGGCGGCGACGAGGTCGGGATGCTGGTGCCCGAGGTTGAGGTTCACGAGCTGCGACGAGAAGTCGAGGTAGGCGTTGCCCGCGTAGTCCCAGAAGGTCGCCCCCTCGCCGGCGGCGATCGGGAGCGGGTCGATGAGGGCCTGCGCGCTCCACGAGTGGAAGACGTGCGCGCGGTCGTCGGCGCGCACGCGCGCGTCGGTGTCGAGATCGGGCAGGGTGCCGGTGCGGACGGGCTCGGTGAGGATGTCGGTCATGATGGCTCCGATCTGCGGGTCAGTGGTTGCTCGGGAAGCCGAGGTCGATCTGCGACGGCGTGTGGCCGGGCCAGCGGCTCGTGACCACCTTGGTCCGAGTGTAGAAGTGGATCGACTCCGGGCCGTAGATGTGCGAGTCGCCGAACAGGGAGTCCCGCCAGCCGCCGAACGAGTAGGCGCCCACCGGGACGGGGATCGGCACGTTGACCCCGACCATGCCGACCTCGATGTCGAACTCGAACTGGCGGGCCGTGCCGCCGTCGCGCGTGAAGATCGCGGTGCCGTTCGCGTACCGGTTGGCGTTGACGAGCTCGACCGCCTCGGCGTAGCTCGACACGCGCACGACGGCCAGCACCGGGCCGAAGATCTCGTCGTCGTACACCTTCATGCCGGGGCGCACGCCGTCGACGAGGCTGACCCCGAGGAAGAAGCCGTCGGAGTCGAACGCCTTCGCCGTGCCGTCCACCACGACGGTGGCGCCCTCGGCCGCGGCGCCCGCGACGTACGAGGCGACCTTGTCGCGGTGCTCGCGCGTGATGAGCGGGCCCATCTCCGACTCCGGGTCGGTGCCGGGGCCGATCCGCAGGCCCTCGACGCGCTCGGCGACCTTCGCGATGAGCGCGTCGGCGGTCTCGTCGCCCACCGCGACCAGCACCGACACGGCCATGCAGCGCTCGCCGGCCGAGCCGTACGCGGCCGAGACGGCGGCGTTGGCGGCGCCGTCGAGGTCGGCGTCCGGCATGACGACCATGTGGTTCTTCGCCCCGCCGAGCGCCTGCACGCGCTTGCCGTTCGCGCTCGCGCGCTGGTAGATCGAGCGGGCGATCGGCGTCGAGCCGACGAAGCTCACCGCGCGCACGTCGGGGGAGTCGAGGATCGCGTCGACGGCGACCTTGTCGCCGTGCACGACGTTCAGCACGCCGGCGGGCAGGCCCGCCTCCTCGTACAGGCGCGCCAGCGTCACCGCGGCGCTCGGGTCCTTCTCGCTCGGCTTGAGCACGACGGTGTTGCCGCACGCGATGGCGGATGCCGTCATCCACAGCGGCACCATCACCGGGAAGTTGAAGGGGGTGATCGCCCCGACCACGCCGACCGGTTGACGGAGCGAGTGCACGTCGACGCCGCGCGACACCTGCTCGGAGTGCTCGCCCTTGAGGAGGTGCACGAGGCCGGCGGCGAACTCGACGTTCTCGATGCCGCGGCTGATCTCGCCGGCGGCGTCGGACAGCACCTTGCCGTGCTCGCTCGTGACGATCGCGGCCAGCTCGTCGCGCCGCTCGGCGAGCAGGTGGCGCAGCCGGAAGAACACGTCGGCGCGTCGGATCAGGCCGGTCGCCCGCCACGCGGGGAGCGCGGCCTTGGCCGCGGCGATCGCCTCGTCGACCTCGGCGGTCGTGGCCAGGGCCACGTCGCTGCGGTGCTCGCCCGTGGCCGGGTCGTACACGGCCCCGGTGCGCTCGGCGGCACCCGCCTCGTGGCCGGCGATGTGGTGGCGGATGAGGGGCATGGGGGCTTCCTTTCCCGGCTGCGGCGATGCTTGGGATGCGGCCCGGACAGAGCGACCGGACGGCGTCTAAGCTGACTTCATCCCAGTGTTTCAAAGGAGCGGGGCGCGCATCGATGGCTGAACGTCGCGAATCCGGCCCATTCCGGACAGATCGTCCGGAGCGGCTGGCGACCGGTGAAGGTCTGCCGACCGTGCGCGAGGTGCTGGCGCTCGACGCGCTCGTGACCGGCCTGCCGGAGGTGATCGTCGGCGGCGCCGCACTCGACGCGCGCGTGCGCTGGGTGCACGTCTCCGACAGCGCCGGGGTGGCGCGGCTGCTCGACGGCGGCGAGCTGCTGATGTCGACCGGCTCGGACTGGCCGGACGACCCTGCCGAGCTGGCCGCGTTCGTCGCGAGCCTCGTCGAGGCGGGTCTCGCGGGCATCGTGCTCGAGCTCGTCGCGCGCTACCGGTACGTGCCGGCCGTCGTCGTGCAGGCCGCACGCGCCGGCGGGCTCGCCCTCGTGGCGCTGCACCGCGAGGTGAAGTTCGTCGCGGTCACCGAGACCGTGCACAGCCGCATCATCTCGGAGCAGACCGCGGCCCTGCGGGCCCGCGACGAGGTGCGCGAGCGCTTCACCGCCCTGGCGCTGCGCGGCTCGCCGGCAGACTTCGTCGTGCACCAGCTCGCGCAGACCCTCGGGGCGCCGGTCGTGCTCGAGAACCTCGCGCACGAGGTGGTCGCCGCCGAGGTGCCGCCCGACCTCGAGGAGGAGCTGTTCGACACGTGGGAGCGGCGCTCGCGCGAGGCGCACCGGGCGGCGGGGAGGGCGGGCGGCGCGGAGCGGTCCGGTGAGCCGCTCGACGCGGACGCCTGGCTGATCGTGCCGGTCGAGGCCCGCGGCATCCGCTGGGGTCATCTCGTCGCACTGCCCGGCCCCGCCCACCCGGCCGGCCGCGCCGGCGTGCTGGAGCAGGGCGCGATCGCCCTGGCGCTGGGCCGGCTCGCCGACGGCGACGCCGAC
>NZ_JBDIAB010000245.1:0-3892 GCF_039812165.1 Microbacterium sp.
CACTCCAGTCCCCTGCACGATCTGTGGCCCGTGTGGGCGAGCCACGCGGATCGCCGCCTTCCCTCCTCGGAGCCCAGCCATGAGCACGTCCGCGCCTGACCGCCTGGCTGCGCGTCGCACTCCGCAGCGCACCGCGGTGCTCGTCGTCGCGGCGATCGCGGGCCTGCACGTGCTCGGCTGGGGCACGCTCCTCGTCGCCGCGTTCACCGGCGTCGCGAGGCTCTCGCCGGACGGAGCCGCCCCGGCCGCCACCCTCGCCGTCGGGCTCACCGCCTACGCTCTCGGCCTCCGCCACGCGTTCGACGCCGACCACATCGCCGCGATCGACAACACGACGCGCTCGCTGCAGGAGCGGCATCGCCCCGCCTCGACGGTCGGACTCTGGTTCTCGCTCGGGCACTCCACGGTCGTGTTCGTGCTCTGCACGCTCCTGGCCGCGGGCCTGGGCGTCGTCTCGTCCGCGCTGGCGGACGACGGCTCCGCGCTGCACCAGGTGACCGGCGTGTGGGGGCCGTCGGTGTCGAGCGTGTTCCTGCTGGTGCTCGCGGGCATCGGCATCGCGACGCTCGCCTCGGGGCGGCAGGGCGCCGGCGGACCGGTGTGGCGTGCGCTCGCCCGCGCGCAGAGCGCGATCGACCGGCCGTCGCGCATGTACGGCGTCGGGCTCCTGTTCGGCCTCGGCTTCGACACCGCGACCGAGATCGGCCTGCTGGCGCTCGCTGGGACGGCGACGCTCACCGCCGTGCCCTGGTGGGTCGTGCTGAGCCTCCCGGTGATCTTCGCGGCGGGCATGTCGATGCTCGACACCACGCAGGGCGCCCTCGCGCGGCGCGCCTATGCGTTCGCGCCGGACGCGCCGCGGCGGTCGGCGTACGCGACGTGGATGACGGCCCTCTCGGTCGTCGCCGCGCTGGTGGTCGCCGTCGTGCAGCTCGCCGGGGTGGCCGAGGGCATCCTCGGCGACGCTCCACGGTCGGCGGCAATGCCCGTCTCGTGGCTCGCCGGGCTCGACATCGAAAGCCTCGGCCTGTGGCTCACGGCACTGCTCCTCGGCACGTGGGCGGTCGTCGCGGCATCCGTCCTCGCCCGCCGCCGTCACGGGCAAGGCGTGTGACGGCGCTCAGGTCGGGGCGAAGACCGTCCATGACTTTCCCGCGAGACTCCATCCGTGCGTCGAGACCGCGGGCCGGGCGTGCAGTCTCGACGCACCAATGGAGTCTCGCGGATGCGACACCGGCGCGCGGGGCCGGGAGCGCGGGTGCGGGGGCGCCGCGCCGAGGGAGCGCCGACCTGCGGGAGCGCCGCGCCGAGCTCAGCGCGGGAAGGCCTTGATGCGCGCGAGCAGGTCGGGCCCGGTGCGGTCGAGCGTGCGGCCTCCGACGACGACCCCCACGACGATCGCGACGAGCCCCACCGCGAGGCCCGCGGCGAGCGCCAGCCAGCCATGCAGCGCCGAGCCCGCCACGAGCGAGATCGCCGACAGCACGATCGCGGGGGCGGCCAGCACGAGGCACGCGGCCAGCACGACGAACACGAGCAGGCCGCTCACGAACGTCTGCCCCGGGACGGACTTGAACGGGTTGTCACCCGGCTGGGCGACCGGCGTCACGAGGAGCGCCGACGACACCGCGGTCACCCCGTAGCCGGCGAGGAGCAGACCGAGCGCCGCGCCGACCACGGCGGGCAGCTGCGCGGCGCTCCCCGAGACCAGCGCCGTGACCACGGCCACGAGGAGTGTCAGCGGCACGCCGACGCATGCCGCGCCGAGCAGGCGCCCCAGCCGGTCGTCGCGACCTCGGATGCCGGTGGCGAGCACCGAGGCGAACGCGGTGCCGTCATACGACACGTCGGCGTAGCCGGCGATGCACAGGACGAACGCGACCACGACCGCCGACGCCCCGAACAGCACGCCGTGCACGCCGTCGACGAACGCGAACAGCACCGGGAACAGCGGCACCATCAGGAGCTGCCGCAGGTAGCGCGGGTCGCGCAGCCACGCCGTGAGCGAGCGCGCCCACGTCGCACCGACGCCGCCCGTGGGCATGCGGCCGAACAGGCCCAGCGCGCCCGGCTCGACCGTGCGGGCCGTCCGTCTCGGCGGCGAGGAGACGGATGCCTCCAGCGCGCGACCCCAGGCGAGCCACAGGATCGCGAGGGTCGCGCCGGCGATCGCGAGCTTCGCGACCGCGGCTCCCCACGCACCGGCGGCGAGGTCGCCGGGCACCGCCCAGGCCGCGCCGATCGGGGTCCAGCCGAGCACGCCGGCGGCCTGCACGAACCGGGTCGCGAGGTCGCCGGTGCTGTCGAGCAGGGCCAGGATGCCGGTGAGCAGCGGCCCCGCGGCGACCACGAGCACGAGCACGACGGTGCCGACCAGCTCGCGTCCGCGCCGGTCGCTGCCGAGCCCGGTCGACAGGGTGGCCATGAGCCGTGACGCGACGACGCACGTGAGCACCGCGACCGCGGCGCAGGGCACCGCGACGATCGCGGCGACCGGCCAGCGCAGCCACAGGCCGACCGTGACGAGGGCGGCCAGCGACGTCACGATCCCCGGGATGCCGGTGAGCCCGGTCGCGGTGAGCGCCTGCATCACCTGGGTGCGCCGGAGCGGGAAGGGGGCGAGGCGCGCGGCATCCACCGTCGTCTCGATGCCCGTCACGAGCACGGGCCCGACGACCCAGCCGAGCAGCAGCGCGGAGCCGGCGAGCACGGCGACGGTACGCGCGACCTCGAGGCCCTGGAAGACGGCGAGCGCGACGACGCCCGTCACGACCATGCCCAGCATCCACAGCGCGCCGAGCATGCCGAAACAGAAGCCGACGAGCTGCCACGGGCTCCGGGCGAGCGTGTTGCCGAGGATGCGGTATCGCAGCCTCAGGACTGTCGCAACCACTCCGGCCCCTCCATCTGGTGGCGGCCGCCCACGAGCGAGACGAACCGGTCCTGCAGCGTCTCCCCCGCGCGCACCTCGTCGACCGTGCCGGCGGCGAGCACGCGTCCGGCGGCGATGACCGCGACGTGGTCGCACATGCGCTGCACGAGGTCCATCGAGTGGCTCGACACGATCACCGTGCCGCCCGACGCCGTGTAGCTGCGCAGGATGTCCTCGATGTTGGCCGCCGACACCGGGTCGACCGACTCGAACGGCTCGTCGAGGACGAGCAGGCGCGGCGCGTGCACGAGCGCACACGCGAGCGCCACCTTCTTCGTCATGCCCGCGGAGTAGTCGGCGACGATCGTGCCCGCGGCCTCGGCGAGGTCCATGAGCGCGATGAGGTCCGCCACGCGCGGGGCGATCTCGGGGCGCGGGATGCCGAACATCATCGCCGTGTACGTGATGAGCTGCTCGCCGGTCAGGCGGTCGAACAGGCGCACGCCGTCGGCGAGGTTGCCGATCATCGCCTTCGCGGCGACCGGGTCGCCCCACACATCGACGCCGTGCACCCACACGCCGCCGGCATCGGGACGCAGGAGCCCGGTCGCCATCGACAGCGTCGTGGTCTTGCCGGCGCCGTTGGGGCCGACCAGCCCGAAGAACGAGCCGGTCGGGACGACGAGGTCGATGCCGGCGACGGCGACCTTCTGACCGAACCGCTTGACGA
The DNA here is from genome assembly GCF_039812165.1 of Microbacterium sp. Taxonomy (GTDB): domain Bacteria; phylum Actinomycetota; class Actinomycetes; order Actinomycetales; family Microbacteriaceae; genus Microbacterium. Next base: position 3,603 of record NZ_JBDIAB010000245.1, read on the forward strand.
GGCCCGCGACCTGAAGCGCGGGCGAGGAAGTCTGGCTCACCGTCCCCAGCCTACCGAGCGCCCCTCGCGCTCTCCGCGCCCTCCGCCGCCGCCCTCCCGCGCCCTCCCCGCCCCAGCTCCTCTCCGCGAGACTCCAACCGTGCGTCGAGACCGCGTGCTGGGCGTGCAGTCTCGACGCACCAGTGGAGTCTCACGAAAGAGACAAGGCACGAGCGGCCGGGCGCGGCAGGCCCGCCGCGGCAGGCCGGGCGCGGGCAGCGCCGGGCCGGGCGCGAGGGGCGAGCGGACGC
>NZ_JBDIAB010000246.1:0-3884 GCF_039812165.1 Microbacterium sp.
TTAGAGTCGCTGACGAGAGCGCCCGCGCTCCGTTCGCGCCGCCGGAACGAGCCGGCAGTCACCCGTTGGAGGAACGTTGTCCACGAACAGCACCGGCGTCGCCGTCATCGGCGCAGGCATGGCCGGCAAGGCCCACGCGGCCGCCTATCGCACCGCCCCCACGCTCTACGACAGCATCCTGCCGCCCGTGCGGCTCGTGTCGATCGCCGACGTGTACGAGCCGGCCGCGCGGGCGGCCGCCGTCCGGTTCGGCTACGAGCGGCACGACACCTCGTGGCGGGCCGTGGTCGAGGCGTCCGACGTCGACGTCGTGAGCGTCGTCGTCGCGAACTCGCTGCACCAGGAGATCGTCGAGGCCGCCCTGGCGGCAGGCAAGCACGTGCTGTGCGAGAAGCCGCTCTCCGACACCATCGAGAGCGCGCAGGCGATGGCGGATGCCGCGAACCAGGCCGCCACGATCGCGCGCATCGGCTTCACGTTCCGCCGTGCCCCCGGCATCGCGTACCTGCGCGAGCTCGTGCAGTCGGGCGTGCTCGGCACCGTCTTCCACGTCGGCGCGCGTTACTGGACGGACTATGCGACCAACCCGCGCGCCGCGATGAGCTGGCGCTTCCGCGGCGGCCCCGGCACGGGCGCGCTCGCCGACATCGGCAGCCATGTCTCGTACCTCATGGAGTTCCTCGGCGGCGACATCGTGTCGGTCGGCGGCGGCCGCTTCTCGACCGTCATCACCGAGCGTCCGCTCCCCCTCGGCGCGGTGTCGGGGCACGGGAGCACCGACGTGAGCGACGTGTACGAGCCGGTCGAGAACGACGACTACGCGACCTTCAACCTCACCTACGCGAACGGCGGCGCGGGCACCGTCGAGGTCTCGCGCGTCGCCCAGGGGCACCCGAACGCGCTCATGCTGGAGGTCTTCGGCGCGAACGGCTCGGCGAAGTGGAACCAGGAGCGTCCCTCCGAGATCCACCTGTACCTGAACGAGGGCCCGAGCGCCCAGCGCGGCTACCGCCGCGTGCTGCTCGGCAGCGACCACCCGTACATCGCCGGCGCCGCGCCGATCGACATGCAGAGCGTAGGGTTCGGCCAGAACGAGGGCTTCGTCTTCCAGGCGCGCGCGTTCCTCGAGGAGGTCGCCGGCATCCCCGAGGCCGACTCGCTCCCCCGCAACGCCTCGTTCGACGAGGGCGTGCACAACATGCTGCTGCTCGACGCCGTCACCCGCTCCGCCGCCCAGGGCGGGGCATCCATCACGATCGAGGACTGAACCCATGCGACTCGGGCTGTACAACGCGATCCTGCACGACCGCTCGTTGCCGGAGGCGATCGAGGTGGTCGCAGACCTCGGCCTGACCGGGCTGGAGCTCAACACCGGCGGGTTCCTGCCCGCGGTGCACGTGCCGACGTTCGACGACATCCTCGTGAGCGACGCCGCGCGCGACGACTTCCTCGGCGTGTTCGAGGGCACCGGCGTCGAGATCGCGGGCCTGAACTGCAACGGCAACCCGCTGCACCCGAACCCCGCCATCGGCGACGGCCATGCCGAGGACGTGCGGCGGGCGATCCGCCTCGCGGAGCTCCTCGGCCAGCACCGCGTGGTGACGATGTCGGGCCTGCCCGGCGGCGAGCCGGGCGCGACGCGGCCGAACTGGATCGTCAACGCCTGGAACTCGGGCTCGCTGGACGTGCTCGACCACCAGTGGGCGATCGCCGCGGACTTCTGGCGCGAGACCGATCGCCTCGCCCGCGACCACGACGTCAAGGTCGCGCTCGAGCTGCACCCGCAGAACCTCGTCTTCAACTCGGCCGACGTCCACAGGCTGATCGAGCTGACCGGCGCGACCCACGTGGGCGTCGAGCTCGACGCGTCGCACCTGTTCTGGCAGCAGATGGACCCGGTCGCCGTCGTCCGCCACCTCGGACCGCTCGTCTTCCACGCCGCCGCGAAGGACGTTCGCGTGAACGCCGAGCACGCCGCGCTGTACGGCGTGCTCGACAACCGGTTCCGGCGCCTCGGCCCCGACGAGGCGCGCACGAACCTCGGCGGCGACGAGTGGGCCAACGAATGGCCGAAGGATGCCGCGTGGGACTTCGTCGCGCTCGGCAAGGGCCACGACGTGGCGTACTGGACCGAGTTCCTCCGCGCGCTCCACGAGGTCGACCCCGACATGATGGTCAACATCGAGCACGAGGACACCGAGCTCGGCCGCATCGAGGGCATCGCCGTCGCCGCCCAGGTGCTGAAGGCCGCGGATGCCGCGCTGCAGGAATCGCCGGCCTCCGCGGACTGAGCGGCGGATCGACCCCCGGCATACTGCGGTCGCGCACGCGAGAGGCCCCGCCCCCGACGCATCGGGAGCGGGGCCTCTGCCGACGACGGGCGACTACCGCTTGTGCGTGGGCAGGAAGATGGCGCCGGTGGTGACGTCCTCTTCCAGCTGCTCCAGCGTGCGTCCGCGGGTCTCGGGGACCAGCTTGAAGATGAACAGGAACGAGACGACGTTCACGACCGCGAAGATCACGAACAGCCCCATGCCGACCGCGCCGACGATCGAGGGCACCAGCAGCGCGAGCACCCCGTTGGCGATCCACAGCACGAAGACCGAGACACCCATGCCGATGCCGCGCATGTGCAGCGGGAAGATCTCGGACAGGTACACCCACGTCGCGATGTTCAGGAACGTCTGGATCGATCCGATCATGATGATGATCAGCACGAGGAACGCCCACGGACGGATCGGGTTGCCCTCGGGGAAGAGGAGCATCATGCTGATCGCGATCAGGATGTGCGAGAGCGCCGTCATCCCGTAGCCCCAGAGGAAGTTGGTGCGACGGTTGATGCGGTCCATGAGCGCGAGCGCGATGAGTCCGCCGATGACGGCGATGACGCCGGGAGCGATGTTGACCCAGCCGATCATGTCCTCGCTGAAGCCGGACTCGGCGAGCATGCGCTGGCCGTAGTACATGATCGCGTTCACACCGGTGAACTGCTGCGCGATGCCCAGGCCGCAGGCGATGAGGAGGATGACGAGCAGGCTCTTGTTCTTCAGCACGGCCTTGAACCCGAGCTGCTGACCCTCCACCTCGTGCTCCTCCTGGGCGACGTGCTCGACGTCGGCGAGCTCGGCCTCGGCGCGCTCCTTCGAGCGGATGGTGAGGAGCACCGCGCGCGCGTCGTCGTGGCGACCCTTCTCCACGAGCCAGCGCGGCGACTCTGGCATGCGCAACATGCCGAAGAACAGGAAGATCGCGGGGATCGCGCAGATCGAGAACATCACGCGCCAGAGGCCGGGCGTCTCGAGCCCCATGACGGCGGCGATGATGGCGTTGACGACGAAGGCGGCGAGCTGGCCGACGACGATCATCAGCTCGTTGCGACCGGCGAGCGAACCGCGGATCTCGAACGGGGCCAACTCGGCCAGGTAGACGGGGACCACGGCCGATGCGCCGCCGACCGCGAGGCCGAGTGTGATGCGACCGGTGATCAGCATCGCGTAGCCGAAATCGGTGTGCGTACCGAACTCGGGGCCACCGGGCGAGGTGACGACGAGCAGGGTTCCGCAGAAGAAGAGCACCGCGAGGATGATGATCGTGGGACGGCGCCCGATCTTGTCGGCCAGTCGGCCGCCGATCATCGCGCCGAAGGCGGCCGCGAAGACCAGCGAGCTGATGACGATGCCGACCTGCAGGTCGGTCAGGCCGAGCTCGTGCTCCATGGGACGCTCGGCGCCGTTGGCGACACCCGTGTCGTAGCCGAACAACAGGCCGCCGAAGGTGGCGACCAGGGCGACCAGGCCCAGTCGCTTCTTGTGCGGGCCGGGTGTGAGTGGGGGAAGTTTCACTTCACTGGCTGATGCGCCGTGTGACATTCGGACTCCTTTGTC
>NZ_JBDIAB010000247.1:0-3782 GCF_039812165.1 Microbacterium sp.
CGGTCGGGCGACACGGTGCGCGGACGCAGCACCGTGGGCGACACGTCGCCGACGACAGGAGCGGAGGCGGCAGGAGCGACGGCGCGCCCGCCGGACGAGCGGCGCACCGTGTCGTCCGGGGCGGAGGCGGCCGGATCGTCCACGTGATCGGCCGGGGCCGGCCGCCGCTCGTGGGTACGGCCGGCGGCGGGGGCGGTCTGCGGCTCGATGCTCGCGATGCCGCGCACGCGCGTCAGCTCGGCATCCTGCTCGTCGTCGGCGTCGTCGCCGGGCGGCGCGTCGTCGAGGATGTCGATCGGCGTCACGGAGTGCGCCAGCTCGATCTGCACGCGCTGCAGGGCGCGCGCGAACGCCACCGCGCTGTCGTAGCGGTCGACCGGCCGCTTCGACATCGCGCGCTCCAGCGCATGGTGCAGCGAGTCGGGCGCGTCGGCACGGCCGAGCGGCGGCAGCGCGTCGCGCTCGATGCGCTGGATCAGCTCGGCGCCGCCGTTGCGCCCGCCCGGCTGCTCGAACGGCGAGCGCCCGGCGAGCAGCGTGTAGACCGTCGCGCCGAGCGCGTAGACGTCCGAGCGCACGCCCGAGGCGGGCGCGTCGTCGAACGACTCCGGCGGCGACCACGGGATCGACATGCCCTGCGACTCGTCGGTGCCCTCGAGCGTCGTCGCGATCCCGAAGTCCGTGAGCGCCGGACGATTGTATTCCGTGACGAGAATATTGGCCGGCTTGATGTCGCGGTGCAGGATGCCGGCGCGATGCGCGGTCTCGACGGCCGCGGCGACCTGCACCCCGACGCGCAGCGCCTCGGCGACCGAGAACGCCCCGGCCCGGTAGCGCACCTGCAGATTGGGGCGCGGGCAGTACTCCATCACGAGGTAGGGGCGACCGTCGTCCGAGACGCCGGCCTGATGGATCGTGACGATCGCGGGGTGCGTCGACAGCAGCGCCATGACGTTCGCCTCGGCGGCGAACTGCTCCGCGGCTCCCCCGACCATGCGGTCGGGCAGCATGACCTTCACGGCGACGCGCCGGCGCGGCAGCTGCTGCTCGTACAGGTACACGTCGGCGAAGCCGCCGGAGCCGAGCACCTCCACGAACGTGAAGCCGGGCAGCCGCGGCGGCGGCGCGGGCGGACGCTTCGTCGTCACGGCAGATCCTCGAAGGTCAGCACGACCCCGTCGCCGATGTCGACCGCGTCGCCCGAGACGACCATCGTCGGCTCGCCGGGGTGCAGGCGCACCGGCTCGCTGCCGCCGCGCAGCAGCACCGAGCCGTTCGTCGTGTCGAGGTCGGTGACGAGCACGTGCTCGCCCTCGGCGCGGACCTCCAGGTGGCTGCGCGAGATGTCCTGCTCGGGGCTCTCCACGGCGACGAGGATCGGCAGCTCGGCGCCCGACGCCCGCGTCGAGCGCGGGCGACGCCCCACCACGACCGGCCGGTCGAGCTCGACGACGCGACCCGTCGACAGCCGGATGCGGCCCTGCGACGGGCGCCGCGGCGGCACCTGGTCGGTCGACTCGAGCTTCTGGCGCTCGGCGTCGCGCACCGCCCGCAGCTCGGCCACCGCGATCGTCTCGCCGTCGTGGTCGCCGAGGAGCGTGGGCGTCGTCAGGGGCGCCGCGGCGTCGGTCGACGCGGCGCCGGCGCTCTGTGCCCCGGCCTCTGCCTCCTCGGAGCCGACGGGTGCCGTGCGTCCCGTCTCGGCCGCCTCGCCGGGAGCGGGCGGCACGATCGCGGCGGCCTGGACGGGACGGGCGATCGTGGCGCCCCACAGCTGGTCGTACTCGTCCACCGGCGCCTCGACCTCGGGGGCCGACGTGGCCGCCGGCGGAGCCCACGTGTCGGCGCCCTCGGGCTCGAGGCCCATGTGCGCGGGCCCCTCCGCGCCGAGCGCTCCGCTCCCGTGGTGCTCGCCCGGCGTCCCCGCGGAGGTGTCCCCGTGACCCGCTCCAGCGGCATCGGCCCGCTCACCGGCGGTCTCGCCGGCGGCCGTCCGTGCGGCGTCGGCCCGCTCGCGGACGACGTCACCGGCATCGGCGTCCGCGCCCGAGACCTTCCCGCCCGCAGGTCTCCGGCCGTGCTCCGCCTCGGCGGCCCGTTCCGCGGAATCAGCCCGTCCGTGGGCCGCATCACCGAGGTCGGCACTCGCGGCATCGACGCGCTCGCGCGCCACGCCACCGCGATCGGCGTGCTCACCCGCGACCTCTCCGCGCGCAGACTCCCGGCCGCGGTCCGGCTCGCCGGGGGCTCGCCCGCCGGCGAGCGCGGACGAAGCCCCCACCGGGTCACCGTCCGAGATCCGGGACCGCGCCTCCGGGCCCAGCGCGGGGAACGGGGACGGCGAGGCGCCGCCCCCGACGATCGGTGTCTCGGCGGAGGTCTCGGGGTCACGCGCCGCACCGGTCCGCGGCGCAGACCCTCCGGGCCTCGCCGGGGTGGAGCTCGATGCGCCGCCGGGGGCGGGCGGAGGCGGCGACACGCGACGCCCCGGTGCCTCGCCGACCGCGCCGGGCGCACCCGCGGCATCCGTCAGCGTCCACGTGAGCGCCGACACGGCCACGACGCCGTCGCGGACCGGCAGCTCCTGTGCCGAGGACTCGACCGGCAGCACGACGTCGAGGCGACGGATGCCGGGGAGGAGCCGCTCCACCCACGTCGCCGCGCCGGCGCCGGAGAGCCGCTCGGTGCCCGCGTCTCGCTCGGCCACGAGCTCGACGTCGCCGCGCACCGCGACGCGGACGCCGTCGCCCTCGGCCACGGCGAGGGCGAACGGCGCGACGCCGGTCAGCGAGCGCCCGCGCGTGAGCGTCTCGAGCAGCTCGCCGAGACCGGCGCCGTCCAGCCCGCGCCAGACCGCCTCGACCGCGTCCGCCGCCACGTCGGGCGCCAGCACCGCGAGCGCCGGCGCGGAGACGGCGGCGTGCCAGGGCGCGGCATCCGTCGCCGGGCGGTAGCGCACATCGGTCATCGGGGGCTCCTTCCCGCTCGCGGCGCGGTGTCGGCCGCGGCGTCGCGGCCGCCCGCGGGCGCCGTGTCGTACAGGTCGACGTAGCCGGCGACCTCGAGCGCGTCGACCACGACCGCGGTGATGTTGTCGCGGCCACCGTGCTCGAGCGCCTCCTCGACCAGGCGCGACGCGGCCTCGCCCGGATCGGCGACGCCGGCGAGCAGCTCGGCGAGCCGGGCGGCGCCCACCTCGCCCGACAGGCCGTCGGAGCACACCAGGATGCGGTCGCCGGGCTCGGCGGGCACCATCCAGTAGTCGGCCTGGCCGTCGCTGCCGGCGCCGATGGCCCGCGTGATCTCGTGGCGCCGCCGGTCGGTCGCGGCCTCGTCGGCGTCGAGGGCGCCGGCGTCGATCAGCTCCTGCACGACCGAGTGGTCGACGCTGATCTGCTCCAGCACGCCCCCGGCGAACCGGTAGGTGCGCGAGTCGCCCACGTTGACGGTGAGCCAGTATCCGACGCCGCCGGCCTCGGCGACGACGACGCCGCTCAGCGTCGTGCCGGCGGCGCGGTCGCCGCCGTCGAGCCCCTCCACCGAGGCGCGAGCGCGCGCGAGCGCCGCGCGCACGTCGTCGACGCCGAGCGACGGCTCCCCGGCGAGCGCGGCGAACTCGGCCACGACGATCTGGCTCGCCAGATCGCCCGCGTCGTGCCCGCCCATGCCGTCGGCGACGAGGAACAGCGGCGCCGCGGCCAGATGGGCGTCCTCGTTGACGGGCCGGCGGCGACCGGGATGGGTCGCGGCGCCCGCGGCGACGCGGATCGGGGCGTCGGTCA
>NZ_JBDIAB010000248.1:0-3717 GCF_039812165.1 Microbacterium sp.
ATCGATGATCTCTCCCGTCACGGGATCAATCATCGCGTCATCCAACAACTCGGTCGTGTCAGCCACGGCCGTCTCCTTTCGGATCAGGCCGGACCCCACACACCGTTATTCAGACAGTCCCGTCGTTGCTGAGTATCCACCAGCTCAAGCTCCGTGTCCGCCGGGAACGGGAGGAGTGGTCGCGCCATCCGATGACCCTAGTCACGACGATGGCGGAACGCGGCAACGGGTGAGTCCTATGGTCGCGCGTTGTCGATCGCGCTGATCCATTCGTTGAGTTCCGCGATGAGCTCATCGAGTGTCGATGAGACGCCGGCTTGCTCCGCCGGTATCGCGAAGGTGCGTGCCCAGAGGGGGTTCGTGACGATTGTGGGCGGCCACGAGCGCGGGTGCATGCCGATCTGGGCTGCTTCCGCGGCTCGTACTTGGAAGACGTCGAGCGCGGCCTCCCGCACCCCATCGAGCGATCCCGGCGTCGGATAGTACGCATGCTTGATCAATAGCAGGTCAACGAGATCGCGAACCCGGTCGTTTACGAACGTGGGCGGCTCGTGGGGGTCTGTGCACGCGTGAAGCTTCTGGGCAACCTGGTAGGCCAGCGCGATCCCCACGAGAGCGTCAGGAGCCTGAACGCCGAAGAAACCGGCGGAGGGCGCGGCGACCCGGTCCGAGATCTCGCGGACGCGCCCGTCGTCGAAGGCCACTTCGACTTGGACGCGTCGCCATGTGACACCACGAAGCGACAGCAACACGTCGAAGCGGCGCGGCTTCACGATTCGAGGAGCGTCGATCGTCTGGATCGGCGAGCGGGAAAGGGCGACGGGACCCCATGGCTGAGCCAGCGCCTCGTCCAATGCGAGAACGAACTCGTCCACGGAGCCTCGGAAGAGCGTGTCGACGTCGCGCGTCGCGCGTGCCGAGGCTCCGAGCCGTCGTTCAAGGTAAACCCCGCCTTTGAGGAGGAAGAGTGGCTGCTGATCGTCGCCCAAGGCCCGCTGGAGGGCGGCGATGACGATCGTCGACGCCAGAATCCATCCCGTGCGGGCAGCGCTCGTGCCGAGCGCAGCTGATGCCTGATGCACCCACTGTTCCAGTACGCGCGCGCTTGCAGGCGTGCGGTCCTTCTCGGGGAGCGCGGCGAAGGGGTCGTCAGACATAGGTCGTTTCGATCTGTGCTGTCAGGTCTGTCGCCTCAGCAACGGTGATCCGGCCCCGTTCGCGAGCTGTGTCGATGGCAGCCCGAATCAGATGCACCGGGACGCCGGTGTCGATTCCCTGCTGGATGGCGGTCTTCTCTGTGACAGTGCGGATGCCCTGCCACCAGGAGAGATCCGCTTCGGCGAGGCGGGCGCGGTGAAGGACGTAGGTATCACCGCCACGCTTGCTGACCCGATGCCCCTTGGGGACAGTGATGTGGATTCGGTCCGGGTTGATCTCGCACAGCTCGTATACCGCCAACGCAGTGTCATGGCTGAGCGCGGCATCCGGGGTGTTCGCCCACAGGACGGCCAGCATGTACTCATCGCGCTCGGTGGCCGGGAGTTCCGAGAATCGATAGATCCCGTGACCCACACGCTCGAGCTTGTCCCGACGAGCGAGCCTAGCCAGTTCCCCAGGTGCAGCTCCCATGTTCCGAGCGTTCCGTTCCGTGACATACCCGTACTGGTCGAGGGCGATATCCCATAGGTCTTTGCGAAGCACGACTCCCCCAAGTAGGTAGTGTAAATAGTGTGCCATAAATGGCCTACTTTTCGCTCCTGGCGGTGGCGGCGCGGCGGTCAAGCGTCTCACCACTAGCCCCTAGCGCTGTCCGATGACGGATTGTCCGCTTCCTCCTTCGCGGCCACGAGACGGGCCGAGACCCGCTCGCTCATCCGATCGGCGAGTTCGCGGTCGCGGGTCATCGTGGCGTGCTGGTAGCGAAGCACGACGCTGATGTCTGCGTGCCCTCCACGGCGCATGAGTTCTGCCAGCGTCGCGCCCTCCTGGGCGAACATCGTCAGTCCTGTGTGCCGCAGGTCATGGAATCGGAACCTGCAGGGCAAACCGTGGACGGCAGCCCGACTGTCGGCCCAGATAAAGCCCCATCGTGTGTTGGACAGCGGTAGGCTTCCGCGGACGACAGCCGGCACGAGTGGCGCCGCGCCTTCGGGCGCCACGTTGACACGGAGATGCTCTTCAAGCCGGTCGCGCATGAGACGCGGAACGTTGAGCGACCGCTTCCCCGCATCGCTCTTCAGATCCGTGTAGTCACCCGTGCTCGCGTTGAGCTGCCGACGCACATGCAGTGTGGCGCTACCGTCGTCGCGCCATTGGATGTCACGGCGCTGCAACCCCAGGCACTCCCCGCGCCGCAGCTGGCACCAAGCAGCGAGGAGGACCATGATGGCCCACAGATCCGGAGTCGCCTCGTACAGCGCCTCGATCTGGGCGGGAGTCGCCAGGTCCTCGTCGGGGTCATGGTCGGCATCGTGACGCACTGCCTTCTGCCGGGGTACGGAGATGTCCGGCACCGCCGGGATGATCTGATCCCTGGCCGCACGCCGCAAGATCATCTTGAGCACGATCAGCACGGGCCGCGTGATCCCGTTGAACTCGGACTTCGGGTTCAACGTCGACGGAATCCTGTCCAGTCGCTCGGCCATCGCCCGAATCCAGGCCTGATCGATCTCTCGGATCGGAAGGTCCCCGAACTCGGGCACCAGGTATCCGGTGACTTTGCTTTGATAGGACCGGACAGTGCCGTCGGTCCGCATCTTGCCGCTACGGTTGGGCTCGGTGCGCACCGCCTCAAGCCACCGTTCTGCATACTCGGCGAATCCGATCGACCTCGCCTTCTCGGCGGCCGCCTCGGCCCGAAGCCGTGCCGCGAGTGTCGCAGGCGGCTCCCAGTCACCGCGAGCGATCTTCGTGTGAACACCGGCGAGCCAGGTGCGAGCGTCGGTCTTCGTCAAGAACGTCAGCGACTTGTCATCCTCCGTCCGAGCTGTGTACTTCCTGCCGTCTGGGCCCACGTACCGGGCCTGCCAGCGCCCTGACGGCAGCTTTCGCAAACTGCCCCATGCCTCTCGTCGAGTTCCCGCGCTTCCCCTCTTCGTCGTGTCTCTCATCTTCTCCTCCTGTGGTCACCCAAGGACTCGAGTGGCATACAGCACCGCCTCATGCACGCAACGCTCCCGACGTATCGAAGCGCAGATTCCGGGAACTCTGACTGTGTCGAGTTCGGTCCCTTCGGCCCGTAGTGGCACGACGGTCTCGGTCGCCACCGCTTGTCACGTTCGGTGACCGCTCCGCCGCCGCTCGGAGGATGCGGACGTGCCACTCCTGTGCCCCTCTGAGTGTCGCTAGACGTCCATCTCTGGCAGCTTCTGTCCATTGAGAAATCCTGCGAAAATTGCTTCAGACCTGGAGAAAGTACTCGTCTTCGGGCCGCCCCTCTGTCCTCGATAGCCCGGCACCGAGCAAGAACCTGCGAAAAGTACACTTCTGTCCCCTTCTGTCCATTCGATGTGGCACGAAAAGAGGCCCGGACCTGCAGAAACCTGCAGGTCCGGGCCTCCCATCAGCCCTTTTCAGGGCCGGGCCAGATCGTGGACTCTAGAAGTCCCAGTTCTCGTCGGGAAGCACGTGATCTCGCGGTCTCTGCGTCTCCGCAGACCGGCCGTGCCACCTGCGTGCCACTCGTACCAAAAGGCTTGTTGCACTCGCCGAAACGGG
>NZ_JBDIAB010000249.1:0-3716 GCF_039812165.1 Microbacterium sp.
TGGAGCGCGCGGCCGATCCTCTCGTCCTGGAGAGCGCCGAGCCAACCCGCACCGGCATCGAGATCACTGGCGATCCATGCGCGTATCGCCTGGACGACCAGGATGTCGGCGAGCCTGGTGGCCACTGCTTCGCCGCCGGGTTGCGGGCGGGAGAGCTCGCCGGCCATGAGCCGTAGGGTGTCACGGATCGAGGATGCCGCGGAGACCGTGTCACCGCCGACGAAGATCACGGGCGGGAGCGCGCGCATGAGCTGGCGGGCGGCGGGATCGTCGAAGGACACGACGCCGCAGATCAGCTGCGCCGCACGGCCGGTGCCGCCGTGGTGGAGCACGGAGTATTGCTCGGTGACGTAGTGCTGGGGCAGCAGGTCGACACGAGGGCCGGGCGCTGCGTTCTCGGTGCTGGCGAGATCGTGCCCGAGTCCGTGGGGCACCAGCGCGAGGTCACCCGCGCGCAGTTCCCGCGGATCGGCATCGGGGAGACGGAGCCAGCAGATACCCGAGGTGACGACGTGGAAGCTGATCGAGTCCGCGATGGCGGGCATCTCGAGCGCCCACGGCTCGCCGAGCTCGGCATGACAGTAGAAGGTGCTGCGCATCCGCAGCGCGTGCAGCACCCGCGCCAGCCGGTCGGTGCTCTCCGCGGGAACCTCGGGTCTCATGGCTCCCAGCCTGTCAGATGGTGGCACCTTGTCACCGACAATCCCGGATGAAAGAGCAAGAAAATCGAGCTTTCGGGCATTCTTATACCGATCGCATGGTCCTAATGTCGAGCCTGCAAGCACGTCATGCGGTCGAGAGGGTTCATCATGTACGTCATCGCGGGAGCCACCGGCAGAGTCGGATCAGCGGCAGCGCACACACTGCTGACCGCAGGCGCGGAGGTGCGAGTGCTGGTGCGTCGCCCGTCCGACGCCGAGCCCTGGGGAGGCGCGGGGAGCCGACGCGCGCGTCGTCTCCCTCGATGATCGTCCGGCGCTCACCGAGGCGCTACGGGAATGCGCGGGGTTCTTCACTCTGCTGCCGTTCGACCTCACGGTCGACGACCTCGACGCACACGCGAATCACCTCATCTCCTCGGTCGCGGGAGCGGTCGTCGACGCCGCCGCGCCGCACGTCGTGATGCTGTCCTCCGGCGGCGCGGATCTCGCCGAGGGCACCGGCCCGATCACCGGGCTGCACCGCCTCGAAGAAGCCCTGCGCTCCACCGGCACCACGCTCACGGCGCTGCGCTCGGGCCATTTCCAGGAGAAGGTCGGCGACGTGATCGACGTCGCACGAGAGACCGGCGTCTACCCGGTGTTCGCCGCCTCGGCCGATGTGCCCCTGCCGATGGTCGCCACCGCTGACCTGGGTGCGGTCGCGGCCGAGGCATTGCAGTCGCCGCCCGCAGCGAGCGAGTGCGTCGACGTCGTCGGCCCGGCATACTCCGAGCGCGCCGTCGCCGCGCTGCTCGGCGACGCCCTCGGGCAGGAGCTGCACGTCACGACGGTCCCCGAAGAAGGCTGGACCAGTGCGCTCATCGAGGCGGGGTTCCGCCCCCACATCGCTGAGACTCTGGCCGAGCTGTACCGGGCCGACGGACACGGGCTCCTCGCACCGCGCGGAGATCGCCGCGTGCGCGTACACACCCCCGTCGAGACCACCATCCAGCGCCTCCTCGCGCTTCGCTGACGGCATCCTCATGTCGTTGCTCGATGCCCTGCTGATCGCCGCGATCGTGACGAACGGTCTGCTGGCCGGCCTGTTCTTCGTCTTCACCTGCGCCATCGCACCCGGATTCCGGCACCTCGACGACGCCACCTATGTGCGGGCGTTCCGCGCGATCAACCGGGCGATCCTGAACGGCTGGTTCCTGCTCGTCTTCTTCACGGCCCCGCTCGCAACCCTCGCGTACGCCCTGCTCGGCTACTGGCGGGCGATGGAGTCGCCGTCGGCCTGGGCGTGGGCAGGTGCCGTGTGCGCCGCGCTCACGTTCATCATCACGGCGGCCGGGAACGTGCCGCTGAACACGCGGCTCGATCACACGACGGCCGGAACCGAGTCGGCGGACCGCGCCGCACGGGAGCAGTTCGAGACTCGTTGGAGCCGGTGGAATCTGGCCCGCACGATCACCGGCGTCGGCGCGCTCGTGAGCCTCGCAATCGCGGCGGTCTCGGGCTGACGCTTACGGCCACCCGCATGCGTTCACCTCCGTGCCGACTCAGCGTTCGGCAGCCGGCTCGCTCGTTTCGATGTACGCGTGGAGCGCGTCTCGGACGAACGATGCGCCCTCGACGCCGCCGTAGTTGGCCGCGAAGCGCTCGTCGGCCACATACATCTCCGCGAGTCCCCGCACATAGGCGTTGAGGTCGCCGCCCGGCTCGGCGGCCGGAGTTCCGGGGACGCTGCGGAGCCAGTCGATGTGCCGGCGCGCGAGTTCTTGTGCCTCGGGCGAGTCGGCGGTGACCTCCGCCGCCTCCGCGGCGGCGATCCAGTCGCGGCCGAGCTGCTCCACCCGAGTGCGCCAGTTCCGGCGCTCCTCGTCGCTCATTCCGCGCCACCAGGCGTCGGAGCGCGCGTAGGCGTCCTTTCCCCATCGTCTTTCGACCTCGTCCTTGTACTGGGTGTGGTCGAAGCCGTCGAACATGGTCTCTGCCATGAGCTCTTCCCCTCCTCTCAGGGCGGTGATGGTGTGCTCGACCGCGGCGATCTGCCGGGCCAGCCTGTCCTGCTCCTGACGCAGCAGCGACAGGTGGGTGGTCAACGCCGATGCCTCGTCGTACTCGTTCGTCAGAACATCGGCGATCTGCGGGAGGGCGAGCCCGAGCTCGCGCAGCAGCAGCACCCGCTGGAGCCGCACGAGCGCGTGCTCGTCGTAGTACCGGTAGCCGTTGCTGCCGATCCGACTGGGTGGCACCACGCCGAGTTCGTCGTAGTGACGCAGGGTGCGGCTGGTGGTGCCGGCGGACCGGGCTATCTGCTGTATCGACCACTCCATGCGAATCACGCTAAAGGTTCTCGTTACGTCAATGTCAATTCCGGCGGCGGCGTTGTCTGCGCCGATCGGGCCGTCTTGACTCTTACGTTACGTCAACTTATAGCGTCATGGGCGGCGTGAAAGGAACTCACTCATGGCGCAACAGAAGAAGCCGATCGCCCAGGTCAAGCTCGAGCTCGACGCGGGCAACGCGGCGATGGTCGACCTCGGCAAGATGCTCGGCCCGCACGGTGTCGCGACGATGGAGGTCAAGAAGCGATACGACGCCGAGACGGCGCGGTTCAGAGGAGAGGTCATCCCCGCGATCGTCCGCGTCTACGAGGACCGGTCCTGGGACCTCGAGCTCAGGACACCCCCGACGGCGTTCCTCATCAAACAGCTCGTCCGCGGCAAGGGCTCGGCCCGGCCAGGCCACGACCAGCCGTTGACGATCACCGAGCGGGAACTGGAGGCCGTCACCCGCCGCAAGCTGCCCGATCTGAACACCGACGACCTCGGTGCCGCGATGCGGCAGATCGAAGGCACGGCGCGATCGATGGGCGTTCGCGTGCGCAGGTGACCGCGATGGGCGCGCCCGGAAGCTCTCGGAGACCGGTTCCGAACTCGGCGCGGCGCTGAGACTTCAGAAGTCCCAGTTTTCGTCAGGAGGCGCGGATTCCTGCAATTTTCATGCGTCCAGGCACCCTTCGTGCCTGCTGCGTGCCACTCGCACCTATGAGCGGTTCGGCTCAGGTAA
>NZ_JBDIAB010000250.1:0-3658 GCF_039812165.1 Microbacterium sp.
CGAGCCGTCCGGTGTCGAGCGTCGCGTCGCCCGCGCGCTCGCGGCGCCGCGCGACGATCCGCGCCACGACCGGCGCGATCGGCAGCTCCCACGGCGGGGAGGCGAGCCGCCCGGCGCCCAGGAGCGCTCCGGCGCGCTCCCACGCGGCGTCGAGGTCGTCGGTCGCCAGGAGCACCTCGGCGACGTCGAGCGCGAGGCCCGCGGCCACCTGGTCCTCGAACGCGGCGAGCCCGTCCATCGCCGGCCGCCACCGCTCGAACAGGGCGAGCGCGCGGTGCGGGTCGCCGCGCCAGAGCGTGGAGCGGATGTGCGCGCGCCGCAGGTGCACGCCGAACACCGCGGGCGGGTTGCGGTCGAGCGAGTCGGCGATCAGCGCGTCCGCGCGATCCCAGTCGCCGAGGGCGAACAGCGGGTCGACGGTGTTGAGCGCCAGGATGGCTCCCGAGGTGCGGCCGACGCCGGTGTCCTCCGCGATGCGGATGCCGGCGAGCGCCACCTCCACCGACTCGTGGAAGCGGCCGAGCAGGTGCAGGGTGTCGGAGTAGTTCACGTGATAGCGCATGAGCGCGTCGCGGTCGTCGCCGGCCTCGGCGAGCGCGAGGGCGTAGTCGGCGAACCCCTCGTCGAACCGTCCGAAGTGCACGAGCGTGCCGGCGCGGACGTTGGCCGCGACGGAGCGGATGCGGTGGGCGGATGCCGGTGCGAGAGCGAGCGCCTCGGTGGCCGCCTCGATGGCGGCCTCCGATGCGCCGGAGACCATGTACTTGCTCGCCGTCTCGGCGAGGATGCCGGCGCGCAGCACGGGGTCCGCGTCGTCGGGCAGCATGTCGCGGGCGCGCTCGAAGAGGGTGAGCGTGTCTCCGCGCCCCTCGATGCCGACCATCTGGGCCTTGTTGCGCAGGAGCCGGGCGTACCGCTCGACGTCGTGCGGGTCGGCCTCGTCGAGGGCCAGCTCGATCGTCGCGAGGCCGCGCTGGAGCTCCCCGGCGCTGCGCCACGCGCGGGCCACCGCGTCGAGGAGCTCGACGTGGCTCATGCCGGCGGCCTCGACCGGATCGGCCACGCGCTCCCACAGCGCGAGCGCCCGCTCGCCCAGTTGCGCGGCGCTCGCGTGCGCGAACGCCGCGCGACTGATCCGCATGCCCTCGACCGAGGCGCGGAACGCCTCGTCGAGGGCATGCGCCTCCAGCCAGTGCGAGGCGATCAGCACGGCACGGGCGGCGCGACGGGCCGGGTCGCCGCTCTGCGCCGTGAGCGCCGTCGCGTAGCGCGCGTGGATGCGGGCGCTCTCGCCGGGGAGGAGCTCCTCGGCGACGGCCTCGCGCACGAGCGCGTGCCGGAAGTCGTAGCCGTGGCCCGTGACGGTCACGACGCCGGCGTCGATCGCCGCACGCAGCGCCGCGTCGCGCTCGGCGGGGGCGAGGCCGGCGACCTCCGCCAGCACGTCGTGGTCGACCTGCCCGCCGCCGGCGGCGAGCACCCGCACGAGCGCCTGCACATCCGGCGTCAGGGTCTCGTAGCGCGCGAGCAGCAGCTCGCGCAGGGTCGCGGGCACCGCCGCGTCGATGCCGCAGTCGAGCAGCTCTTCGACGAAGAACGGCACGCCCTCGCTGCGCTGGACGAGCGCGCGCGTCTGCGCGGCGGTGGGGGTCTGGCCGAGGATGTCGCGGGCCTGGGCGCGCACGTCGTCGCGGCCGAGCCGGCTCAGCAGCATGCGCGACACGCGCGGCGTGCGCTCGAGCTCGGCGAGGAACGGCCGCAGCGGGTGACCGCGCCCGACGTCGTCGCTGCGGTAGGTGAGCACGACCAGGAGCCGGCCGGAGCGCAGCATGCGCGAGAGGAACCGGAGCACGTCGAGCGTCGCACGGTCGGCCCAGTGCACGTCCTCGATCGCGACGACGATCGGTCGGTCGGCCGAGAGCCGCTCCAGCACGGTCGTGACGACCTCGTCGAGGCGCTCCACGCCCATCCGCTCGTCGCGCTCCTGGGGCGTGCGCAGCTCGACGAGCGCCCGCAGCGTCGAGACGCCGCCGGCCGCGGCCGCGAACACCGCGTCGTCGCCGAACGCCGACACGAGGTCGCGGAAGACGCCGGCGAGCGGGGCGTAGGGGAGCCCCACGTCGCCGAACTCGACGCACTGGCCGCGCGTCACGGTCGCCCCGTCGCCGATGCGCGCGAGCAGCTCGTCGAGCAGCCGCGACTTGCCGATGCCGGCCTCGCCGCCGATGACGACGAGGCGCGCGTCGCCGGCCGCGGCCTCGGCGTACGCGGCCTCCAGCTCGACGAGCTCGGCCGCGCGTCCGACCATGGCGGCGGAGCGGGTGACGTGCATGCCCCCATGGTGCCAGCCGCCTCGGACACGCGGGCCGGAGGGCGTCGCGACGCTCAGCGCGTCGCCGATGCGGGGACGGCGAGGGTGCGCCGCCGACGCCGGCGGCGCGCGGGGGATGCCGGCGCGCTCCGCTGCTCGACGATGCGCTCGGTCGCGACCCTGACCCGCTCGGCGGTGCGGACGAGCTCGCTCTCGCGTCGGAGGAGTGCGTTGGTGATGTCATAGCTCAACTGGTCCATGGCTTCAGCGTCCGCGCTGAGGTAGCGGGCCCGGATCGGGCGGGAGCCCTATCTTGCGCGGCCGGGTGCCTCAGACCCGCGGGGCTGTGTGCCTCAGACGGCGGTGGCCGGCTCCCGGATCCGGGTACCGGGAGCCGCGCGATGCAACGCCCGCAGACCGCCGAGAGCGCCGTGTTCCGCGGAATCACGCGCGACACGCCCGGGATGCGGGCGTGATTTGCGGCGTGCGTGGAACCCACGTAATGTTCTTGTTGTTCGCCCCAAAGGGAAGAGCGGAGGGCCGAGAGCCCCGCCCCCTCAAGCAGCAGAACAAACCCCCACCCGAAGAAGAACTCCTAGAGTCTTCGCGTCCTCTGGACTAGGATGGAGGTTCCCCCTCGTGGATCGCCGTCTTCGGCCGTCCCACCGAGATCGAAAGATCGCCGGCGGGTCGACTTGACAAGCGAAGCGAGAGGGATAAGATAGAGAAGTTGCCCTGCAGGGGAAGCCGAGAGGCCGACCGGCAGGAGCATCCGATCCTTGAGAACTCAACAGCGTGCACTTGTCAAATGCCAAATAACCTCGATCCAGCTTCGGCTGGATGAGATTCCTTTGGATCAAAGTCCGGCCTTCGGGTCGGCAAACGGATAAGTCAGCAATGACATCCACTTTGGTCAGATCAAACTCGCTGGTGCGACCCTATTCCGGTCGCGCTCAGCAAAATTTCTTTACGGAGAGTTTGATCCTGGCTCAGGATGAACGCTGGCGGCGTGCTTAACACATGCAAGTCGAACGGTGAAGGAGAGCTTGCTCTCCGGATCAGTGGCGAACGGGTGAGTAACACGTGAGCAATCTGCCCCTGACTCTGGGATAAGCGCTGGAAACGGCGTCTAATACCGGATACGAGCTGCGAAGGCATCTTCAGCAGCTGGAAAGAACTTCGGTCAGGGATGAGCTCGCGGCCTATCAGCTTGTTGGTGAGGTAACGGCTCACCAAGGCGTCGACGGGTAGCCGGCCTGAGAGGGTGACCGGCCACACTGGGACTGAGACACGGCCCAGACTCCTACGGGAGGCAGCAGTGGGGAATATTGCACAATGGGCGCAAGC
>NZ_JBDIAB010000251.1:0-3640 GCF_039812165.1 Microbacterium sp.
AGACGTACGCGCTCACACGACCAGCGTACGCGCCCGCGAGCGGATGCCGCCGGTCAGGCGGTGAGGTGCGCCGCGAGTCGCAGCGCGAGCGCCGTCGTCGTGAGGCTGGGGTTCGCCGCCGCGCGTTCGTCGAGTCACTGCCCTCCAGCCCGCTCACTGTGTTGCGGCACAGTGACTCGACGTGAGGGCAGTGACTCGGTGGCCGGGGCGGTGGCTCGATGCGACGGGATGGCGTCCAGGGCAGTGGCTCGATGCGACGGGATGGCGCCCGGGGCAGTGCCCCGACGCGACGGGGCGGCGCCAGGGGGCGAGGGAGCCCGGCGACGCGGGCCGGGATCAGGGGCGCTGGAACGCGACCAGACCGACCAGGTTGCCCTCGGAGTCGCGGACGAACGCCTGCCACTCCTCGTGGCCGGGAGGGCCCAGCAGATCGTTCTCGTGCGTGAAGATGACGTGCGGCGCAGAGACCACCTCGGCGATCGACCGGACGCGCTCGATCGCCTCGTGCACGTTGTCGACGCGCAGGTAGACGAGCGCGCGCGGTGCCTCGCGCTCCAGCAGCAGCCGCACGCCGTCGAGGTCGAAGAACACGAGCCCGGGCGGGTCGAACCTCGCCAGCGGCGGCCGGTTCAGCAGCACCGTGTAGAAGTCCGTCGCACGGTCGAGATCCTCGACGTGCTGGGCGATCTGGACGAGTTGCATCGGCGGGTCCCCTTCATCGGACGGCCTCCGGCGACCACCGGCGATGCCAGAAGCGTACTCGGCCACGGCGTCGCCCGGGGTGGCCTTAGTCTGGTCGCGTGGCAGGAGTTCCCGCATGAGCGCACTGACAGCCCTCGACACCGACCGCGCCGCCGCGCTGGAAGCCGCCGGAGACGTCGACGAGGGCTTCCTGGCCCGCTTCGACGCCCAGTTCCCGCGCCTGCACGGCCTGTTCACGCGCCTGTACGGCGATCGGCCGGACGGCAGCGAGGCCCTCGCGCGGGTCGTGGCATCCGCCGCGTCGTCGTGGGCGGCGCGACCGGCCGACCTCAAGGCGCACGATGCGCTGCGCGCGGCGGACCCGCAGTGGTTCCAGTCCGAGCGCATGCTGGGCGGCGTCTGCTACGTCGACCGCTACGCGGGCGATCTCGACGGCATCCGCGCCCGCATCCCCTACTTCCGTGAGCTGGGGCTGACCTACCTGCACCTCATGCCGCTGTTCGACGCGCCCGAGGGCGACAACGACGGCGGCTACGCGGTGTCGAGCTACCGTCGCGTCAACCCCGCGCTCGGCACGATGGAGCAGCTCGCCGCGCTCGCCGCCGAGCTGCGCGAGGCGGGCATCTCGCTCGTGCTCGACTTCATCTTCAACCACACCAGCGACGAGCACGAGTGGGCGCGCAAGGCCGTGGCGGGCGAGCCGGGCTACGAGGACTTCTACCTGATCTTCCCCGACCGGACCGTCCCCGACGCGTACGAGCGCACCACGCGCGAGATCTTCCCCGACGACCACCCCGGCTCGTTCGTGCAGCTGCCCGACGGCCGCTGGATCTGGGCGACGTTCTACCACTTCCAGTGGGACCTCAACTACGCCAACCCCGCGGTCTTCCGCGCGATGGCCGAAGAGATGCTGTTCCTCGCCAACCAGGGCGTGGAGGTGCTCCGCATGGACGCCGTCGCCTTCATCTGGAAGCGGCTCGGCACCCCCTGCGAGTCACTCCCCGAGGCGCACCTGCTGCTGCAGGCGTTCAACGCGGTGCTGGCGATGGCCGCTCCCGGCATGATCTTCAAGTCCGAGGCGATCGTCCACCCCGACGAGGTGGTCACCTACATCTCGCCGGACGAGTGCCAGATCTCCTACAACCCGCTGCAGATGGCGCTCACGTGGGAGGCGCTCGCCACGCGCGACCCGCGCCTGCTGCAGCAGGCGCTCGAGCGGCGGCACGCCCTCCCCGAGGGCACCGCGTGGGTGAACTACGTGCGCGGGCACGACGACATCGGCTGGACGTTCGCCGACGAGGATGCCGCGGAGCTCGGCATCCACGGCTACCCGCACCGCCGCTTCCTGAACGACTTCTACGTCGGCCGCTTCCTCGGCTCGTTCTCGCGCGGCGTCGCCTTCCAGGAGAACCCGAAGACCGGCGACGCGCGCATCGCCGGCACGACGGCATCCCTCGCCGGCGTCGAGTCGGGCGACCCGCACGGCGAGGACCGCGTCGTGCTCGCGCACGCCATCCAGCTGTCGACCGGCGGGCTGCCGCTCATCTACCTGGGCGACGAGGTCGGCCAGCTCAACGACTACGCCTACGCCGACGATCCGGAGCATCGCGGCGACAGCCGCTGGGTGCACCGCGGACGCCGCCCGGACGCGCGGTACGCCGAGAGGACGGATGCCGCGACCCCCGCCGGTCGCATCCACCAGCGGCTCACGCGGCTCGTCGCCGTGCGCAAGGCGACGCCGGAGTTCGCCGGCAACGACCTGGTCGGCTTCCACGCGTCGGCGCCGGGCGTGCTCGGCTACCAGCGGCCCGGCGACGGCACGGTCGTGCTCGCGCTCGCGAACGTCGGCGACCACGCGGCGCACGTGTACCCGCGCACGCTGAGCGGCTTCGCCCCGGAGGCGACCGACCTCGTCGCCGACGCGCCCGTCGACCTCTCGGAGGGACTGACGCTGCCCGCGTGCGGCTTCGTCTGGCTGCGGGTCACGCCCCGCTGAGCCGGCACGGCTCTCGTCGAGGCCGCCGCCCTGGATCGCGGCGAAGCCGACGGCCGCGATCGCGCCGGCCGCGGCCGTCTCGGCAAACAGGTCGACGCGCCTCCCGCGTGATGTCGCCCCTTGTCGAGCGGACTGCACCCCGGCGCCGCCTTGCCGGAAGACCCCGGGACGGGCGTCGGCACGAGCGCGGGAACACCGGGGCCGCTCGACGTCAGGACGGCGTCGCGGCGACGGGGATGCGGACGCGCACGCTCGTGCCGCGGCCGGGCTGCGAGCGGATCGAGACGTCGCCGCCGTGCCGCTGCGCGACGATCCGCACGAGCGAGAGGCCGAGCCCCGACCCCTCGACGCGGCGGGCGTCGCCGCCGCGCCACAGCTCCTCCCACACGTGCGCCAGCTCCTCGGGCGGGATGCCCCAGCCGGTGTCGGCCACGTCGATCACGACGAAGCCGTCGTCCTCGCCGCCCCGCAGCTCGATGCGCGCGCCGTCGTCGGAGTACTTCGCCGCGTTCACCATCAGGTTCCTGATCGCGACGGCCAACAGGTCGGGGTCGCCGGCCACACGCGGCAGCGGCCACGGGGCGGTCGGCAGCACGACCCCGATGTCGCGACGGATGCCGCGGGCGGCGAGCTCGTCGGTCACGGCATCCGCCTCCTCGCGCACGATCGCGGCGAGGTCGACGCTCTCGCGGTCGAGCGCCCGGGTCTCGAGCGACGACAGCGCGCGCAGCTCGCCCACGAGCGAGGCGAGCCGGTCGGCCTGCCCCGCCGCCACGCGCAGGTTCGGCGACGCGTCGGCGCCGGGCTCGGCCGCGAGCGCCGTGCGGATCGCCGTCACCGGGTTCTTGAGCTCGTGGTCGAGGCGCGCGAGGAACCGCCGATGCGCGTCGCGCTCGGCGCGCTCGCCCTCGGCGCGTCCGCGGGCGTGCTCGCGCCCGCGGC
>NZ_JBDIAB010000252.1:0-3629 GCF_039812165.1 Microbacterium sp.
GCTCTACAGCGTGCACGTGCGCGGCATGCGGCGCGAGGCGTCGGCGCTCGACCTCGACCGCTTCAGCCGCGTGGCGCGGGTCTTGCAGAAGCGCTACGGCTGGGCGGTCGGCGAGCGCTGACGTCGCTCGGCGGGGCTCTGTGCCGAAGCGCGTCGTGCCCCGGCCGCGAGCGGGTCAGGGCACGACGACGGCCCGTGTGCGGCCCGTGTGCGTCCATGCGTCGGCGATACGCTCGAGCGGATACGCCGTGTACGGGACGTCGAGGGTGCCGTCGGCGATGAGCGCCATCAGCCCGGGGAGCTGGGCGAGCAGCCGGTCGGGCTCGACGGAGCCGGAGCCGCTGCCGCTGACCGTGATGCGCCGTGCGCGCAGCAGGCTCGACGGCATCGCGGCGTCCGGGCCGCCCACGCTCCCGATCTGGACGTAGGAGATGTCGGCGTCGTCCGCGTCGAGACCGCGGCGGCCGAGTGCCGCGAATGCGGCCTCGGCGGCCGCGCCCCAGACGTAGTCGAGCACGAGCGACGGCGTCGCGGCCCGCACGGCGTCGGCGAGCGGTGCGGACGAGTCGGCGATCGAGACGGCCTCCGCACCGAGCGCGCGCAGGGCGGCGAGCGCCTCGGCGTCGCGGCCGGCCGCGATCACGTGCGCGGCGTCCAGCGCCAGGGCGCTCTGCACCGCCAGGCGGCCCGCTATGCCGGTCGCGCCGAGCACGAGCACGGTGCCCAGCGTGCCGTGGCGTTCGCGGTGCCGCCTCAGCGGGAGGTAGCCGGACATGCCCGGGTTCATCCCGGCCGCGACCGCCAGCGGGTCGGCCGCGCCGGGCAGCGGCACCTCGAACGCGGTCGCGAGACGCTCGGCCATCGTGCCCCAGGGCGCGCGGGTGAACCCCGTGTACACGAGCGCCCCGTCGTCCCGACGCGCCACGGCGTCGACCCCCGGCACGAGCGGGTAGTCGCCGGTGCTGCCGTAGTGCCGACCGGTCGCGACGGAGCGGACGACCTGGTGCATGCCGGCGCCGACCAGCGAGAGCGGTCGGCGACCGGGCACCGGCTCGGGTTCGGGGAAGTCGCCGCAGAGGGGAACGGCATCCGGCGCGGTGATGATCGCTGCACGCATGAGAAGCTCCTTAACTTTGTTCAATACAATCATGCTTGCTTAACGTTGTTAAGCTGTCAAGCGTGGCGAAGGGGATCACGCGACAGCGCATCGTCGAGGCTGCGCTCGACGTGCTCGACGAGGGCGGGGCGGATGCCGTCACCGTGCGGGCGGTCGCGCGGCGTCTCGGCGTGCAGGCGCCGGCGCTGTACTGGCACGTGCGGAGCAAGCAAGAGCTCCTCGACGAGATGGGCACCGAGATCCAGCGCCGCGTGCAGCGGCGATTCGACGCCGAGCCGTCCTGGCACTGGCGCGACGGGATGCTGGCCTACGCCCGCATCCTCCGTCGCGAGTATCTGCTGCATCGCGACGGGGCGCGGACCTTCAGCGGCACGCGCCTGACCGATCCCGAGGTGCTGCGCGCGCAGGAGCCGTGGCTCGCGCGCTGGACGACCGACGGCCTGACGCTGGCCGACGTCGTCGCCGCTGCGGAGCTGGTGACCGCGTTCGTCGTGGGCTTCGTCATCGAGGAGCAGGAACGGGCTCAGTCGGCCATGGCCGACCCCGCGCGCTACGCGATCGAGGAGCGCGACGCCGCGATCGGCGACCGGACACCGCTCGCACGCGCCGCCGGCCACGTGCGCGAGACCGACGACGCGCGGTTCGAGCGGCAGCTCGACATCGTCGCGGCCGGGCTCACCGCCACGTTCGGGCGATGACCGCAGGGCGGGCACACCGTCTCCCGCGCGTCCATCGCGGAAACGGCGGACTCCGTCGAGGGGCGCCCGGCCGCCGTCGAGGCCGCGGGCGCGACCGCCGACCGTGCCAGATCCGCGACGACGTGCGTCGGTGCCGTCACCGCGTCCATCCGTGCTCGGCGGCCACGGCCTCGACGTCGTGCTCGAAGGCGTCGACGTCGAAGTCCGCGATCCGCTTGGCGCGCATGATGTCGAACGAGCGGCGCGCGACGTCGTAGAGGAGGCGACACTGCTCCGCCGTGTCGCCGTCTCTGCGTGCCTTCCGCCAGGCCTCGTGGTCGGCGAACAGACGCAGATCGAGCTCGCCCGTGCCGCGCTTGTAGAGCATCCGCTCCTTGCCGCGAGGATAGTCGGGGTCGTCGTCGCGCTGGAAGACGAACAGCACGAACCAGCAGTCGAGCCCGCCGCCGTAGTCCCGGTCGGCGAGTCGTTCCCCGAAGACGTTCGACATCTGGACGAAGAGGCGAGGTGCGTCCTTCCCCTCGCCGAACGCCTGGATGCCGGTGAAGAAGACCCGCATCGTCACCCCCGCTCGATGGATGTGTCGATGTCACAGTAGCGCCGCGACGAAGGCACCGTGCCAGGGCCTCCGCGCTATCGCGCGACGTGAGCGTGCGCCGTCAGGTGTCGACGCGCCAGGCGCGGAAGTCGCGTTCCGCGCGGGCTCCGGTGGGGGCGAGCCATACCCGCTTCGTGTCGGCGGGGGCCTGCGGATCCATCAGGACCGCGACGGGCTGACCCACAACGGGAACGTCCCCGACGTGGAAGGCGCTGACCTGGGCCACGTGTCGAACGGTGCCCGTGGGGTCGGTGAACCGCGCGACCAGGTCTCCTCTCATGCGGGTGTTCGTCGGGGATGTGGCCAGGTCGTGCGTTCGGACGAACGACGGGGCCGCGGTGACGATGCCGGGGACGATCGCCCCGTGGCTCAGGACGTGCCGCAGGGCAAGGCGGGTGCGGGAGCGTCTCATCCGGACGATCGCGGCGACGAGCAGCGCGCAGACGGCCAGCGCGATTGCGACGATCGGCCCCCAGAGATCGAAGCGATACCACGCCCAGTCCCACCCGTTCCAGAGCTCGTCGGGGCTGCCGAAGGAGGTGTCGACGCGGCGACCGACCACGGCGGCCGGGGTCATCCACGGCACCGAGATCGTGACGCCGATCGCGACGCCGACCAGGATCACCGGGATCGTGCCCAGAACGGGAAAGTCCAGTTGCCGCCCCGTCGCCCACTGCGCCGTCGTCGTCACCGCCAGGGTCAGGAGGATCACCGCGAAGAGCGCGTACGTGCCCAGGTCGAACAGGACGAAGTGCCGGACGGGCCCCGGATCACCGAAGATCGAGTTCAGCGCGTCCGCGCGGAACTCGTCGAGGAACGACACGATCCCGGCACCCAGGCCGACCGCGGCCACGCCGAGCGCGATCATGAGCACCCCGTGCACCAGGTACGGCATGCGCGTGGCGCGGTACGCGTCCAGCGGCGTGCGCCCGTGCGTCGAGCGTGCCGAGATCACCTCTGTGGAATCCATCGCCGCCCTCCCCTCGCACAAGATCAGGGTAACGCCGGACAGCAGGCGTCGTCACCAGCGCAGCGGCGGGGAAAGGCCAGATGGGAGGCCCGCATCGTACGATGTCGCGCGGTCCTGAAGGCGGTGTGGTGGGCGATACCGGACTCGAACCGATGACCTCTTCCGTGTGAAGGAAGCGCGCTACCAACTGCGCCAATCGCCCGTCGACCCGTGCGGGCCGAGTACCGATGTTACCGGATGCCGGGG
>NZ_JBDIAB010000253.1:0-3605 GCF_039812165.1 Microbacterium sp.
TGGCATCCACCGAATGGGGGATGCCGTGCCCGCCGGACGACGGCTGGGCACGGCATCCGCCCGCGGCGAGGCTGGAGGCATGGACACACGAGCGGTGGAAGTGCGGGACCTGCGCAAGACGTACGGCGCGCGGACGGTGGTCGACGGCGCGAGCTTCGACATCGCCCGCGGCGAGACGTTCGCGCTGCTGGGCCCGAACGGAGCGGGCAAGTCGACGACGGTGGAGATCCTGGAGGGATACCGCCGGCGGACCGGAGGCGAGGCGCGCGTGCTCGGGGCCGACCCCGGCACGGGCGGCCTCGACTGGAAGGCACGATTGGGGATCGTGCTGCAGACCACGGGGCAGAGCGGCGCGTACACGGTGCGCGAGCAGGTGCGCCAGTTCGCGGGCTTCTACCCGCGGCCGCGCGACGTCGACGAGGTGATCGCCGCGGTCGGCCTCGCCGACCAGGCGAAGACGCGCATCGCGAAGCTGAGCGGCGGACAGCAGCGGCGCGTCGACGTCGCGCTCGGGGTGATCGGTCGCCCCGAGCTGCTGTTCCTCGACGAGCCGACGACGGGCTTCGACCCGCAGGCGCGACGCGAGTTCTGGGACCTCATCCGCGCGCTCAAGGCCGACGGCACGACGATCCTCCTGACGACGCACTACCTCGACGAGGCCGCGCAGCTGGCCGACCGGGTCGGCGTCATCGCGGGCGGGCGCATGCGCGCGATCGGCCCGGTCGATGAGATCGGCCCGCCCGACGCGCGCGTGCCGATCGTCCGCTGGATCGAGGCCGGCCGACGCCGCGAGGAGCGCACGACCGAGCCGCTCGCGTTCGCGCGGACCCTCGCCGACCGGCTCGGCGACGAGCCGTCGGGGCTCGAGATCGTCCGGCCCTCGCTGGAGGACGTCTATCTCACGCTGGTCGAGGAGTACGAGGAGGCGGCGTCATGAACGCGATCGCCCTGGGCGCCCACCGTGCCCGCTACGAGATCACCGGCTACTTCCGCTCGCCGGATCAGGTGTTCTTCACGTTCCTCTTCCCGGTGTTCATGCTGGCGCTGTTCGCCACGATCTTCGGTGGGACCGACGTCGCCGGCGGCGGCGACTCGGGTCTGCCCCACGTCTCGGCGGGACAGTATTACCTTCCCGGCATGATCGCGGCGGGGCTTCTGCTCTCGGGCGTGCAGAACCTCGCGGTCGACATCGCGATGGAGCGCAGCGACGGGACGCTGAAGCGGCTCGGCGGCACCCCGTTGCCGGCGGTGAGCTACTTCATCGGCACCTTCGCGCAGGTCGCGGTGACCGGAACACTCCAGGTCGCGCTGCTGATCGCGGTCGCCGCGCTCGCCTTCGACGTCGAGCTGCCGACCTCCGCGGAGAGCTGGCTGACGTTCGCGTGGGTGTTCGTGCTGGGCCTGGCGACCTCCTCCCTCCTCGGCATCGCGCTGTCGGCGCTGCCGCGCTCGGGACGCAGCGCGACGGCCGTCGTCATCCCGATCGTGCTCGTGCTGCAGTTCATCTCGGGCGTGTACCTCGCATTCATGCTCCTTCCGGAATGGCTCCAGAACGTGGCATCCGTCTTCCCGCTCGCCTGGATGGCGCTCGGCATGCGCGCGGTCTTCCTGCCCGACGCCTACCGCGTGCTCGAGCAGGGCGAGGTCTGGAACCTCGGCGGCGCGGCCATCGCGCTCGGCATCTGGCTCGTCGTCGGGCTCGTCCTGGCGCGCGTGACGTTCCGCTGGACACGGCGCGACGCGTAGCCTGAACGCGGGAGCGATGAGCATGGAGAATCCACGCTGGTGGGATGCCGCCATCGCCGCGGTCGTCGCGACGATGGCGGTCATCGTGCTGGCGGGCCGCGACGAGTCCGGCCCCCTGCGCCTCGGGCTCGCTCTCGCCGCGCTCGTCGTGTTCCTGCTCGCCTACGTCCTGTTGGGGCGGCCGGACCTGGCCGCCGGCACCGAGACGTGGCGCGCGGCGGCGTTCATGCCGTCCGCGATCGTCGCCGTCGGCGTCGGGGCGGCGGCCGAGCCGATGCTCGCGACGCTGCAGACGATCGCGTTCCCGCTCGTGTGGATGCTGTCGCCCACGCGGCGGACCGCGATCGCGATGTCGCTGCTGCTGGCGACGGCCGTGATGGTCGGGTTCGGACTGGGCGTGGCCGGCTGGGTGTCGGGGGCGATCACCGCCGCGCTGTCGTTCGCGTTCGCGGTCGCGCTGGGCCTGTGGATCTCGGGCATCGTCGAGCAGCGTGAGCAGAACGCGCAGCTCGTCGCGCAGCTGCGCGCGACCCAGTCGCAGCTGGAGGTGCTGAGCCGCGACCGGGGCGCCGCGCAGGAGCGCGAGCGTCTCGCGCGCGACATCCACGACACGCTCGCGCAGACCCTCGCGGGGCTCGTGATCCTCGCCGAGCGGGCCGGCCGGCAGTCGCGGGAGGGCCGGGTCGACGGGGCCGCGCAGACGATCGCCACGGTCGAGTCGGTGGCGCGCGAGGCGCTCGCCGAGGCCCGCGCGCTCGTCGCACGGACGGCGGCGGTGCCCGCCGAGCCGCTGCTCGGGGCGGCGGTCGAGCGGCTCGCCGAGCGGTTCCGCGCCGAGACGGGGCTCCGCATCCGGGTGGCTCGCGTCGGCGAGGAGCACGTGCTCGACCGCGAGGCGCAGGTCGTCGTGCTGCGGTGCCTGCAGGAGGCCCTCGCCAACGTCCGCAAGCACGCGCACGCTGCGCGCGTCGACGTGCGGGTCGAGGTCGACGGCGCCGGCGCCGTCGACCTCTCGGTCGTCGACGACGGGCACGGGTTCGACCCGGATGCCGTCCACCCGGGCTTCGGGCTCGAGGGCATGCGCGAGCGCGT
This sequence comes from Microbacterium sp., assembly GCF_039812165.1. Lineage (GTDB taxonomy): Bacteria > Actinomycetota > Actinomycetes > Actinomycetales > Microbacteriaceae > Microbacterium. The sequence continues at coordinate 2,839 of NZ_JBDIAB010000253.1, forward strand.
GGCGCTCGCGCAGGGCCGCCTCGACATCGACTCGGGGGCGTCGGGCACGACCCTGCGGGTGCGGCTTCCCGCCGCCGAGCGGGTGACGACGTGATCCGCCTCGTGCTGGCCGACGACCACCCGATCGTGCGCGCGGGGCTTTCCGGACTCCTCTCCGACGAGCACGGCTTCGAGGTCGTGGGCGAGGCCGCCGACGGCGACGAGGCGGTGCGGCTCGTCGCGGCGACGCACCCGGACGTGGTGCTCATGGACCTGCGGATGCCGCGGGTCGACGGCGTCGCCGCCACCGCCCGCATCTGCGGGGGAGAGGCGGGCGAGCCCGTGCCCCGCGTCCTCATCCTCACGACCTACGAGTCCGACGACCAGATCCTCGCCGCGATCGAGGCCGGCGCGAGCGGCTACCTCATCAAGGCGGCACCGCGCGACGAGATCGTCGCCGGCATCCGCTCGGTCGCGGCGGGGCAGTCCGCGCTGTCGCCGCAGGTGGCGATCCGCCTCGTCGAGCGGATGCGGCATCCCGGCCCCGATCCGACCCTCACCGAGCGCGAGACGCAGGTCCTGCGCCTCGTGGCGGCCGGGCGCAGCAACAAGCAGATCGCGGCCGCGCTCGGCATCGGCGAGTCCACCGTCAAGACGCACCTGCTCAAGGTCTTCGACAAGCTCGGCGTCGCCGACCGCACGCGCGCGGTGACCCTCGCGATGGAGCGCGGGCTGCTGTCGGAGGTCCGTGGCACGCTTCCCTGAGGCGCACATCGGGTCACGCATCG
>NZ_JBDIAB010000254.1:0-3589 GCF_039812165.1 Microbacterium sp.
CTGCACGATCTCGCCTCGCACGGACTCGGCCTCATCACCGTGCGCGCCGCCGCCGCGCGTCGCGTCGCCGGACCGGACGGCGACGTCGAGCGCGCGACCGCGCTCGCCGACATCGAACGGGCGGGGCGGGATGCCACGGCGGAGCTCCGTCGCATGCTCGCCGTGCTGCGCGCCCCGGGCGAGGACGCGCCGTTGCGTCCGGCGGAGACGCTCGACGATCTGCCGGGCATCCTGGCCGCCGCGCGAACCGCCGGTGTCGACGCGACCCTCGAGCCCGGCGAGCTCGGCGAGGTGCCGGCGAGCGTCCAGCTGACCGTCTGCACCGTCGTGCGCGAGGCGCTCGCCAACACGGCCCGGCACGCGGGCCCCTGCCGTGCGCGCGTCGGCGTGCGTCGCGAGGGGTCGACGATCGTCGTCGCCGTCGACGACGACGGTCCGACTCCCGGCTGGCAGCCCCACCGCGGTGCCGGCGCGGGTCTCGTCGGCCTCCGCGAGCGGGTCGAGGCCCTCGGCGGCGAGCTGGACGCCGGCGCCGCCGGTCGCGGCTTCCGCCTCGTCGCCCGGATGCCGGGGGAGCGATGACGGCGCAGATCCGCGTGCTCGTCGTCGACGACCAGCCGCTCATCCGCCACAGCCTGCGCCTCATCGTCGACGGCGAGCCGGACCTCGCCGTGGCGGGCGAGGCCGGCACGGGCGAGACGGCCGTCGCACGGGCGCACGAGCTGCGACCCGACATCGTCCTGATGGACGTCCGGATGCCGGGAGGAGACGGCATCCACGCCACCCGCCGCATCGGAGCCGACCCGACGCTCGCCGGCACGCGCGTGCTCGTGCTCAGCATGTTCGAGCTGGACGAGTACGTCCATTCCGCGTTGCGGGCGGGCGCCAGCGGGTTCCTCCTGAAGGACGCCGAGCCCGAGCAGCTGCTCGACGCCGTCCGCCGCACGCACGCGGGGGAGTCGCTGTTCGCCCCGAGCATCCTCACGCGTCTCGTCGCCCACTACCTCGACCGGCCGCAGCCGCGTCGGGCGCGACCTCCGCGAGGGCTGACCCACCGCGAGACCGAGGTGCTCGTGCTGGTCGGCCGCGGGCTGTCGAACCACGAGATCACCGAGGCGCTGCACATCTCGATCGGCACCGCGAAGACGCACATCGGGAGCCTCCTGTCCAAGCTCCACGCCCGCGACCGCGCGCAGCTCGTGATCGCCGCCTACGAGCACGGACTGGTCGGCGGCGCGGCGGCACGCGGAGCGCATGACGGGGGCGCGCCGCGGGAGGAGTGAGCTGCCGGATCGCTCGAGGATCGGCGCAGGCGGAGCTCACTGCTGCATGCGCGGATCGTACGTCGGGTCGGGATACATGCGCGGGCACCCGGAGTCGACGGCATCCGGACGCAGCTCGTAGTGCCACGGCTCGTTCTCGTAGATCCGGCACAGCCCGTACGCGGCGCCGTGCTCGGACAGCCACGCCGTCGCGTCGTAGGGCGCGATGTCGACGGCGTCGCCGTGCACGTGCGGGGACGTGTCGGCGGTGGCGACCCAGCGCGCTGCCTCCGCCTCCGAGCCGTGCTCGGCGACGGCGTCGCGAAGGAGCTGGTCCTGATACCCGGCGGAGCGCCAGCCGCTGTTGACGTGGAGCGTGACGCCGTCCTCGGCGGCGTCCGTCGCCGCGGCGTGCAGAGCCGCGAGCAGCTCCGAGTCGAGGTCCGCGATGCCGGCGTACTGCCCGTCGAACACGGTCGCGCCGTCGGGAAGGATGCCGTCCGCCTCGCTCGCCACGCCGTCGTCCGTCGTCGCGCCGGGTCGGTCGTCGCGCGCGACGCCGCCGATAGGCGGCGCCGCCGACGAGCCCGGCTGGGCGCTCAGGATGCCGATGGCGACGGCTACGGTGAGGGCTGCCGTGCCGACGGCGGCGCCGGCGAGCGTCCGCCGTGCTCTCAGTCGGGATCCCGGTCCGGCTGCTGTGCTGCTCATGCCACCAGTCGAGGCGGCGGCGTGTTGCGGCTCCGTAAGGGCTTTCGATACGCGCACGACATCCGCTCCGTACGAGCGGACGATCGGCGGACGTAGGGTCGGAACGTGACCGGCGTCATGACGTATGCAGGGGAGAGACCGGGTCCGCCGCTCGACCTCTTCGTCGACGACGTCTACGTGCTCTCCGGCGCCCCGGGCGCGCGCCGGCGTCTGAACGTCCCGCCGATGCCGTCCGCGCACCTCCTCGTGAACCTCGGCGATCCCGTCGTCCTCCGCGACTCCGATGCCGCGGCGCCGCCTCTCGTGCTCGAGGGCGCCTGGGCGACGGGCCTGTGGACGCGGCGGTTCACGATCGAGTACGGCAGCGGCGTGCGGGTCGCCGGGGTGCACTTCAAGCCGTGGGGTCTGGCGCCGTTCGCACCGCTCCCGCCCGGCGAGCTGCGCGACCGATGGGTGCCGGCGGACGCCGTGTGGGGCCCGGCGATCGATCGGCTGCGGGACGACCTCGCGGCGGCCGCGTCCGCCGAGGCGATGCCGCGGCTCCTGGCGGCGTGGCTCCGGTCGCGACTCGGACCGCCGTCCTCCCGCGGACTGGAGCTGGTCCATCGCACGGCCGCCGACCTGGAGAGGTCGTGGGGCTCGGCGTCGGTCGCGCACCTCGCCGACCGGGCGGGCGTCAGCGGCAACCGGCTCGCCGCGACCTACGCAGCGCAGGTGGGCGTCGGGCCCAAGCGGCTGGCGCGGATCTACCGGTTCGCCCACCTGATGCTCTCGATCGACGCCACGCGGCCGGTCCGGTGGGCCGACCTCGCGCGCGAGGTCGGCTACTTCGACCAGCCGCACCTGATCAACGACTTCCGCGGGTTCACCGGGCTCACCCCGAGCGACTATCTGGCGCTCAGGCGGCGGATGCCGCGCGAAGCCGGGTTCCCGCTCGACCTGGGCCCGATGCCGGTGGAGTGATTTTCTCCAAGACGGCGGATGCCGGGAGAGCGCAGGATCGGAGCACACCCCACCAGGGAGGAACCCATGGGAACCGTGATCATGCACGACGTCGTGTCGCTCGACGGCTTCATCGCCGACGACCGTGACGACGTCGGTCCGCTCCACGACTGGTACTTCGGCGGCGACGTCCCGCTGGGCGACGGAGGGTTCCGGATGTCCCGTGCATCCGCCGAGTACGTCCGGTCGGTGTGGGAGTCGATCGGCTGCCTCGTGATCGGGCGCCGCCTGTTCGACCTCATGAACGGCTGGGAGGGGCATCCGCCCGTCGGCGACCACGTCGTCGTGGTGTCGCACCGGCCGAAGCCCGAGGGCTGGCATCCCGATGCGCCGTATCGTTTCGTCGGCGACGTCGCCGAGGCGATCGCGGTCGCGCGCGAGCTCGCCGGCGATCGGGTCGTCAGCGTGAACGCCGGCGACGTCGGCGCACAGCTCCTCGCCGCCGGCTTCGTGGACGAGGTCGCCATGGACGTCGTGCCCGTCGTCTTCGGATCCGGGCGCCGGTACTTCGGCGCGGTGGCGGGACTGCAGAAGCTCGACGACCCGCACGTCGTCATCCAGGGCGAGGGCGTGCTCCATCTGGTGTTCCGCGTCGCGGGCCGCGATCGCTGACG
>NZ_JBDIAB010000255.1:0-3585 GCF_039812165.1 Microbacterium sp.
GCGACGACCGCGCCGGCCGCCGATCCCGCTCCGGCGCCGGAGCCCGCCGCCGCGCCCACGACGGACGCGCCCGCCGTGTGGTCGATCTCCGCGGCCGGCGACGTCATCGTCCGCTTCGACGGCGGCGACGTCGTCGCGATCGTCGACGGGGTCGAGACGCGCCGCGCCGCGGCATCCGTCACGGGCCTCGTGATCTCCGCGGGCGGCCGCGTGACGCTGCCGGCATACGCCGGCGTCCCGATCACCGTCACCGCCGCCGGCTCGCTGGCCGTCGGCGGTTCGGGCCTCGTCTGGTCCACCGACGGCGCCGGCGGCGGCTCCGTCGCCGGCGTCGCGTTCTCGGGTGTGGGCGAGCTGGTCGCCGACGGCACCGGCGTCCTCGCCGGTCCCTCGGCCGACACCACGTGGCGCGTCACCGGCGCCGGCAGCGGCGTCGCGGGAGCGCAGGCGTTCCGCGGGTTCAGCGCCCTGATCGGCGCGGCCGGCGGCGACGACACGTTCATCGTCTCGTCGAGCGGCTCGATCGACCTCGTCGACGGCGGCGCCGGCGGCTACGACACGCTCGGGTTCGACGGCGACCAGGGGGCGGTGACCTCGCGGCCCACCGGTCCGCAGTCGGGCACGATCGTCGCCGGCGGACGGCTCATCGCCTACGAGGGCCTCGAGCCCGTGGCCCCCGTCGACACGACCGACTTCACCTTCAGCGACGCGACCGACGGCGACACGATCGACGTGAGCCCGGATGCCGCGAACCCCGGCTACCTGCTCGTGAAGAGCCTCGGCGACTTCTTCGAGTCGCACTCGGTGCGGCCGAGCGTCTCGTTCACGATCCTGACCACCGGCATCGGCGCGATCATCCGCATCTCCGGGCTGATCTCGTTCCTCGGAGTGGACTTCCGCTTCGAGGCGACGCGGATCGTCACGGCCGCAGGGACGGTGCTCGAAGGCGGCGACATCACGATCACCGCCACGAGCACGTCGACCGACGCGACGCCCGCCGACGCCTCGATCGAGCTCGTCGACACGACGCTCATCGGCGACACGGTGAGTCTCACGGCGACCGCCGCGCACACGTCCGCGCCTTCCGCGACGAGCGGTGTCGCGACCGGGACGGGCGAGGCCACGGCATCCGTCGTCGTCGGCGGCACGAGCCGCATCGTCGCGACCGGCGCCGTCGACCTCGCCAGCTCCGCCACGGTCGTGCTCGACACGACCTCGACGGGAGCGGCGACCGACGCGGACGCCGCGCTCGACGCCGCCGTCGCGCACGCGGTCGCACAGACGATCGCGCGCACCTCGATCACCGACCAGGCGTCGGTCGCCGCGGGCGGCGACCTGTCGCTGAGCGCCAAGACGTCGACGACCGTGCACACCGCCGCCGACGCCTCGGCCGCGACCGCCGGCGCCGGCATCGCGACCACGTCGGCCACGACCCGCACCTCGGCCACGATCGACACGACCTCGGTGCTCGGCATCGTCGCCGGCGGCGCGCTCTCGCTCCTGGCCGACTCGACGCACGCGCTGACCACCACCGCGACCGCGAGCCCGGGCGGCGCCACCGCGAACGGCACGAGCCCGAGCGACACCACCGCGACCCCCGAGCGGCCCGAGGGCTACGCCTCGACCCCGGACGGCACGATCGGCGTCGCCGGCGCCCTGGCCTTCTCGAACCTCGACCAGGAGACGGTCGCCGCGATCGGCTCCGCCACCCCGCTCGCGGTGAGCGCCGGCGGCACCGGCGCGACCGTCGACGCGATCTCGTCGGGCTCCGCGTCGGCCGCGGCCGACGGCAGCGCGGTCGGCGGATCCTCCGCCGGTGTCGGGGTCGCCGTCGCCGTCAACCTCGTGCGCGCGGTCACGAGCGCCACGATCGGCTCGGTCGCCATCGCCGCCGGACGCGTCGCGGCGTCGGCCACGGCCGCCCCGCGGATGCCGGGCGACACCGACGAGTACCGAGCGGCCGCGACCTCCGGGGCCGGCGGCGCCTCGCTCGTCGGCGCAGCCGGCGCGCTCGCCCTCAACATCGCGTCGCTCGTCACGCGCGCCGCGGTCGACGCGGGAGCGACGATCGCCGGAGCCGCGACCGATGTCGTGCTCGCGGCGCGCAGCGAGTCCGCGAACGTCGCACGGGCGCTCCCCGGCGAGCAGGCCGGCGCCACGACCGGCATCGGCGCGACCGTCGCGGTGAACATCGTCAACGACACGGCCGCCGCGGCCGTCGGCGACGGCGCCGTGCTCACCGGCATCCGCGACCTCGCCCTCACCGCGCACACGGTCTCTCCGGTCACGACCGAGGCGCGCGGCGGCGTCGCCGCCGCCGACGTGGCGATTGCGACGGTCCTCGCCCTCGCGATCGCGAACGTCGTGACGCTCGCACGCCTGGGCACCGGCCCCGCCCTCGTGCTGGCCGGCGCGTACACCGGCACGGTCGACCAGCGTTCGCCGGTCACGACGACCGCCGCCGGCAACGCGGATGCCGAGTCCGCCGCCGCGGTCGGCATCGTCCTCGCGCTCACGTTCGCCGACCACGTCGTGCGCGCCGAGCTCGCCCGCGACGTCACCGCGGCCGGGAGCATCACGCTGACCGCGACCGGCGCGGTCTCCGCCGACACGAGCGCGACGAGCTCCGCCACCGGCGCCCCGGGCGACGGCGACCAGCCCACCCCGCAGGCGCACACGTCGGGCGCCCGCGCCTACGGCGACGGGCTCGCCCCGGCGAGCGGCGCCGCACCCGACGGCACCGGCGGCACCGGGCCCGGCGACGATCCGGCACCGCCCAGCACGCCGCAGGGCGTCGTCACGGTCGCCGCCGCGCTGGCGCTCACGGTCCAGCACACCGATGTGGCCGTCGCGGTCTCGGGCGTCTCGCTCACCGCGCAGGCGGTCGCCTTCGACGCGCTCGGCAACGTCGCCGCCACGTCGACCGCGACCGGGGGACCGGCGAGCCGTGGACCCCCGAGCGGCACCACGATCGCAGCGGCCGTGGCGATCACGATCGCGGATGCGTCCATCCGCGCGGAGGTCGGCCCCTCCACCGTCATCACCGCCGAATCCCTTCGGCTCACCGCCGGGACGGCCCCGCAGAACGCGTCGCAGGCCCCCGACGGCACCCACCGCTTCTCGACCACCGCCACGGGCGGCGCGGGAAGCGGAGGCGACCTCAGCGTCGCCGGCTCCGTCGCCGTCTCGGTGATCGTCCTCCGCACGGTCGCGAGCCTCGCCAGCGGAGCCTCCGCGGTCCTCTCCGGAGCAGCCCCCGACCTCACGATCGGCGCCTCCTCGGCCGCGGTCACCACGACCCGCGCGCTGCTGGCCGACGAGGGCGTCGGCACCCCGACGACCGGCATCGGCGCCGCGTTCGCCCTCGCGAGCGTCGACCACGACACGATCGCCGAGCTCGGCGCCGCGGTCACGGGCGCCGGCGCCGTCGCGATCACCGCGCAGGCGACCGACGACACGAGCGCCGTCGCGCAGGGGTCGGCCCGCGGGGCCGACGTCGCCGTCGCCCCCTTCACCGCCGTGCCGATCGCTCGCGTCACCACGACCGCGCGCACCGCCGCGGCGCTCGCCGCCTCCGGCGCGCTC
>NZ_JBDIAB010000256.1:0-3585 GCF_039812165.1 Microbacterium sp.
GCCGTCCCCGCGTCCCTGCGGGAGCCCGTGGAACGGTGGACGGGCGCCGACCTGTCGCACGTGCGACTGGACACGCGCACCGACCCGCGCAGAATCGCAGGAGCCGACGGACGCATCGCCGCGGCATCCGGCGACACCGTGTACACGGGCCTCGCCGGCCGGCTCGGCGGCACGCGCTTCGGCCGTCAGGTGCTCGTGCACGAACTGGTCCACACGGCGCAGTTCGGCGAGCACGGCGTGGCGGCGCCCCACGTGTCGCGCGCGGCGCCGCTCGCGCTGGGCTTCTGCGGCGGGTCGGCGAAGGCGAAGGACGCGTTCGCCGTCCTCCGATCAGGGCGCCCGCTCTCGGCGGGCGAGGCATCCGCGGTCCTCGACGCATACGAGGGCCTCGGACCCGCCGACCGCGATCGCATCGTCACGGAGTTCCACCAGGTGGGGGACTCGGGCAGCGGCATCCGTCGTCTGCTCGACGGCGTCGACCCGGCTCAGCTCGAACGGCGACGGGCGCTCGTCTCGGACATGCAGGAGCGCGTGCAGCGACTCGCTGTCGAGGCGACGGCGGGCAAGACCCTCGCGCAGCTCGGGGCGATCGAGGGCGCCGAGATGAAGAAGCAGGCCGAGACGCAGGCGCTCGCCGACGCCCAGGCGGAAGCGCTCAAGAAGGGCGTGGCGCCGCCCAAGGCGGTCGGTGCCGGCGACGTCGCGAAGGCCCACGAGAAGGAGACCAAGAAGTCGAGCCCGGTCACGGCGGCCGCCAAGAACGCGTGGAACGATCTCGGAAAGGGCAGCGCCGCCCAGCAGGCGTGGAACGCACGCGCCGCCGCAGTCATCGCGAAGGTCGTGGCCGGCTGCGCCAAGGTCGCGCCGCAGCTCAAGATCACGGCCGCCAACCTGAAGTGGGCGCCGGAGGAGGTCGCGCAGGCGGGGTCGAACGTCTACGCGTTCGCGGGCGACCCGATCAGCTTCGGCATGATGTTCGTCGAGACGGCGGAGTCCAACCCCGACTACGTGGTCCGCACGGTCGTGCACGAGATCGCCGGGCATCCGGGCTTCGGCGACCGGTTCAAGAGCTCCGAGGCGATCATCTACGCCGAAGCGCACAAGGCCGAGCCCTCGCTCGGATCGCCGTGGGACACCGAGGAGGAGGTGAACTCCTTCGGCTACATCGGCACCGAGATCTACGCAGCCCTGCGCGAGGTGCCGTTCGATCGGCCGCTGTCCGCCTCCGATCAGCAGAAGGGGCTCATCAGCGCGATCGACCCGGAGTCCAACATCGACAACAAGATCGGTCTCGTCAAGCTCAAGTTCACCCCCGCGACGGGCACGGCGATCGTGCAGGGCCTCTTCGAGCGGTTCCGGGTCGACCCGCGTGTGTCCGCAGCCGCGCTGTCGCTGTTCGTCAAGATCGTCGAGAAGCATTTCGGGAAGGTGCTGAAGAAGTGAGCGAACCCATCGACCTCGACCGCTGGACACCCCCCGGCCGCGACACGGCGGGCTACGCCGTCGAACTGCTGCGCTCGACGCACCTCGCCGAGGTGCAGTCCGCCGAGGACTGGCTGGCGGGGCATCCGGAAGCCGCGGTGCCCGCCCTCGTCGCGGCCCTCGCATCGCCCTCGGCTCAGCCGGCGGCGGTGCTGCTGGGTGCGATCGGCGGCGACGACGCGATCCCGGCGCTCGTCGAGGCGCACGGCCGCGGGGGCGAGGGACTCCGCGCCGCCGTCGTGCGCGGACTCGAGGCGAACGGCTCGGAGCGCGCGGTCGAGGCGCTGCGGCGCCTCGGCGCGCGCTGATCCGCGTCACGCCATCGCGACGCGCAGCGTGTCGCTCGTGAGCGCGATCTCGATCACGAGGTACTCCACCGGCTCGACGGGCGCGACCCCCACGAGGCACACGAGCCGGCCGTTGTCGAGGTCGTGGGCGGTCATGGTCGTGCGGTCGCACCGCACGAAGAAGGCCTCTTTCGTCGTCGCCCCCGCGAACGCGCCCGCCTGGTAGAAGCGCGACAGCAGATCGTGCACGAGCCGCTCCACCTCGGCCCAGAGCTCGGGATCGCTCGGCTCGAAGACCGCCCAGGTCATCTCGCGCTCGAGGGTGAGGCGCAGCACGGTCATCAGCCGCGCGACGCTCAGCTGGCGGAGCTCGGCCTGCCGGGACAGCGTGCGGGCGCCGGTCAGGCGGATGCCGTCGCGTTCGGCGAGGAACACGTCGATGCCGGCGAGATGCAGGGCGTCGTGCACGGCGGGCGCCACGTCGTCGGCGACGCGCACCGCGCCCGCGGCGAGTTCGTTCGCGGGACCGTGCTGCACGCCGAACCGCACCTCGCGCGCCGCGAGGATCGCGGCGGCGAACGCCGACGGGTTGACCCGGACCAGCGCGTCCCGCCGGTCGTCCGGGGCTGCGACGTCCAGCCACGGATGGTAGGCGGCGGCGAATGCGCTGTCGAACTCGTTGCGCCACGCCAGCATGCGCGGTCGCGACAGGCCGGGCGGCACGTCGAGCAGCACCGTCACGTCGCGGCGCGCGTCGGCCCAGTCCACGAGGCGTCGCTGTGCGGCGACGATCGCCGCGTAGTCGCCCGACTCCAGCGGATCGCGGCGTAGACCCTCGAGCTGCGGTGCGACCGGCGGGCGGGGCACCGCGGCGGGCTCGTCGAGGGCAACCTGGAACTCCGGGCCGCACAGCGTCGGCACGTCGTCCACCTCGTCCGCGGGCGGCAGCGGCGACGGGTCGTAGAGGTCGGGCGCCAGCACGATGCCCACCTCGGCGTCGTCCGCGAGCGCGTCGATCCCGTCACCGGGCAGCTCGTCGCCGAGCACCCAGCGCGGGTCGAAGAAGTCTCCGACGACGATGTCCGCCCAGCGGTCGGCGCCCCCGGTCATGTGATCCACGCGCTCGGTGCCGGGGAACATGAGGTCGCGGTCGGGATCCTCGGGGTCGACCGGGGCGGCGAGCGCGATCGGTGTGAGCGCGAGGCCGGCCGTGCGCACGGTGCTGGCGGCCCACGAGGCATCCGGCCACACCAGCGCCGACTCGGTCGCGACCGCTCTCGCGAGCCACCGCGGATGATCGGCGCGGAGCCCGAGGCCGGTGAGCTCCTCGCGGCGCGGGATGGCACGGTCGACGTCGACGACCTCGAGCCGCGCGGTGACGACCTCGGCGGCGACGGCGACGGCCGGCACGGGGGTCGCGAGTTCGAGCGCGCGGTCGACGACGGTGCCGAGCGGATGCCGCAGCTCGCGCGAGTCGTCGACGTACACGAACTGCGACCCGCCGCCGAGGCCGAGGCGCAGGAGCGACCCGACGGGCACCCACTCGCCGCGATCCACCACGAGCCGAGCGGACGTGGACCCGGGAAGGAGGGCGACCGGACGCGTGTCGAAGCGCAGCACGGCGCGGAGCCCGTCGCCCCATCGGCCCTCGTCGCGGGCGTACAGGCGGACGGCGGCTCCGGCATCCGTCCGCAGCCCGATCATCACGCCCGTCGCACGCCCTCCGCCGTCGGCATCGCCGCCGTAGCCGTGCACGATGCGGACGATGCGCGCCCGCCGGCCCCCGCCAGCGAAGAACGCCGAAACGGCGTACGGC
>NZ_JBDIAB010000257.1:0-3579 GCF_039812165.1 Microbacterium sp.
CCCGCGCGCTGCTGGCGGACTTCCCGGTGCTCGTGCTCGACGAGCCGACCGCGGGCGTCGACCCCGCGGCATCCGACGCCCTGCTGCACGACCTCCTCGGCGCCGCCGGCGACCGCACGGTGGTGCTCGTCTCGCACGTGGACGTGCCCCCCGGCCTCGTCGACCGCGTCGTCCGGGTCGAGGACGGCCGCCTCGTCGCCTGAGCCGGGCGCGCTCCGGGCCGGCTCGGCGGGTCATGCGTCGGCCTCGAGCCGCGCCGCCGCCCGGAGCTCACTCGCCCGCGGGGCGTCTCACCACCGGAGGCGGCGCCGTGGAGCTGCGCAGGATCAGCCGCGTCGGCAGGATGATCGGAGCCGTGGACGGCGCCTCCCCGTCGTCGTCGAGCATCTGCATCAGCAGTCGAGCGGCCGTCACCGCCTGGCCGGTGACATCCTGAGCGACGGTCGTGAGCTCCAGCACCTGGGTCATCTCGTGGTCGTCGACGCCGACGACCGAGATGTCCTCGGGCACGCGCAGCCCCACGCGGCGCAGCGCCCAGACCGCGCCGGCCGCGACCTCGCCCTGATCCGCGAACATCGCCGTGGGACGGACCGGTCCGCCGAGCAGCTCGGCCGTCGCGGCGGCGCCGCCGTCGACGCTGTGCCCGCCGGAGGCGATGAGCCGCGGGTCCAGGTCGACCCCGGCGTCGCGGAGCGCCTCCTCGTAGCCGAGTCGGCGCTGGGCCGACGGCGTGAAGTCGAAGTCCACCTCCTCGGGGATGCCGCGGATGAGCGCGATCCGCTCGTGCCCGAGATTGAGGAGATGATTGACGGCGCAACGAGCCGCAGCCACGTCGTCGATGCCGACCGACGGCGACCCGGGTATCTCCGGCCCGAGGCTGACCAGCGGCAGCCCCAGCGAGCGGAGCGACAGCGTGTGCTCGTCGGTCAACGGCATCGACAGCGAGAGGATGCCGTCGACGCGGCCCGCGAGCGGCATCCGCGCGAAGAAGCTGTCGCGGGCCTCGACGGTGCCGAGGTGATAGAGCAGCACGTCGTAGCCGTTCGCACGGAAGCACTCCGTCGCCGCGGACATGACGGAGCCGAAGAACCACCTGTGGACGAACGGCGCGATCACGGCGACGACCCGCCGAGGACCCGACCCTCCGCCGAGCGCCTCCATGACCGTCACGTAGGAGAGGTCACGGGCGGCCTCGAGCACGCGCTGTCGCGTGTCGGGCGCGACCTTCGATCCCCCGCGCAACGTGCGGGAGGCCGTCGCTGTCGAGACGCCCGCCCGCGTCGCCACGTCAGCGAGGGTCACGCGGGCGACCGGAACCGCCGGGTCGTTCACGCGTTCATCGTAGTACGACGCTTGAGTCACGCCTATGCAATCCTGTTTCACCCACCCCAACCCCCTCGTTGACCCAGAAAAGCGGGGTGTCCGATTCTCCTTGACAGGATCGTACGCCCTGCGCCAGAGTGTGCACTGCAAGTTACTTTCATCTGTGACATCGATTGTCACGTGACGACCGCACGAATACCAATGGAGGTTCTCATGCAGACCGGAACGATGATCGCGGGAGGAGGCGACTCGGATACGAGCTCACTGAAGACCCGCCCCCCGATCGGCATCGGGGCGATGCTGATCATGAACTTCGGCTTCTTCGGCATCCAGTTCAGCTTCGGCCTGCAGCAGACGGCGGTGAACCCGCTGTTCCAGATGATCGGCGCGAACCCGCACGACCTCCCGATCCTGAACCTGGCCGGCCCGATGACGGGCCTGCTGATCCAGCCGATGATCGGAGCGTTGAGCGACAAGACGTGGAGCGATCGCTGGGGTCGACGCAAGCCGTACCTGCTGCTGGGGGCGGTCGGCTGCGCGATCACGCTCTTCCTGTTCCCGTTCGTCGGCGCGCTCTGGGCGGCCGTCGTGCTGCTGTGGCTCCTGGACATCTCGAACAACACCTCGATGGAGCCCTACAAGGCCCTGCTCGCCGATGTCCTGCCGAAGAACCAGCTGGCGCGCGGCTTCCTCATCCAGTCCATGTTCACCGGGGCCGGCCTCATCGCCGCGAACGCGATGATCTTCATCTTCCAGCGACTGATCACCGGCTCCTCCGACAACGGCGTGCCGTACTGGGTGTTCGTCGCGTTCTGGACGGGCGCGTTCTGCTCGATCGCCTCCGTCCTCGTCGCGATGCTGCGCACCAAGGAGCACCCGCCGTCGGACGAGCAGCTCGCCGAGATCCGCAACGCGCCGAAGAACCCGTTCGCCATGGTCCGCGATGTCGCCTCGGCGGCCAAGAGCATGCCGATGGGCATGCACAAGCTCGGCATCGTGTACCTCTTCCAGTGGTACGCCATCGTGATCTACTGGCAGTTCGTCGCCGTGAGCCTCAAGGAGACCGTCTTCGACGGAAACCTCGAGGAGGCCGTGGGATGGACCGGCGCCATGGGCATGGCGTACAACGGAGCGACCGTCGCGTCCGCCCTGCTCCTCATCCCGCTCGCCAACAGGTTCGGGGCCAAGCGGCTGCACGCCGCGTGCCTCGTGCTGATGTGCATCGCCATGATCACGGTGTCGCAGGCGACCAACCAGTTCGTGGCGCTGATCCCGATGGTGCTGTTCGGGATCGGCTGGGCGAGCATGATGGGCGTCCCGTTCATCATGGTGGCGAGCATGGTGCCGCAGAGGCGGATGGGCGTCTACATCGGCATCGTCAACATGATGATCGTCGTCCCGATGCTGATCCAGAGCTTCACCTTCGGGTGGATCTTCGAGAACCTCCTCGGCGGATCCGGCTCCAACGCCCTGATGCTGTCGGGGGTGCTGTTCGGCATCGGGGCGCTCGCGATGCTGTGGGTCAACCCGCCGCCCGCCGACGAGGAGTCGCCGCTGATGCCGCTCGGAACCAGGCACCTCACCGTCTATGAACGGGTCGTCGTCGGAACGGACGGCTCGCCGAGCTCGCAGTACGCCGTGCACCGCGCCGCCGAGGTGGCCACGGCGTCCGAGGCCCACCTCATCGTCGTCTCCGCGTACAACAAGGGAGATCACGCATCGGTCGACACCGGTCACATCGACCTGACGGCGGAACGATCCGCCCGAGAGGCCATCGCGACGTCGTTGTCTCAGCTGGACAAGGGCACGGCCAGACGTGTCGAGCAGCGCGCGGTCGCTGCCGACCCGTCCCGCGCGCTGCTCGACACAGCGAGGGGCGGCACCGGCAGCCTCATCGTGGTGGGCAACCGCGGACTCGGTGCCGCCGACGGCCAGCTGCTCGGGTCGGTGCCGGCGAACGTCGTGAAGGAGGCGGACTGCGACGTGCTCATCGTGCAGACCGCTGCGCTGGACGAGCCGGCGTGAGCTCCGACGGCACCTGAGATCCTGGCCGCGGTTCACCGCGGGAGCCGGCGCCGGCCTGTGAGACAGGCCGGCGCCGGTTCGGGCTCCTCGGCGGACGCGCCGTTCAGACGGTGGTGAAGCCGCCGTCGATCAGATAGTTGCTGCCCGTGATCATGGCCGCGTCGTCGCCCGCGAGGAACGCGATGAGCGCGGCCACCTCCTCGGGCTGCGCGAAGCGGCCGACCGGGATCT
>NZ_JBDIAB010000258.1:0-3572 GCF_039812165.1 Microbacterium sp.
GCGTTTGTCGGCAAGGCCGCGTGCGCGGCGGGCCCAGGGCACGACGCGCCGGTGCTCGTCGGGCTCGCCGGCGCCGGGCGCCGTGCCGGGCGCGCCGGCTATGCCGTCCACCACGGCGACGAGCGCGTCGGCGAGGTCACGAGCGGCGCGCTCAGCCCGACTCTCGGGCATCCGATCGCCATGGCGTACGTCTCACCGGGACTCGACGCCCCGGGCACCGAGCTGACCATCGACGTGCGGGGCACACGCGTCCCCGCGACCGTCACGACCCTGCCTTTCTACCGGAGGACGACATGACCGACCTGAACACCCTCGCCTACACCGCCGACCACGAGTGGGTCGACTTCGACGCCGCGACGGGCGTGGCCACCGTCGGCATCACCGACTACGCCGCCGACAAGCTCGGCGACGTCGTGTTCGCCGAGCTCCCCGAGGTCGGCACCGCCGTGGCCGCGGGCGACATCTGCGGCGAGATCGAGTCGACCAAGTCGGTCGGCGAGATCTACGCGCCGCTGTCGGGCACCGTCGAGGCGGTCAACGACGAGGCCGTCGAGGACCCGTCGCTCGTGAGCGGCGCGCCGTTCGCCGAGGGCTGGCTCGTGCGGATCCGGGTCGACGACCCGGCCGCCGTCGACGCGCTCCTCGACCGGGCCGCGTACGTCGCGCTCACCGGCGGCGCGGAGTGACCGGCGCGGGCGGATACGGCGAGTTCGCGCGGCGGCACATCGGGACGGATGCCGCGGCGCAGCGGCGCATGCTCGACGTGCTCGGCTACGACAGCGTCGACGCGCTCGTGAGCCGCGCGGTCCCGGCATCCATCCACGCCGCACCGGTCACGGAGAGCACGATCCCCGACGCCGCCACCGAGGCGGAGGCGCTCGCCGAGCTCCGCGCCCTCGCGGCGCAGAACCGGCCCGCGCGCGCGATGATCGGGCTCGGCTACCACGACACGTTCACGCCGTCGGTGATCGCGCGCAACGTGCTCGAGAACCCGTCCTGGTACACCGCGTACACGCCGTACCAGCCCGAGATCTCGCAGGGCCGCCTGGAGGCGCTCCTGAACTTCCAGACCATGGTCACCGACCTCACCGGACTGCAGACGGCGGGCGCCTCGATGCTCGACGAGTCCACCGCGGTCGTCGAGGGCATGCTGCTGGCGCGCCGCGCGTCGAAGTCGCGGTCGGACGTGTTCCTCGTCGACGCCGACGCGCTGCCGCAGACCAAGGCCCTGCTGGCGCATCGCGCCGAGGCCCTCGGCATCCGCCTGCACGAGACCGCCTACGACCAGTCACCGCCGCCCGAGGACCTCGACGTCTTCGGCGCGTTCGTGCAGTACCCCGGCGCGTCGGGACGGGTATGGGACCCGAGCGAGGTCATCGGCGCGGTGCAGGCGCAGGGCGGCCTCGCGGTCGTCGGCGCCGACCTCCTCGCGCTGACCCTCCTGCGCTCGCCGGGCTCGCTCGGCGCCGACGTCGCGGTCGGCACGACGCAGCGCTTCGGCGTGCCCCTCGGCTTCGGCGGACCGCACGCCGGCTACCTCGCCGTGCGCGCCGGCCTCGAGCGGCAGCTCCCCGGCCGGCTCGTCGGCGTCTCGCGCGACGCCGACGGACGGCCCGCGTACCGGCTCGCACTGCAGACGCGCGAGCAGCACATCCGCCGTGAGAAGGCGACCTCCAACATCTGCACGGCGCAGGTGCTGCTGGCCGTCATGGCCGCGATGTACGCCGTCTACCACGGGCCCGAGGGGCTCCGCGCGATCGCGCAGCGCGTGCATGCCGCCACCGGCATGCTCGCCCGCTCGCTCCGTGAGCGCGGGGTGACGGTGCTCACCGAGCGGTTCTTCGACACGGTCCAGGTGCGGGTGGCGGATGCCGCAGCCGTCGTCACGGCGGCGCGGGAGCGCGGCATCCTGCTGCGCCACGTCGACGAGTCGACCGTCGGGATCAGCTTCGACGAGGTCAGCGCCGCGGACCCGGGCACGCTGGCAGCGCTCGTCGAGGTCATCTCGGGCGGCGACGCGGCCGACGAGGCGCCCGATCCGGAGCACCGCGGCTTCCCCGAGAACCTGCGGCGCGAGGACGAGTACCTCACGCACGAGGTCTTCCACGCGCATCGCTCCGAGACCGCGATGATGCGCTACCTCAAGGAGCTCGCCGACCGCGACTACGCCCTCGACCGCGGCATGATCCCGCTCGGCTCGTGCACCATGAAGCTCAACGCGGCGACGGAGCTCGCCGCGGTGTCGTGGCCCGAGTTCGCGAACCTGCACCCGTTCGCGCCCGCGGAGGACGTCGCCGGCTCCCTCGCCCTCGTCGACCTCCTGGAGGGGTGGCTCGCCGAGCTCACCGGGTACGACGCGGTGTCGCTGCAGCCCAACGCGGGCTCGCAGGGCGAGCTGGCCGGGCTCCTCGCCATCCGCGGCTACCACCGCTCGCGCGGCGACGACGGGCGCACCGTGTGCCTCATCCCGTCGTCCGCGCACGGCACGAACGCGGCATCCGCCGTCCTGGCCGGCATGCGGGTCGTCGTCGTCGCGTGCGACGCCGCCGGCAACGTCGACCTCGACGACCTCCGTGCGAAGATCGAGGCGCACGCCGGCGAGCTCGCGGCGCTCATGATCACCTACCCGTCCACGCACGGCGTGTACGAGCAGGAGGTCCTGGAGATCACCCGCGCGGTGCACGACGCCGGCGGGCAGGTGTACGTCGACGGCGCGAACCTCAACGCCCTGCTGGGCTTCGCGCGCTTCGGCGACCTCGGCGGCGACGTGTCGCACCTCAACCTGCACAAGACGTTCGCGATCCCGCACGGCGGGGGCGGACCCGGCGTCGGCCCCGTCGCGGCGAAGGCGCACCTCGCGCCGTTCCTGCCGTCGCACCCGCTCGCGCAGCGCGCCGAGCACGCCGGCGGCTTCGTGTTCGCGGGCGGTCCGGTCTCGGCGGCGCCGTACGGATCGGCATCCATCCTGCCCATCTCGTGGGCGTACGTGCGCATGATGGGCGCGGCGGGGCTGCGGGATGCCACCGGAGCCGCCGTGCTCGCGGCCAACTACGTCGCCGCGCGCCTGCGCGACCACTATCCGGTGCTGTACGCGGGCGAGGACGGGCTCGTCGCGCACGAATGCATCCTCGACCTGCGGCCGCTGCGCGAGGCCACCGGGATCACCGTGGACGACGTCGCCAAGCGGCTCGTCGACTACGGCTTCCACGCGCCGACGATGTCGTTCCCGGTGGCCGGCACGCTCATGGTCGAGCCGACCGAGTCGGAGGACGTCGACGAGCTCGACCGGTTCGTCGAGGCCATGGTCGCGATCCACGCCGAGGCGCATCGCGTCGCGGCGGGGGAGTGGCCCGCTGACGACAACCCCCTCGTGAACGCGCCGCACACGGCCGAGGCGGCGGTGTCGGATGCCTGGGACCACGCCTACCCGCGCGAGACCGCGGTCTACCCGGTGCGCTCGCTCGTGCGCGGAAAGTACTGGCCGCCGGTGCGCCGCGTCGACAACGCCCACGGCGACCGCAACCTCGTGTGCGCGTGCCCGCCCCCGGAGGCCTTCGCCTAGCCCCGCCGGC
>NZ_JBDIAB010000259.1:0-3560 GCF_039812165.1 Microbacterium sp.
TCCTGACTCGGGGCTCGCAGCATCCTTCGTGAGACGGATGCCACGCGGCAGGGTAGCTCAGTTGGTGAGAGCGCACGACTCATAATCGTGAGGTCGCGGGTTCAAGCCCCGCTCCTGCTACGAACGAAGCGCCCCTTGTTTTGGGGCGCTTCGTTCGTGTGGGGCGGTTGCCCGGAGTCCTGCTCGCGGGTGGGGGCAAGCCTCGCTCCTGCTGCCGAGTGGGTCTTGCTCGCGGCGTGCGCGACGCTCGCAGATCATCAGCGGTGCGTGTCACCTTTCTCGCGCAGGCTGACGATCACTTGCGGGCTCCGAACGGAGAGTCCTCGTCTGGCCGATCGGTCCTACCAGACGAGGCGGTCGCCGTCGGTGCCGGGCTTGTTGACCCCGAGGTTCTCGTCGACGTGTGTGTCGGGGTGGGCGACGATGTCGGCGATGAGGGCGGCGACGCTCTTGCGGGAGACGGTCGTGCCCCGGAAGGGCTCGTCGCGCTGGGTGGTCTCGTAGGAGACCTCGTCGGCGTCGGACAGCCACGCCGGCCGCAGCACGGTGTAGTCGAGCCCGGACGACTCGACCACATCCGATGCTCGGGCGTAGGCGTCCAGCGTCGAGCCGCCGATCGTCGCGCGGTTCCATCGTCCGAACTCGCCGGGCACCTCGTCGTAGATGCCGAGAGCGGTGATGAAGATCAGGCGCCTCACTCCTTCGGTCCTCATGGCTTCGACGATGGCGGCCGCCTGACGGTCGATGTTCCCGGCGAGGTTGGCGTAGACGACGTCCTGGCCGCGGACGGCGTCTCTGAGAGCCGTGACGTCTGTCGCGTCGCCCTCGATGACGCGCGCCCCGTCCGGCGCATGCTGGATGCGTCTCGCGCTGCGGGCGAAGAGCGTGAGCTCGACGTCGGCTTCGGCGAGCAGGGCGGCGGCACGGGAGGCGATCTGCCCGCTGGCGCCGACGATGAGGACGTTGGTCATGATGATCGTTCCTTCTCGGTCTTGGTCATGGATGCAGGGTGAAGAGTTGTGCGACGTGGTCGGGGTCGCGGTGGCCGAAGACCGGCCGGCCGGTGTCGAACGACCGGTAGCCGCCCTCGATCGCGTCGAGGGCCGCCCCCTCGGTCGCCCGGACCGATCTGGAAGACCCCGAAGCCGAGGATCGGCATCCGGCGCCGTTGTTCAGGACGACGTGCTGCATGGCTTGCTGTGCTTTCCCTCGAGCGGATCACGGGTGGGTGGGCCGTGCCGCTGGGGCCGGCGCGGCGCGCCCGCGATCTCTGGTTCTCTGCTCAGAGATTCTCGGTGAAGAACGGGGTCAGCTTGGCCATGGCCTGCGCGACGGGCTCGTCCTTGTCGTAGAGGTCGTAGTGCGACCAGCCCTCGATCACCACGAGCTCCTTCTTCTCGGAGCGGGCACGGCGCACGATCTCGTGTCCGTCGCGATAGGCGCCGAACGCGCCGGGGATGTCACCGACGATGACAAGCAGCGGCTGGGTGAGCAGACCCTCCGCGAGGTGGAACGCGTCCCACCCGTATGCCGGGCTCATGTGCGAGCGCAGCGTGACGTTGACGCCGTTGGGCTTCGCGCCACGGGGCGTCTTGTAGTACTCGGTCGCGCCGAGGAGGTCGACGTCGGTGATGCCCCACTCGGCGGCCTGCTCCAGCGACTCCGGAAGCCCCATGTCGACCTGCCGGTCGGCACCGCGCGCCTCGGCCGTACGTTGTGCGGCGATCTCCTCGAGCTTCTCGATCACTGCCGCGGACGAGCCTTCGGTCTCGCGGAGGACCCGGCCGTAGTTCGCACCGGTGATGGTGGCGACGGCCTTGTAGCGGCGCTCGGTCATCACGGTGTTGATGGCGTAGCCGCCTCCGCCGCACATGCCGATGAGGCCGATGCGATCGGCGTCGACGTACGGGAGCGTGACGAGGTAGTCGGCGACGTGACGGAAGTCCTCGACGCGCCGCGTGGGGTCTTCGATGGAGCGGGGCTCGCCGCCGGACTCGCCCTGGAAGGACGCGTCGAACGCGACGGTCACGAAGCCTTGCTCGGCCAACCGAGCGGAGTAGATCTCGCCGGAGGTCTGCTCCTTCGCGCTGCCGATCGGGTGCGCGACCACGATCGTCGGGTAGTGCCGGGAGTCGTCGAAGTTCGGCGGGAAGTAGATGTCCGCCGCGATCTCCCAGAACATGTCGCGGTGCTTGAACGTGACGTGCTCGATGTTCGGCATGGTGTGCTCCTTCTGCATCTGCTGAACGGTGGCCGCCCGGGTCTCGGTGGGGGCGGTCGATCGTGGGAGCGGGTGAGCTTCCGCGACGGATCCACGCTATGAACGGACGAGGAGCCGAGGAACATGCCAGTGGCCCACCCCTACCGCCAGGCGCTCTCCCCGGGCTCAGGGGTCGCGACGTCCGCTGCCTCGGTCTCGTCGGCATTCGGCGCATGCTGCTCGGGCGTGCTCCAGCTGCCCAGCAGTCGCAGCGCGTCCGCGGCACGCGAGCCCGGTTCGGGCAGGAACGTCACCAGCTGCAGGCCGGCGAAGCCG
Organism: Microbacterium sp.; assembly: GCF_039812165.1. GTDB lineage: Bacteria > Actinomycetota > Actinomycetes > Actinomycetales > Microbacteriaceae > Microbacterium. Next base: position 2,537 of record NZ_JBDIAB010000259.1, read on the forward strand.
GGCAGCTCCAGCGCCTCGTAGTTCAGTGCGATCTCACCGACCAGCGGATGGTGGACGCGCTTCGTGCCCCGCTGATGGGTGGAGACGTTGTGCTTGGCCCACAGCGCGCCGAACTCCCGGCTGGTGGTGGAGAGCTGCCCGATGAGCTGGACGAAAGCCTTCATCCCCGGCTGGCGGGCCGCCTCGGCCTGCAGCGTCGCGACCGCGTCCTCGGCGACCGCGTCCCAGTCCGGGAAGGTCTGTCGGCTCCGCTCGTCGAGAAAGAGATATCGGGCGAGGTTCGGCAGTCCTGTACCCGTGTGCCGGTCGTAGACCTCGGCGTACAGGGCGCGGCCCAGGGCATTCGTCGCGAGCAGATCGAGGCGCCCGTTCTGGACCGACGCGGGAACCCCCGGCATCGCGTCCATGAGCTGCTGGACGTTCGCGTGGATCCTGGAGGGCTGCTGGGGCCGGCGCGTGCGCGGACCCGCAGCGCGGGAGAGATCCATCAGGTGCTGGCGCTCGACGTCGTCGAACCGCAGCGCCGATGCGATCGCGTGCAGGATCTCCTCCGAGGCGCGGGCGATGTCGCCGCGTTCGATCTGCGCGTAGTACTCGGTGCTGACGCCGGCGAGCACCGCGACCTCCTCGCGGCGCAGGCCTTCGACGCGGCGTTTGCCGTCACCGGGCGGCAGTCCCGCGTCCTCGGGGGAGATCCTCGCCCGCCGGGTCATCAGGAACTCCCGGACCTGCTTCGATACGTCCATACCAGGAGGCTACGCAGCCGCCCGCGCCGGAGGCATGCGCTGGTGGCCCACCCCTATCGCGGAAGCGGCTCCGCATCGCGACAGGGCCCGCGTCCGCGTGTGCGGTGGCGGGTAACGTGGAGCGGGTGGCATCGAACTCCCGCACCTCGCCCCGGCGCCCGCGTCCCGTCGTCGACCTCGAGGTGGTCTCGACCGAACGGCTGAGCCCGCACCTCGTGCGCGTGCGGCTGGGCGGCGCCGGCTTCGCGACGTTCGAGGACCGGCCCGAGACCGACAAG
>NZ_JBDIAB010000260.1:0-3537 GCF_039812165.1 Microbacterium sp.
CGCCCGCGGCAGCCGGCGAGCCGACCGCGGCGCGCGGCGCGACCGCACCGCCCAGGAAGCCCAGATACCCGGGGACGAGCGGCAGCACGCACGGCGAGAGGAACGAGACGAGACCCGCGAGCATCGCGATCGGGATCGCGAGCCACAGCGCCCCGTCGAACACGACCGCGCCGGGGTTCACGGGGTCTCCGCGAGCGCGTCGCGCACGATCGTCTTGAGGATCGGCGCCTCGCGCAGCTGTCCGATGAACCGCGCGGCGACACGGCCCTGCTTGTCGAGCACGAGGGTCGTCGGCGCCGCCTGCAGCGACGTGGATGCCGCGAACGCGAGCTTAAGGTCGGCATCCCCCCGCGCGAGGACGGACGGGTACTCGATGCCGTACGTCGTCTCGAACGATCGGGCCTGCTCGGGGCCGTCGTAGATGTTCACGCCGAGGAAGTCCGCGCCCTCGGGCTGCGTGGCGGCGTACGCGTCGGCCAGGAGCGGCGCCTCGGCGCGGCAGGGGCCGCACCCCGCGTACCAGAAGTTGAGCACGACCACGCGGCCGGCGTAGTCGGCGCTGGAGATCTGCGAGCCGTCGACGGACGTGCCCTGGAACACGATCGGGTCGCCCCGGCGTTCGGCGGGGATCTCCTCGAACGAGCCGTCGCCGGCGATGAAGCCCTGGTTGCTGCCGCTGCGGTACTGGTCGACGAGGCCGTCGTTCTCGCTCGTGCACGCCGCGAGCGTCACCGCGAGGGCGAGCGCGACGACGGACGCTCCTGCCCGCGTCGCGCGGCCGCCGCGCTTCACACCGCTCCCACGTCGACCGCGCCCGCGGTGCTGGCCGGCTCGGCGTAGGCGACCTCGTGCCACCGCCCGTCGCGCAGCTCGAAGCTCGTCACGCTCGACAGCGCGCATCGGCGATGTCGCGGGTCGTGCCTGAGCGGCTCCCCCGCCACGGCGAGGTGCGTGACCCAGATGGGCAGCTGATGCGAGACGACGACGACGTCGCCGGAGTCGGTGCGCTCCCACGCGTCGCGCATCGCGGCATCCATCCGCTCGACGACCTGCGCGTACGGCTCGCCCCAGCTGGGCAGCGACGGCCTGCGCAGATGCCACCAGTTCAGCGGGTTCAGGAGGGCCCGCCGCATGCGCCGGCCCTCGAAGACGTTCGTGGGCTCGATGACGCGCTCGTCGACGAGCGGCTCGATGCCGAACAGGTCGGCGAACGGGGCCGCCGACTCCCGCGTCCGCTGCAACGGCGAGCAGACCAGCGCGCCGATCGGCCGTTCCAGCTCGTGCACGTGCTCGGCGGCCTGCCGGGCCATGCGGCGACCGTCCGCGCTCAGCCGGAACTGCGGCAGGCGCCCGTACAGCACGCGGCGAGGGTTGTGGACCTCTCCGTGGCGCACGAGGTGAAGGCGGTCGGCGGGCACCCGCCAAGTCTACGTGGCGCGGGTCTGCGCATCTGGCGGTACCCGGGCGGCTCGACATCGTCCACCGGGCCGCTGACTCAGCCTCTCGGCACCCGCTGCCGACGCGCGAACGGGCTCAGGTGGGCACGCCGGCGCTCGCGATCGCCGCGCCGACGAACCACGAGCCGACCACGAGCGGCACCGCCGCCAGCGGCAGCCAGAACCCGAGGCGCCGCCGCACGAGCCGCATGATCGAGACGACGAGGACCGCGACGAAGACGAGCCACGGCAGCACGACAGCGGTGAGCATCCCGATGCCGATGAGCCCCTCGTCGCACTCGACCGCCCCGCACGGGTCGGAGGCCATGGCCAGGAAGAACCCGAAGTACGACACGATCGCGGTGAGGCACACGAGGAGCAGAAGGAGCACCGAGGTCAGCACGATGTCCCACACGCGCGCCGGCGGTCGCGCCGGCGTCGCGTACGCGGTCGGGTACGCCGGACGGCACGGAGAGCTCACGCCCGCATCGTACCCCGCCTCTCCTCGCCTTCACCCGGGCTCCCCGGCCCGCCAGCCGCCCGCCCGGGGCGCCCGGCCCGCCAGCCGCCCGCCGGTGTTCCTCACCCCGCCCTCTTCCGCCGAGTCACTGCTCCCGCGTCGGGTCACTGCGCCGCAGCACAGTGAGTCGGCGGGGGCACAGTGACTCGAGCGCCGAGCCGGACCGCCTCGCACCCACGGGCGGCGCTACCGTAGGCCCGTGATCTACGTCGAGCGTCCCGCGCCGGCGGGGCTGGAGGACGCGGTCTCGCGACTGTGGCTCCTCGAGGCGCCGCGCGTGCGCCGCTACGAGAAGATCCTGCCGCTGCCGTTCGTGCACGTGATCGTCAACCTCTCCGAGCCGTATGCGCTCTACGACCGGGCGGGCGCCCCGACGCGCGTGTCGGACGCGTTCGTCTCCGGCATCCAGCACGAGTACCTGATCATCGAGTCGCCGCCCCTCATCCGCCACGTCGGCATCGAGCTGCTGCCGGGCGGGCTGGGCGCGCTCACGGATGTCGGCGGCCCCGCCGTCGCGGGCCGGGTCCAGGGTGCGCGCGCCGTCGTTCCCGGCGTCGACGACCTCGTCGGCGCCGTCGGCGCCCCGCCCGTCCGCTCCGATGCTGCACCGGCCGCGGCCGCACCGATCGGCTCGGACCGTGCGGCCGCCCCGGCCGCCCCGGCTTCACCGAGCACCGCCGCACCGGTCGACCCCCTCCGCGCGCTGGACGCGCTCACCGCCTTCGTGGTCGACCGCGCCCGCGGCTGGTCGCCCGACCCGGTCGTGCAGCACGCGCTGCGGTCGCTGCGCGACGAGCCCGACCTGCCGATCGGCGACATCGCGCGCACGGCCGGCGTCGCGCATCGCACCCTCATCGCGCGCTTCCGCGCCGCCACGGGGCTGACCCCGCGGGCGTTCGCGCAGGTGGACCGGTTCCACCGGTTCGTCGGCGCCGTGCACGGGGCCGGCGGGGTGCCGGACTGGACGGCGCTCGCGGGCGCCTCGCGCTACTACGACCAGCCGCACGTCATCCGCGCGTTCCGGCGCTTCTGCGGCTGGACCCCGACCGAGTACCACCGCCGTGTCGCGGAGTTCGGGCCGGATGCCGCGCACTTCGTGCCGCTCGACGAGCTGCCGGGTCCGCTCGGTCAGGCGCGGTCGTAGGCCTCGCGCAGCCACCCGACGAGCTCGTCGTCGATGTCGTCCACGGCCGTCACGTCGACCCGGTGCGTGCACATGCCGGTGGCCTCCTTCAACCGCGCCGTCCCGGCGACGCCGCGGAGGTTCAGCCCGACGCTGACGCGCGCGGCGCTCGGCGCCTCGACGAGCGCGAACTGCTTGCGGCGGCGGAACGAGACGCCGGTCTTCTTCGGTGCGACCTCGACGTCGTCGCCGAACGCGGTGAGCTCGGTCAGCAGCCGCTCGTAGAGCGGCCGCAGCCCGGCCTTGCGCCCCGCGTACTGGGCGTCGACGAGGTCGGACGAGGTCGTGACGGCGCCCTGCGACCGGTGCAGCGTGACGATGAGGTTGGCGTAGCCGTGCGAGACGCCGTGCTCCGACTTGAGGAACGCGATCGCGGCCGCGTGCCGGTCGAGCCCGGC
>NZ_JBDIAB010000261.1:0-3537 GCF_039812165.1 Microbacterium sp.
ACGTCGATCGTCACGACGGCCTCGCCGTCATCGGGCGCCGCGACCCGTCCGGTGCGCACGGCCCACGCGCCGAGCGCCATCGTGCCGTGCCCGCAGGCGGTCGAGAAGCCGTCCTTGTGCCAGAAGAGGACGCCGAAGTCCGCCCCGTCGTCGTCGGGCGGCGTCACGAAGCCGCCGTACATGTCGTCGTGCCCGCGGGGCTCGAGGCACAGGAATCTGCGGACGGCATCCGCTTCGCCGGTCATCGCCTCCACGCGCCGCTCCGCGACGGTCGCGCCGTGGGTCGGCACCCCCTCTGCGATCCGGAACGGCTCTCCCGCCGTGTGCCAGTCCTCGGTCGCCCAGCGCATCAGTCCGACCCCTCGATCCTCGGTGCCATGTGTGACATAGTACTGTTCGGATGGGCCGGATGGGAGACGAGGAGGTGACCGTGGCGTACGACGTCGGGATCATCGGAGGCGGCATCGTCGGCGCCGCCGTCGCCGCCGAGCTCGCCGGCCGCGGCCGCCGCGTCGTCGTCGTGGAGCGCGACCGCGTCGCCAGCGGCACGAGCGCGCGGTGCGAGGGCAACCTCCTGGTCTCGGACAAGGGACCGGGCCCGGAGCTGGAGTTCGCCCGTCTCGGCAACGCCCTGTGGCGGGCCTTCGCGGCGTCGTACCGGGAGGAGCTGGGCGAGGACTTCCCGTCGCTGGAGTTCGAGGCCAAGGGCGGTCTCGTGGTGGCGACCGGCGAACGCGGGGCCGGTGCGCTCGCCGAGTTCGCCGCGCGGCAGCGGAGCGTGGGCGTCCGTGCCGACGAGCTGACGACGGCGCAGGCCAAGGAGCTGGAGCCGTGGCTGACCGATCGCGTGCACGCCGCGGTCTGGTATCCGGACGACGGTCAGGTGCAGCCGGCGATCGCGGCCGAGGCGCTCGTCGCCCTCGCCCGCGCGCGCGGCGCGACGGTGCTCGAGCGGTGCGAGGTGCACGCGGCGATCCGCGAGCACGGACGACTGACGGGCGTGCGCACTGCGCGAGGTGACGTGCGGGTCCATGACCTGGTCGTCGCGGCGGGGCCGTGGTCGGCCGAGGTGGCCGCGCGTCTCGGGGTCGGCATCCCGGTGCGGCCTCGGCGCGGCGTCGTGCTCGTGACGGCGAAGATGCCGCAGCGCATCCACCACAAGGTCTACGACGCCGACTACGTCGGCGCGGTCGGGTCGGGGAGCGAAGGCCTCATGACCTCCAGCGTCGTCGAGTCGACGCAGGGCGGAACCGTGCTCATCGGCTCGAGCCGTGAGCAGGTGGGCTTCGACGATCGCTTCCGGTCCGCCGTGTTGCGCGAGATCGCGGCCAAGGCGATCGGCCTGTTCCCGTTCCTCGCCGACACCGCCGTGATCCGCAGCTACTCCGGGTTCCGGCCGTACATGCCCGACCACCTCCCGATCGTCGGCCCCGACCATCGGCATCCCGGACTCTGGTACGCCACCGGGCACGAGGGCGCGGGCATCGGCCTGTCGCTCCCCACCGGCCGCCTCCTGGCCGACCTGATGGAGGGGAACGACACCGAGGTCGACGCGAGCGCGTTCTCGCTCGCGAGGCCGACGCTGCGAGAGAGCCTGAAGGAGAGCGCATGAGCGCGTCGGAGGCGTCGTTCGAGCGGCCCGTGCACATCACCGTCGACGGCAGACCGCTCACCGGCGTGAGCGGCCAGTCGATCGCCGGCGTGATGATGGCGGCGGGCATCCGCTCCTGGCGGAGCACCGCGCGGACCGACGCGCCGCGCGGCATCTTCTGCGGCATCGGCGTCTGCTTCGACTGCCTCGTCTCGGTGGACGGCGTGCGCGACGTCCGCGCCTGCCAGCGGCGCGCACGCGAGGGAGACGTCGTCGACCTCCAGCACGACGGTCGCGCGGTCGAGTCGCCCGGCGACGGCGGGGGATGCCGATGACCGATCGCTCCGCGGACCGCCGGCACGTCGTCGTGGTCGGCGGCGGCCCGGCCGGGCTCGCCGCCGCGATCGCCGCGGCCGATGCCGGGGCGCGCGTGACGCTGCTGGAGGCCGGGTCGCAGCTCGGCGGCCAGTTCTGGCGGCATCTGCCGGAGGGACGGGATCCGCGCGGGCAGGAGCGGCTGCACCACGGCTGGTCGACCTTCCAGGGGATGCTGGCACGTGCGCGGGACGCGGACGCGATCGAGGTCCGCACCGAGACCAGCGTGTGGGCGGTCGCCGCCCGCCCCGGCGACGAGGTCGGTGCGAAGGGCCTGCTCGTCGAGACGATCGCCGGTCCCGTCGACGGGACGGCGCGCTCGAGCGACTCGCTCCGGCCCGACGCGCTCGTCATCGCGACCGGTGCGCACGACCGCACCCTCCCCTTCCCCGGCTGGGAGCTGCCCGGCGTCTACACCGGCGGCGCGGCGCAGGCCCTCGCCAAGAGCGAGCGACTCGCGATCGGTCGGCGCGTCGTCGTCGCCGGCGCCGGGCCGTTCCTGCTCCCCGTCGCGGCGTCGCTGAGCCAGGTCGGCGCCCGCGTCGTGCTGGTGGCCGAGGCCGGGCGTGCGCCGCGCCTCGTGCGCGGATGGCTGCCCCGGCCCTGGCAGCTGGCGCGCGTGCCGCACAAGCTGACCGAGCTGCTGCAGTACGTGGGCGGCCAGATCGCCCACCGCATCCCCTACCGCCTCGGCCACGCCGTCGTCCGGGCCGAGGGCCGCGGCAGCGTCGAGCGCGTCGTGCTCGCCCGGGTCGACGCGCAGTGGCGTCCCATCCCGGGCACGGAGCGCGTCGTCGCGTGCGACGCCGTCTGCGTCACGCACGGCTTCACTCCCCGGCTCGAGGCTGCGATCGCCGCCGGATGCGCGCTGGACGACGATCGCTTCGTCGTGATCGACGAGGGATGCCGGACGTCGGTGCCGGAGGTCTACGCGGCGGGTGAGATCACCGGCATCGGCGGCGTCGACCTCGCGCTGGCGGAGGGCGCCGTGGCGGGCCACTGCGCCGCCGGCGGCGCGTCCGCCGACGCGGCGATCGCCCGCGCGCAGCGGGCCCGGGCGGTGTTCTCCGGCTTCGCGGACCGCATCGAGGCCGCGCACGGCATCCGCCCCGGATGGCAGGAGTGGGTCACCGACGACACCGTCGTCTGCCGATGTGAGGAGGTCAGCGCCGGCGAGCTGCGCCGCAAGGCGACGGCCACCGGCTCGGCGAGCCTGCGGTCGCAGAAGCTCTCGACGCGTGCCGGGCTCGGCATCTGCCAGGGGCGGGTGTGCGGGCGGTCGGCCGAGCAGCTGCTCGCCACGCGCGTCGGGGTGGAGCACCTCGACGGGGGCCGGGTGGACCGCCGGCCCATTCATGCGCCCATCCGCTTGGGCGAGCTCGCCGGCCGATCCGGCGCGCCGGCGGACGCCGGCCCGAACACGGTGTGCGTCGGCTCTCGACCGACGCGGCGACAGGAAGGACAGGAGCAGACATGCGAGCCGCACGACTGATCACCGCGGTGGACTCCCACACCGAGGGGATGCCCACGCGCGTCGTCACCGGAGGCGTCGGAGTCCTCCCGGGCGCGAC
>NZ_JBDIAB010000262.1:0-3488 GCF_039812165.1 Microbacterium sp.
CTGCCCTCCCGCCGACCCACTGCGCTCCAGCACAGTGACTCGCACTTTCGGCAGTGACTCGGGCGGGCAAGGAGTGACTCGGGCCGGGGTGCAGGCAGTGACCCGGAGTGCAGGTAATGACCCGGGCGTGCGGGCAGTGACCCGGAGTGCAGGCAGTGACCGGGGGGCGGCGGGGCGGAAGGGCGAGCGCGCCGCGCGGCTACTTCGCCGGGATGATGCGGATGCCGAGAGTGTCGGTCGGCACGTCCTTCGTCTCGCGGGCGGTCAGGGCCGAGAGCGAGGCGATCACCGCGACGACGGCCGTGAACAGCGCGATGACGACCCAGCCGCCCTCCTGCACGCCGCCGAGGGCCGCGACGATGGCCGGGGCGAAGCCGGCCAGGAGGAACCCGAGCTGGGTGCCGACGGCGAGGCCCGAGAAGCGCACGCGCGCGCTGAACATCTCGCCGTAGAACGAGGGCCACACGGCGTTCGCGGCGGCGTAGCCGCACGAGAAGGTCAGCACCGCGAGCACGAACACCAGCACCATGTTCCCGCTCGACATCGACAGCATGTAGAACGGCATGAGCACCGCCGACGACAGGGCGCCGTAGATGAAGACGGGCTTGCGGCCGATGCGGTCGGCGAGCTTGGCGAACTGCGGCTGGGTGAACAGCGCGAAGAAGTTGGCGGTGACCACGAGCCACAGCGTGACCCCCTGCTCGAGGCCGACGACGACGCCGTAGGCGAGCGCGAGGTTCGTGAACACGGTCGAGATCGCCGCGACGAACGCGCACAGGATGACCCGCAGCACGTCACGCCAGTAGTCGCGGACGAGCGGCACGAGCGGCATCTTCGCGATCTGGCCGGTGGCCTTGGCCTCTTCGAACGCGGGCGGCTCGTGCAGCGTGCGGCGGATGAAGAACGTCACGAGCACCACGACGGCGCTCAGCCAGAACGGGATGCGCCAGCCCCAGCTGTACTTGATGTCGTCGGGCAGCGACACGACCGGGATGAACACCATCGCGGCGAGGATCTGCCCGCCCTGCGTGCCGGTCAGGGTCCACGACGTGAAGAACGCACGCCGATGGTCGGGGGCGTGCTCGAGCGTGAGCGACGAGGCACCCGCCTGCTCGCCCGCCGCCGAGATGCCCTGCGCGAGACGGCAGAGCACCAGCAGGATCGGCGAGAGCCAGCCGACCTGCTCGAAGGTGGGGAGGCATCCGATCACGAAGGTCGCCGCGCCCATCAGCAGCAGCGTGAACATCAGCACCTTCTGCGGGCCGATGCGGTCGCCGAAGTGCCCGAGGATCACCGCGCCGACCGGGCGCGCGACGTAGGCGAACCCGAACGTCGCGAGTGACATCACGAGCGCGGCCTCGTCGCCGCTCGGGAAGAAGATGTGCGGGAAGATCAGCGCCGACGCCGACGCGAAGATGAAGAAGTCGTAGTACTCGACGGCACTGCCCATGAAGCTGGCGAGCGCCGCCTTGCCGGGCGTCTTGCCCGTCGTGTTCTCGGTGACGGTCTTCGTCGACATGCCCGGCCCCTGTTCTCTGCGACGTCTTCGTCGCCCAGAAAATGTACTGACTTTCGCAGGTGTCCGGCAAATGCGGGCGGATGCCTCGACGTCGGGCATCCCTCTCAGACTATTTGTCCGCACATTCTGTCAACACGGTATCCTGGCAGCATCACCCACGGCACGAAAGGCGGCGGACGATGGCGACGCACGAACTGGGCATCGGGCTCATCTCGGTCGGCTGGATGGGGCGACTGCACTCGCGCGCCTACCTCGCCGCCCGCCACCACTTCCCCGAGCTGCCGGCCCGGCCGCGGCTCGTGGTCGCCGCCGACCCCGACGCGGGCGGTCGCGACCACGCGGTCGACGCGCTCGGCTACGAGCGCGCGGTCTCGGACTACCGCGACGTGCTCGCCGACCCGAACGTCGCGGCGGTGTCGATCTGCGCGCCGAACTTCCTGCACCGCGAGATCGCGCTCGCGGCAGCCGCCGCCGGCAAGCCGTTCTGGATCGAGAAGCCGATGGGGCGGAGCGCGGCGGAGTCGCGCGACATCGCGCGGGCGGCGGCGGATGCCGGTGTCGTCACGGCCGTCGGCTTCAACTACCGGCACGCGCCGGCGATCGCGCACGCGCGGCGGCTCATCCGCGACGGCGTGCTCGGCACCGTCACGAACGTGCGGGTGAGCCTGTTCGCCGACTACTCGTCGGACCCGCTCGGCGCGCGCACGTGGCGCTTCGTGCGCGAGCGCGCCGGCTCGGGCGTCTTCGGCGACCTGCTCTCGCACGGCATCGACCTCGCGCAGTTCGCGGTGGGGCGCATCGACACCGTGTCGGCGCTGACCGAGACCTTCATCCGAGAGCGGCCGCTGCCGGCATCCGGCGCCGCGAGCCACTTCAGCGCCGGCGTCGCCGGCGGGCCCACGGCCCCGGTCGAGAACGAGGACTACGCCGCGATGCTCGCGCGCTTCGACGGCGGCGCGGTGGGGGTCTTCGAGTCCAGCCGCATCGCGATCGGCCCTCGCTCCGAGTACGCGCTGGAGGTCTACGGCACGCGCGGGTCGCTGCGCTGGAGCTTCCAGCGCCTCAACGAGCTCGAGCTCGCCGACGACCGGTCGGGCTACCGCACGATCATGGCGGGCCCCGGGTTCGGCGAGTTCGCGCGCTTCCAGCCGGGCGCCGGCACGAGCATGGGCTTCGACGACCTCAAGACGATCGAGGCCGCGCTGTTCCTGCGCTCGGTCGCCGAGGGACGCCAGCTCGCGCCGTCGGCCGCCGACGCGTGGGCGACCGCCGAGGTCGCCGACGCCGCGCTCGCCAGCGCGTCGTCGGGCTCCTGGGTGCCGGTGCCGGCCGTCTCGGGCCCCACGACCTACGACGCCTGACCCCCGCGGGGGCCGAGCCGGTTGAACGAGTACACGTGGAAGCCGGCGATCGCCGTGCCCGAGCGCTCGACGCCCTGCCGGATGCCGCTGCGCAGCCGCGCATCGTCGTACCGCGCGAGGAGCCTGCGGTTGGAGCCCTTGCGGGCGAACGCGAGCGAGGGCCCGACGCCGATGCGCGCGGCGAGGCCCAGCAGCTGCCGCATCCCGACCGGGCCCGGGATGCCGACCCACGTCGGCAGGTCGAGGCCGGTCTCGCGCGCCCGCTCGAGGAAGCGCGACACGACGTCGGCGTCGAAGCACATCTGCGTGACGGCGTAGTCGGCCAGCGGCGCCTTGCGCGCCAGCACGCGGAGGCCCTCCTCGAGGTCGAAGGCGGGATGCCCCTCCGGATACGCCGCGACCCCGAGGCCGAAGCGCCGCCCGCTCCGCTCCCGGATCCGCTCGAGCAGCTCGTGCCCGTCGCGGACGGCGTCGCCCGGGCGGCGGTCGTCGCCTCCGACGACGAAGAGCGTCGACACCGGCGAGTCGTCCAGCGCGTCGAGCACGCGCTCGAGCTGGGCGACGTCCGCGATGCGCGCCGCCGCGACGTGCGGGATGGCGTCGAAGCC
>NZ_JBDIAB010000263.1:0-3433 GCF_039812165.1 Microbacterium sp.
TCCGCCGTCGGGATGCTGTGGGTGGAGAACAGCACCTCGATCGACGCCCTGGCGTGCCCGGCGCGTTCGGCCGCGGCGATCCCGTCGCGGACGCCCTCGATGAAGGGCTCCACGAAACCGGGATGCGAGAAGAACTGGCGGACCTTGTCCACCTGCAGACGCTCCTGCAGGCCGGCCGCCTCCAGCGCGTCGGCCCAGTCCTCGCGGTACTGCCGGCAGGAGGAGTACGACGAATAGGCGCTCGTGGGGATCGCGATCATGCGGCGCACGCCGTCGCGAGCGGCCTCGGCCAGCACGTCGTCGAGATACGGCGCCCAGTTGCGGTTGCCCCAGTACACCGGCAGGTCGAGCCCGGCCGCCGCGAGCGCGTCGCTCAGTGCGGACCTCAGCTCCCGGTTGTGCCCGTTGATCGGGCTCACGCCGCCGAAGGCCAGGTAGTGGTGGGCGACCTCCTCGAGGCGGTCGTCGGGGATGCCGCGCCCGCGCGTGACGTTCCGCAAGAACGGCATGACGTCGTCGGGGCCCTCCGGGCCGCCGAACCCCGACAGCAGGACGGCGTCGTAGCGCACCGGCTCCGTGACGTGGGGCGGGCCGGCCTGGGCTGCTCGCGTGGCCGACGCGACCACCGCGCCGGGCTCGAGGTGCACGCCGGTCGCCCGCGGCGGCTTGGTCTCGCGGCGGTCGTCCGCGCCGGGAGCCCGTCTCATGCCGTCCTCCTGAGGGTCCTCGCGCTGTGCCGGGTGTCGAGCGTCGTCGATGTCGGTGGCGCGCGCACGACGCTCCGGGGCCCCTGCGCCGAAGCGGCTCACGCGCGCTCGCCGCTGGAGCGCTCGGCGGCCTGCAGGATGCTCGCGATCATGCCGCCGAAGATGATGCCGTGGAACGGCAGCAGCACCGCCCAGTACAGCCGGCCCGCGAGCCCCTTCGGGAAGTACACCGCGCGCTGACGGTAGAGGCTGCCCTCACCAGACGGCTCGACGCCGAGCTCGAGCCAGCCGCGTCCCGGCATCCGCATCTCGGCGCGCAGCCGCAACGACCGTCCGCGGTCGATGGACTCCACACGCCAGACGTCGACGACGTCGCCCGTGTTCAGCCGGGACGGATGCCGTCGGCCCCGCCGCATGCCGACGCCGCCCAGCACGCGGTCGATCCAGCCCCGAGCGGCCCACGCGATCGGCGACGAGTACCAGCCGTTCTCGCCGCCGATCGACTCGATGATGCTCCACACCGCCGCCGGGGAGGCCGCGCTCCGACGCTCCCGCGCATCCGTGTACACCGTGTGGCCGGTCCAGTCGGGGTCGCTCGGCAGCGGGTCGCTCGGTGCGCCGGGCACGGTCGCACCCCGCCAGCTCGTCTCGACCTCTCCCTCGCGCTCTCGGCGGAGCGCCAGCCGCACCGCCTCGCGATAGGTCAGCAGCCCCTCCTCGGGCGGCGGGATGTAGCGGTCGATGTCGTGCTCGTGCACCACGCAGTCGTTCTGCAGCGAGGCGATGATCGGCACCGCGATGCGGCGCGGCACGGGGGTCACGAGGTTCACCCACTGCGAGGCGAGCCACGGGGTGAACACCGGCAGCGAGGCGATGGGACGCTGCGGCAGCCCTGCCTCGACGGCATACCCGTTCATCATCTGGCCGTACCGCAGCACGTCCGGTCCGCCGATGTCGAAGGTGCGGTCGAGGTCCTCGTCGATCGTGACCGCGCCGACCAGGTAGCGCAACACGTCGCGCACGGCGATCGGTTGCACCCTATTGCGCACCCAGCGCGGCGCCGGCATGTAGGGCAGCACCTCGGTCAGATGGCGGATCATCTCGAACGACGCGGACCCCGAGCCGATCACGATGCCCGCCTGGTAGACGATCGCCGGCACGTCGCTCGCGAGGAACACCTCTCCGACCGCGGCACGAGAGGCGAGGTGCGGCGACAGGGCGACCCCGCTCGGATGCAGGCCGCCGAGGTAGACGATCCGCCGCACGCCGGCGCTCGCCGCCGCGGCCGCGAACGACTCCGCGTCGTGCCTCTCGCCCTCGCCGAAGTCCCGGGCCGCACGCATCGAGTGCACGAGGTAGAACGCCACCTCGACGCCGTCCATCGCCGTCTGCAGAGCCTCGGCGTTCGAGAGATCGCCCTCGACGACCTCGACGCGGTCGCGCCACGGCACGTCCGTCAGCTTCCACTCCGAGCGCACGAGGCACGTCACCTCATGGCCGGCTTGGAGCAGTTGGGGCACGAGGCGACCGCCGATGTATCCGGTGGCACCGGTGACGAGGACACGGGTCATGAGGACGCTTCCTTCCCTCGTTCTTGATCTGATTTCGTTAGCCTGGCGAGAAACAAGCCTAGTACGCGAACTGTAGGATAGGGCCATGCGAACGACGGACCGCGTGCGATGAGCGACAGAGCCACCGCGGTCGCCGCGGACCTCCTCGCCGTCGACGGCCTCTCCGAAGACGACGTCGCGCAGTCCTTCGACGTGATGCAGGCTCTCGGAGCCTGGCAGGATGCGGCGCGCGCGCTCTCCGAGCTGTCGGCGCGCTACATGAGGCTCAACGAGACCGACATGCGGGCCATCCGCATGATCATGCGAGCCGAGCAGCGCGGCCAGATCGTCACCCCGAAGGACATCGCCCGCGCGGTCGGCATCTCGAGCGCGTCCACGACCAAGCTCGTCGATCGTCTCGTCGACGGAGGGCATCTGATCCGGGACGCGCACCCGACCGATCGACGCACGCTGAGCATCCGGGTCACCGAGTCGACGCGCCGCGCCGCGCACGACACCATCGGCCGGCAGCACGCGCGTCGCTTCGCGGCGGCCGCCGCGCTCTCCCCCGACGAGCGCGCCGTCGTGATCGGGTTCCTCACGGCCCTCATCGCCGCCGACGCGCCCGACGGGCTGCTCGTCGAGTCGTCTCACCCGGCGCCGAGGCCCGAGGCATCCTGACCCGCGAACGAGCTGCGCCTAGGCTGGACCACCGCGGGACGGTGTTCGCGGCCGCCCGGATGCCGGTCATGCGCTCATGACGAGGCCGACGACCGTCGCGACCGAGGAGGACCATGGCGCACGTGAGCCTGAGCGGCCGGCTGGTCTGCCGGGATGCCGGTGAGGCCGATCTCGTCCGCCGCCACCTCCCCCTGCACGTGACGCTCACGCGCGCCGAGCCCGGCTGCCTGTCGTTCGAGGTGCGGCCGACCGACGATCCGCTGGTGTGGCAGGTCGAGGAGCGGTTCGCCGACGGCGCCGCCTTCCGGGCCCATCAGCAGCGCGTCGCCGCGAGCGAGTGGGGCCGCGCCACCTCGGCCATCGAGCGCCGCTATGTCGTGGAGGGCCTCGAGCCGGCGGGGTGACGCGCTCGGCGTCGTCCTGGGCGGTCTCCGACGGATCGCGTCGGTCGTCTCAGTTGATGATCTCCGCTCGACTCTCGGCAAGCCTCGCGAG
>NZ_JBDIAB010000264.1:0-3365 GCF_039812165.1 Microbacterium sp.
TGGCTCGGCGCGTGGATGCGGGCGTCGCGTGCGGCATCCGTCGATCTCAGCCCTGCGGCTCCGGATGCCGACGGGCTCGCCTCGGCGGTGCCCGATCGGCGTCTGGGCGCGATCGCGGCCGAGCTCGAGGTGATCCGCGCGCCGCTCGACCGTGTCGCGCTCGTCGACGCGGTGTGGCGGGCGACGTGGCCGCACGACCGGCTGGTGTTCGCGTCGTCGCGGCTCGTGCGGGTCGCCGACGCGGTGCTCGGCGGCAAGAAGGTGCCCGTGCACGCGAACCGCGGGCTCGCCGGCATCGACGGCGTGGTCGCGACCGGGACGGGCATCGCGGTCGCGAGCCAGTCCGGCGGGGTGCCCGGCGTCACGCGTGTGCTGGTCGGCGACCTCGCGTTCCTGCACGACGTCGGCGCGCTGCTGCTGCCGCCCGGCGAGGACGAGCCCCGCATCCAGGTGATCGTCGGCAACGACGGGGGCGGCACGATCTTCGACGGGCTGGAGGTCGCCGCGGTCGCCTCGGCCGACGCGATGGACCGGGTGCTCTACACGCCGCACACCGCGCGGTTCGAGGAGCTCGCCCGCGCCTACGGCTGGGAGCACCAGCGCGTCACGACGCGCGCCGCGCTCGACCAGGCGCTCACCGCGCCCGTCGGCGGCCGGCAGATCATCGAGGTCCCGCTCGACCGCTGACGAGGGTCGCGGCCGACCGGTGACGCCGCCTGCGGCATCCTCTGTCGCCTCGCGGGCGGCGGGGTGGGTGCCGTCGCGCGGCCGGCGGGACCATGATGGCGGTATGACCGCGAAGAGCCAGCACTCCTGGACGGGCGACCCCGCCGAGCTCCTCCGCGTCGGCGCGGGCTTCCGCCTGGCCGACGTCGACCCCGATGCGACGCCGGGCTACGACGGCGGCCGGAAGCGCTCGGAGCGCGATCTCGCCGAGGGAGCGGCCGAGCTCGACGAGCTGCAGGAGCGACTGTTCGCCGAGAGCCGTTCCGGCGCCACGAGCGCATCGGTGCTCCTGGTGCTCCAGGCGATGGACTCCGCCGGCAAGGGCGGCATCGTGCGCCACGTCATCGGGTCGGTCGATCCGCAGGGTGTCGCGCTCACCGCGTTCAAGAAGCCCACGCCCGAGGAGCTCTCCCACGACTTCCTCTGGCGCGTCGAGCGGCGCCTTCCCGCGCCCGGCTTCATCGGGGTCTTCGACCGCTCGCACTACGAGGACGTCCTGATCGGCCGCGTGCGTGCGCTCGCGCCCGCCGACGAGATCGAGCGGCGCTACGGCGCGATCAACGAGTTCGAGAAGCGCGTGACGGATGCCGGGACCCGCATCGTCAAGGTCATGCTGCACATCTCGGCCGACGAGCAGAAGGCGCGGCTCATGGAGCGGCTCGACCGGCCCGACAAGCACTGGAAGTACAACCCCGGCGACGTCGACGAGCGCCGGCTCTGGCCGCAGTACATGGACGCGTATCAGACGGTGTTCGAGCGCACTTCCACCGAGCACGCGCCGTGGCACGTCGTGCCCGCGAACGCGAAGTGGTACGCGCGTCTCGCCGTGCAGGCCCTGCTGCTGGACGCGCTGGAGGGCATCGACCCGCAGTGGCCCGCGGCGACGTTCGACGTCGCGGCCGAGAAGGCGCGGCTGGCCGCCACGTGAGCCGGCGCGGCGCTCGCCCTGACGGCGAGAAGTCGACGGTGCGTCGAGACTGCAGGCATAGCGCGGAGTCTCGACGCACGGTTGGCTTCTCGCGGAGCCGGTGGCGGGCGGACGGACGCGGACGGACGGGGACCGCGCGGATGCCGGCGCGCGGACCGCGCGGATGCCGGTGGGTGGACCGACGGGTGCCGAGCGGATCTCGCCGCGCAGGGCGACGGCGGATGGGCTCAGGCGAGCGCGTCGACGATCGGGCGGAACTTGACCCGGGTCTCCAGGAGCTCGGCCTCGGGATCGCTGCCGGCGACGATGCCCGCGCCGGCGTGCGCGACGAGCGGGATGCGGCCGGAAACCCCGTCGGCGGGCGACGCGTCGAGGTCGAACTGCGCGCAGCGCAGCGCGATCGCCCACTCGCCATCGCCGTGCGCGTCGATCCAGCCGACCGGACCGGCGTAGCGGCCGCGGTCGAAGGGCTCGAGGCGGCGGATCACCCGGATCGCGGCATCCGTCGGCGTGCCGGCCACCGCCGCGGTCGGGTGGAGCGCGCCGACGAGATCCAGCGCCGAGGAGCGGTCCTCGAGCGCGCCCTCGACGTCGGTGGCGAGGTGCCACACGTTCGGCAGCTTGAGCATGAACGGCTGCTCGCCCGCGGCGAGCGCGCTGGTGTGCGGGCGGAGCGCGGCGAGCACGCTCTGCACCGCGTACTCGTGCTCGTCGAGATCCTTCGCGCTCGTGGCGAGGGCGACGGATGCCGCGGTGTCGGCGTCGGCGTCGGCGCCGCGCGCGATCGTGCCGGCCAGCACGCGTGCGGTCACGGTGCCGCCCGACACGGTCACGAGGGTCTCGGGGCTCGCGCCGATCATGCCGTCGACGGCATACGTCCACGTGTCAGGGTAGTCGGAGGCGAGCGCGCGCACGAGGCGCCGGAGGTCGGCGCCCGACGGGATCGACCCGACGAGGTCGCGGGCGAGCACGACCTTGCCGACCTCGCCCGCCGCGATCGCGGCGAGCCCCGCCCGCACGGCGGACTGATAGCCCTCGGGGGTCAGCGCGCCGGGGCCGAGCGTCGCAGACCAGTGCGGTCCGAAGGGCGTGCGCGGCGGGATGCCGGGGCCCGCGGCATCGGCGTCGACCGGCACGATCGTGGTGACCCACGACCTGCCGCCGCGGCGTCCCACGACGTGCCGTGGCACGGTGAGCCGCCCCGCGTGCGCCGATGCGGCGTCGAACGGGAGGGCTCCGAACGCGACGAGCCCGGTGCCCGGGAGTCCGACCCGGTCGTCGACCTCGGCGAGCGCCGAGAGCTCTCGCCACCAGTGCGCGGCCGCGGCCGCGTGCGATGCGCCCGCGGCGTGCCGGCCGACGGCCGTCGACGACATCCCGGCCGCGCGGCCGTGGCCGATCAGGACGTCGCCCCGACGCGACCACACGGTCGGGTTCTCGGGCGCAGCGTGCTCGAGGACGTCCTCGATCGTCTCGACCTCGCGGGTCGTCACACGCAGCCGCGGGGGGAGCGGGACAGGGCGAGGCACGCCCTCCAGCCTAGGTCCCGCCCGCCTCGGGCCGAGCGTCGGAGCCGCTTCGGGATCGGGTGACACCCCCGCGGCGCGACGAAGCCCGGCGGATCGGCCCGATTCCGGCGCATCGCGCGGTCGGGGCGTGAGCGGAGAGGTTCGCCGGGCCGCCGGCCGCGTCCCTAGAGTGGGCACATGGC
>NZ_JBDIAB010000265.1:0-3336 GCF_039812165.1 Microbacterium sp.
GCCACGGTCGACGCCGCCGACCGGGCCGCGTGGATCGCCGCCCGCCAGGCGTCGGGCTATCCGGTGCTCGTCGCGGTCGACCAGGGCGACACCGTCGTCGGCTACGCGTCGTTCGGCGATTGGCGCGCGTTCGACGGCTACCGCCACACCGTGGAGCACTCGGTCTATGTCCGTTCCGATCAGCGCGGCGGCGGCATCGGCAGGGCGCTCATGCTCACGCTGATCGAGCGTGCTCGTCGGCTGGGCAAGCACGTCATGGTCGCCGGCGTCGAAGCGGGCAACGAGGGGTCGCTGCGCCTGCACGAGCGGCTCGGCTTCGAGCACGCCGGCACCCTCCGGCAGGTCGGCACGAAGTTCGGCGCGTGGCTCGATCTGACCTTCCTGCAGCTCACGCTCGACGACCGCGCGCGCCCCTGACGCACTTCCGGCCCTGGCGCTGCGCCCAGCCGGTCCCGGTGCACGTGAAGGTCGCGTCCTCCCGAGTCACTGGGCCCGCGCCCGCTCACTGTGCTGCAGCGCAGTGGGTGGATGCCAGGACGGTGACTCGGTGCGCACGACCGGGCACGACCGGCACGCGGGGGCTCAGGCCTCGAGCGCCTCGGCCAGCAGCTGCGCGTGGTTGTGCGCGGTGTCGTGCGTGCCGTACAGCAGCGTGACCACGGCGTGGGGCTCGAGCGTCGTCCGCAGCTCGCCGACCGCGGGGTTCGCGGCGAGCTCCGCGCGGTAGGCCTTCTCGAAGGCATCCCACGCCAGGCCCTCGTGGTGGAGCTCCGTCCGCAGCTCGGCGCTGGGCGCCACGTCCTTGGCCCACAGATCCAGGTCGGCGCGCTCCTTCGAAAGGCCGCGCGGCCAGAGCCGGTCGACCAGCACGCGGAAGCCGTCCGCGGGCGCCGGGTCGTCGTACACGCGCTTCACCTTCAGTTCCATGACCTCAGTCAACACCCGTGCACTCGTCGGGGCCACGGCATCCGGCCCGCATCCGCTGCACACCGTCGGAGATCGGCGGTATGTCGGATGCCTCGGCGCACCGGCATCCGATCGTGCGCCGATCTCCGACGATGTGCCGCACGCGGCGCCCCGCGTAGGCTGGGGACGAGTTCGAGGGAGAGCACATGGACCTCACGGGGAGCGCGGCGCTGGTCACCGGCGGCGCGAGCGGACTCGGTCTCGCGACCGCCCGGCGCCTCGCCGCGGGCGGAGCGCGCGTCACGATCGTCGACCTCGCGACCTCGGCCGGCGCCGCCGTCGCCGCCGAGCTGGGCGGCTCGTTCGCTCCGGCCGACGTGACCGACCCGGGCCAGGTGGCGGATGCCGTCGCCCTCGCGTCCGCAGACGCACCGCTGCGCGTCGTCGTCAACTGCGCCGGCATCGCGCCGCCGGCCAAGGTCCTCGACCGCGACGGCATCCCGACCCCGCTCGCGGACTTCGAGCGCATCGTCCGCGTCAACCTCGTCGGGACGTACAACGTGGTGGCCCAGGCCTCCGCCGTCATCGCCCGCACGGAGCCGACCGCGGACGGCGACCGCGGCGTCATCGTGAACACGGCGAGCGTCGCCGCGTTCGACGGCCAGATCGGTCAGCCCGCCTACGCGGCCAGCAAGGGCGGGGTGCACGCGATGACGCTGCCGATCGCGCGCGAGCTGGCGCGCCACGGCATCCGGGTCTGCACGATCGCCCCCGGGATCATGGAGACGCCCATGCTCGCGGGCCTGCCGCAGGCCGCGCAGGACTCGCTCGCGCTGCAGGTGCCGTACCCGCAGCGGCTCGGGCGGCCGGGCGAATACGCCGCGCTCGTCGTGCAGATCGTGGAGAACGGGTACCTCAACGGCGAGACCATCCGTCTCGACGGTGCCATTCGAATGGCACCGCGATGAGCGGCACCATGGCCATCCGGATGGCGCCGCGATGAGCGACTCGCAGCGTTCACAACTCAGGCAGATCGCCCGCTCGGGGGTCATCGGCGGCCGGATGAGCGCATTCTGCAGGAGTTACGTGCAGGCACGCCGGGTCAGGCCGTGGAATGTGCGGGTTTCGGGCCCGTGCGTGGCGGAGGGAGGGTCGGCGTGAGCGACTCGATCCTCCTCGCCGTCGACGCGGGCCTGGCCCGCATCACGTTCAACCGGCCCGCGATGCTCAACGCGATGGACTTCGAGATGGGCACGCGCTGGCGCGACGTCGCGCACGCGGTCGCCTCCGACCAGGCGGTGAGGGCGGTGATCCTGGATGCCGTCGGCCCGGCCTTCTGCGCCGGGGGAGACGTGCTCGCGATGGCGACCTCCGGAGCCGACGGTCAGCAGGTGACCGGTGCCGCGGAGGTGATCCACGACGGCATCCGGACCCTCGTCACCTCCGACAAGCCGATCGTGGCGGCCGTGCAGGGCGCGGTCGCGGGCGGCGGGCTCGGCCTCATGCTGACCGCCGACCACATCGTCGCGGCCGACACCGCGCGGTTCGTGTCGCGCTACGCGAACATCGGGCTCACGCCCGACCTCGGCGTCTCGACGCTGCTGCCCGCGGCGATCGGCCAGCGCCGCGCGCTGCAGCTGCTCCTCACCGACACCACGATCGACGCAGCCACGGCGCTGGACTGGGGCCTCGTGAGCGAGGTCGTCGACCCCGATCAGGTCGCCGCCCGTGCCGAGGAGGTCGCCCGCTTCTGGCTCGCCGGGGCGACCGCGGCGTTCGGCCAGGCCAAGCGCCTCGTCCGCACCGGCGCCGGCCGCTCGTTCGAGGAGAACCTCGCCGACGAGGCCCGCTCGATCGGGGCGCGCTTCGACACCCCAGAGGCCCAGACGCGCATCGCGGCGTTCGCCGCGGCATCCGCCCGCAGGAGATCCGACAAGCAGGAGAGCCCATGACCCCCACGAGATCGCTCGCCGGCAAGACCCTCCTCATCTCCGGCGGCAGCCGGGGCATCGGCCTCGCGATCGCCGTGCGGGCCGCGCGCGACGGCGCGAACGTGGCGCTGCTCGCGAAGACCGACACGCCGCATCCGAAGCTCGAGGGCACCGTCCACACCGCGGCGGAGCAGATCCGCGCCGCCGGCGGCAACGCGCTGCCGATCGTGGGCGACGTGCGCAACGACGACGACGTCACCGAGGCGGTGCTCACGACCGAGGGCGAGTTCGGCGGCATCGACATCGTGGTCAACAACGCGTCGGTGATCGACCTGTCGGGGTCGCTCGACCTCGCCGCGAAGAAGTACGACCTCATGCAGGACGTCAACGTGCGCGGCACGTTCATGCTGTCGCGCGCCGCGGTGCCGATCCTGAAGGATGCCGAGAACCCGCACATCCTGTCGCTCTCGCCGCCGCTGAACCTCACACCGCGCTGGCT
>NZ_JBDIAB010000266.1:0-3328 GCF_039812165.1 Microbacterium sp.
CGGACGATGAACGCCTCGGCGAGCATCGCGAGCCGCTCGTTGAGCTGACCGCCGATGGCCTCGTCGTCGCGCCCCTCGATCGCCCCGCGCACGCACGTGTCGTCGGAGATCTCGACGAGCGTCCGCGCGAGCTCGGCGGCGGGCAGCCGCAGCCGCAGGCCGTAGGCGTCGGCGACCTCGTCGACGATCCGCTCGACGCGCGCGATCATGCCGTCCTGCCAGCCGAGGTAGACGGCGGCGAGGCGGGGGTCGCGCAGCGCCTGCGTGCGGATCTCGCTGAGCAGGCGCGGCTCCATGCGCTTGCCGAACGAGACCCCCATGACCGCGTGCACCAGGTCGGCGATCGACATCGGAGCCGCGGGGTCCAGCTCGCGCACGCGCGCGGCGACCTCGTCGAGCTTGCCCTCGGACAGCTGCGTGATGAGCGCGAGGAAGAGATCCTCCTTCGACTCGAAGTTCGAGTAGAAGGCGCCGCGCGTGAAGCCGGCGCGCTCGCAGATCGCCTCGACGGATGCCGCATCCATGCCCACCTCGCCGAACACCTCGTGGGCCGCGTCGAGCAGGCGCGCGCGCGTGTTCTGGCGGCGCCGGGTCGCTCCGTGCGTCGTGTCGGACATGTCGCCTCCTTCTCGTGCGCGCCTTCGACTTGCGGGGAACTCCGGTCTTACGATACACCCTTGTATCGGATACACTGATGTATCGAACCCGACCGATCATCTCTCTGATCACCCTGGAGCGCCCGTGTCCACCATCCTCGCGTCACTCGGACGCTGGTCGTACCGTCATCCCTGGCGCGTCCTCGTGTCGTGGCTGCTGCTGCTCCTCCTCGCCGGCGGCGCCGCAGGGCTGTTCTCGAAGGGCACCGACAACGCCTTCTCGATCCCCGGCACCGAGGCGCAGGAAGGCATCCAGCTGCTCGACCGCACGTTCCCGCAGGCGAGCGGCACGAGCGCGCAGCTCGTGATCGTCGCCGCCGACGGGGATCGCGTCGACGAGGAGCCCTACACCGATGCCATCGCCGGCACGGTGTCGGCCCTGGAGGACCTCGACGGCGTCCTCGCCGTGACCGACCCGTTCAGCGAGATCGTGTCGGGCATGGTCTCCGACGACGAGCGTGCCGCGATCGTCCGCCTCCAGTTCGACGGCGAGGCCACCGACGTGCCGCCGGCGACCAAGACCGCGCTCGAGGACGTCGCGGCGGACCTCCGCGACGAGCTCCCCGACTCCGCGCGGGTGGCGATCGGCGGCGACCTGTTCGCCACCTCGGTGCCGGCGCTCTCGCCGACCGAGGCCGTCGGCGTGCTCGTGGCGCTGTTCGTCCTCATCGTGGCGTTCCGCTCGCTCGCCGTGGCCTGGTTCCCGCTGGCATCCGCCCTCGTCGGCGTGGGCCTCGCGGTCGCGCTCATCTTCGTCGCCACCGCGTTCGCCGACGTGTCGTCGACCACCCCGATGCTCGCCGTCATGCTGGGGCTCGCGGTCGGCATCGACTACGCGCTGTTCATCATCGCGCGGCACCAGGATCAGGTGCGCAGCGGCATCGATCCCGAGGAGTCGGCCGCGCGCGCGACCGGCACCGCGGGATCCGCCGTCGTGTTCGCGGGCGTCACGGTGCTCATCGCGCTCATCGGGCTGAGCTTCGCCGGCATCCCGTTCCTCACCACGATGGGCGTCGCCGCCTCGGTCGCCGTCGCGATCGCGGTGGTCGTGGCGGTGACCCTCTCGCCCGCGCTCCTCGGCTTCGCGAAGGGCCGCGTGATCGGGTGGCCGCGACGGACGCCGCGACGCGCGGCATCCCGCCCTCGTCGCACCCTCGGCACGACGTGGGTGCGCGGCGTGACCCGGCGGCCCGTGATCGTGACCCTCGCCGTCGTGGCCGTGCTGGGGATCGTCGCGATCCCGGCCGCGAGCCTGCGGCTGGCGCTCCCCAACGCGGGCATGCAGCCGACGACGAGCGAGGCGCGCCAGGCGTACGACCTCACCGCCGAGCACTTCGGCCCCGGCTTCAACGGACCGCTCATCATGACCGGCACGATCGTCACCTCGACCGATCCGCTCGGGCTCATGGCCGACCTGAAGGCCGAGATCGAGGACGTCCCGGGCGTGCGCGAGGTGGCCCTGGCCACCCCGAACGAGACCGCCGACACCGGGCTCGTCCAGATCGTCCCCGAGACGGCACCAGACGACCCCGCCACCGCCCAGCTGGTCCGCGACCTCCGCGCCGAGCACGACCGCCTGCTCGACGAGTACGGGGTCGACCTCAAGGTCACCGGGTTCACGGCCGTCGGCATCGACATCTCCGACCGGCTGGGCGCGGCCCTCCTCCCCTTCGGGATCTTCGTCGTCGGGCTCTCGCTCGTGCTGCTCACGATCGTCTTCCGCTCGCTGTGGGTGCCGGTCACCGCCGCCCTCGGCTACCTCCTGTCGGTCGCCGCGTCGTTCGGCGTCGTCGCCGCGGTGTTCGAGTGGGGCTGGCTCGCCGACCTGCTGCACGTGCACCGCACCGGCCCGGTCATCAGCTTCATGCCGATCATCGTGATGGGCGTGCTCTTCGGCCTCGCGATGGACTACCAGGTCTTCCTCGTCTCGCGCATGCGCGAGGACTACGTGCACACGAACCGCGCGCGCGACGGCCGAGCCGACCGCGCGACGGCGATCGGCGCCGTGCGCTCGGGCTTCACGGCATCCGCCCGCGTCGTCGCCGCGGCGGCGGTGATCATGTTCGCGGTCTTCGTCGCGTTCGTGCCCGAGGGCGACTCGTCGATCAAGCCGATCGCGCTCGGCCTGGCCGTCGGCATCGCCGTCGACGCGTTCCTCGTGCGCATGACGCTCGTCCCCGCCGTCATGGCCCTCCTCGGCGAGCGGGCGTGGCGCATGCCGCGCGCGCTCGACCGGCTCCTCCCCCGCCTCGACATCGAGGGCGAGGCGGTCGAGCGCGAGCTCGCCCTCGCCGACTGGCCCGAGGAGGGCTTCCGCGGCCCCCTCGCGGGCGACGACCTCGCGGTGGGCGACGACGATCGGATGCTGTTCGCCGGGGTCTCGTTCCGCGTCGCCGACGGCGGCACGCTGCTCGTCACGGCGCCCGACCCGCGCGCCGCGCGCGCCTTCGTGCTCATGGTGGCCGGGCGCCTCGACCCCTCGGCGGGACGCCTGCGCGTCGCCGGTCACCTCCTGCCCGGCCGCGCCCCATGGGTGCGCGCGCACGTCGGCATCGCCCTCCTGGCCGGCGCGGAGGATCCGGTCGCGGAGCTCCGTCACGCGCTCGCCGGCGGCACGCGCCTCCTCGCCGTGGACGGCCTCGACGCGCTCCACGGCGCCGACCGCGACCAGG
>NZ_JBDIAB010000267.1:0-3316 GCF_039812165.1 Microbacterium sp.
GGGGGTGCCGGCCGCCCCCGCGGAGGCCGCGATCGCCGCCGCCGCGGCGCTCGAGATCTTCCACGCGGCGGCTCTCGTGCACGACGACCTGATCGACAACTCCGACCTCCGCCGCGGCCGCCCGTCCGCGCACCGCGCGTGGGAGACATCCCACCGCGACGCCGGCTGGGCGGGCGACGCCGGCGCGTTCGGGCGCTCGGCCGCGGTGCTCCTCGGCGACCTCCTCGTCGCCTGGAGCGACGACCTCCTCGAGGAGGGGCTGCGCGGCGCGGCGCACGCCGACGCCGCGCGCACCGCGTACGCGGTCATGCGCCGCGACGTGACGATCGGCCAGTTCCTCGACGTCGCAGAGGAGGCCGCCCACGTCACCGCGCCGGACGGCGAGCACGCCGCGCGGGCGCTGCGCGTGGCATCCCTCAAGTCGGCCCGCTACAGCGTCGAGCAGCCGCTGCTGATCGGCGCCGCGATCGCCGGCGCCGACGCGGCGCAGCGCGACGCGCTGTCGCGCTTCGGGCACCCGATCGGGCTCGCCTTCCAGCTGCGCGACGACGTGCTCGGCGTGTTCGGCGACAGCGCGGTCACCGGCAAGCCCTCCGGCGACGACCTGCGCGAGGGCAAGCGCACGCTGCTCGTGGCATATGCACGAGAGGGAATGGATGCCGCGACCCGCGCGCGCTTCGACGCCGAGCTCGGCGATCCCGGCCTCGACGACGGCGCCGTGGCGCGCCTGCAGACGGCGATCGTCGACACCGGCGCGCTCGCGCGCGTCGAGACGCACATCGACGACTACGAGCGCGAGGCGGAGGCGGCGCTCGACGGCGCCGACCTCGGCGCGGAGGCGACCGCGACGTTGCGGGCGCTGGCGCGCGCGGCGATCAGCCGCACGTCCTGATCGCCCGGCCGCTCAGCCGAGCGACTGGGCGACGCGCCGGACCTCGCTCTTGCGGCCCGCCAGGAGCGCCTCGATCGGGGAGACGCCGATCGAGTCCTCGGGCGAGAGCAGCCAGTCGATCGCCTCGTCGTCGCTGAACCCGGCGTCGTGCAGGACGAACAGCGTGCCCCGCAGCGCCGACAGCGGGTGGCCGTCGACGAGGAAGACGGCGGGCACCCGCAACACGCCGTCGCGTCGCGATCCGACGAGCTGCCGCTCGTCGAGGAGGCGCCGCACGCGTCCCTGCGACTCCCCCGTCAGCGCGACGAGGTCGGGGATGGTGAGCCATTCGGTCGGGGTCTTCGATGCGGGATCGCCGGTCACGGCTCCACTATGACACGGGCGCGGCACGCAGGGGCGCGCCGAGGCGCGCACGGCGCCGGGGTGCGCCGTTGCCCGGGCTCTCAGCATCCGATCCGTAGAATCTCAGGGTGAGCACGAGCCAGCAGACCGACCCGCTGATCGGCCGACTGGTCGACGGGCGCTACCGCGTGCGCGCGCGGATCGCGCGGGGCGGCATGGCCACGGTCTACGTCGCCACCGACCTGCGCCTCGAGCGCCGGGTGGCGCTCAAGGTCATGCACGGCCATCTGTCCGACGACTCGGTGTTCCAGAGCCGCTTCGTGCAGGAGGCGCGTGCGGCCGCGCGACTGGCCGACCCGCACGTCGTGAACGTGTTCGACCAGGGCGAGGACGGCGAGATGGCCTACCTCGTCATGGAGTACCTGCCCGGCATCACGCTGCGCGAGCTCCTGCGCGAGCAGCGCCGCCTCACCATCCCGCAGACGATCACGATCATGCACGCCGTGCTCTCGGGCCTGGCCGCCGCACACCGCGCCGGCATCGTGCACCGCGACGTCAAGCCCGAGAACGTGCTGCTGGCCGAGGACGGCCGCATCAAGATCGGCGACTTCGGCCTCGCCCGCGCGACGAGCGCGAACACCGCGACCGGGCAGATGCTGCTCGGCACGATCGCCTACCTCGCACCCGAGCTCGTGACCCGCGGCACCGCCGACGCCCGCAGCGACATCTACGCGCTCGGCATCATGCTCTACGAGATGCTCGTCGGCGAGCAGCCCTACCAGGGCGAGCAGCCCATGCAGATCGCCTATCAGCACGCCACCGACTCGGTGCCGCGGCCCAGCGCGAAGAATCCCGGCGTGCCCGAGCCGCTCGACGAGCTCGTGCTGTGGGCGACCGAGCGCGAGCCCGACGAGCGGCCCGCCGACGCGCGCGCCATGCTCGAGCGTCTGCGCGAGATCGAGAAGGAGCTCGGCGTCTTCCCCCAGGTGGTGCGGACGACGCCGCTCAGCGCCCCGGTGGGCGACGACCCGGTCGACTCGGGCGAGCTGACCAAGGTCATGCCCGGCACCTTCACGACGCCGACCGCCGTGCACGAGCTCGACAACGCGACCCGACTGCGCCAGCGCACCAAGCGCAACGCGGGCAAGGGCGCGTGGCTCGTCGTCCTCGTGGTGGTGCTCGCCGCCCTCGCCGGCGGCGCCGGCTGGTGGTTCGGCTCCGGACCGGGCTCGCAGATCCCGGTGCCCGACGTGTCGGGCGGCGACTACGCGGCCGCCGAGGCCGAGCTCGTCGCCGTCGAGCTGCAGGCCGTGGCCGCCGAGGAGAACAGCCTCGACGTGCCCGCGGGCCTCGTCGTGCGGACGGATCCCGAGGCGGGCGCGCGGGTGGATGCCGGGACCGCGGTCACCGTCTACGTCTCCATCGGCCCGGCCGAGGTGTCCTTCCCCGCGCTGAACGGCATGCCCGAGTCGGACGCCCGGAAGCTGCTGGAGTCGAACAAGCTCGTCGTGCCCGACTCGGTGCACGAGTTCGACGCCGAGGTCGCCCGCGACTCGGTCATCTGGGCCTCCGTCACCCCGCAGGACGGCGGCGACGATCAGGACTGCACGGACGGATGCGTCGTGCACCAGGGCGACACCGCGACGCTCGCCGTGTCGGTCGGGGCGCTGCCCGACGTGAAGGGCCGCACGCCGGAGGACGCCGCCGGCGCGCTCCGCAGCGTCGACCTGTCGGTCAACCCCGAGAACGCCGAGGCGTACAGCGACGAGGTCGAGACGGGCCGCGTGATCGGCCTCGGCGACCGCCCGGAGGGCGGCCGGTGGCGCCCCGGCGACACCGTGCAGCTCGTGGTGTCGAAGGGCCCCGAGCCCATCGCGGTGCCCGACGTCATCGGCAACACGCTCTCGTCGGCCGCCGCGACGCTGCGCGGACTCGGCTTCAAGGTCAGCACGACGCTGCCCGAGAACATCCTCTGGGACATCTTCACGGTCGCGAGCACCGACCCGTCGCCGGGCTCGCTCCAGCCCAAGGGCACCACGATCAGCCTGCGCGTCACCGGCTGACGCCGGCAGCCCGCCCGCC
>NZ_JBDIAB010000268.1:0-3303 GCF_039812165.1 Microbacterium sp.
GCTGGGACTCGGCGAGAAGAGCCCGGTCGTGCGCGTGACCGCGACCGGGGCGCCGGTGCAGGCCTCGCTGCAGGCGAGCATCACGCGCACGCTCGTCGCCGGCGGCGTCGAGCAGGTGGGCGTCGCGGCGGTGCCCGGCACGGCCCAGGTCGTGCCCGCCTTCTCGGTCACGCGCGCCCCGGGCGCTCCCGGCGCGTCGGACGTCGGCACGATGGTGCGCCTGCTGTCGCCCTCGGCCGACGCGACCGCCACGGTGACGATCACGCCCGTGGGCAGCGGCGTGCCCGCGCTCGAGCCGCAGACCGTGCCGCTGACCGCGGGAGCGCCGCTCGAGGTAGAGCTCGGCGGGCTCCAGGTCGGCGCCTACACGGCGCGCGTCGAGTCGACGGCCCCCGTCGTCGCGGCGGTGTGGTCGACGACCGGGTTCGTCGAGGGGGCGGACTTCGCGTGGTACCCCGCCGCAGACGCGGTGACCGTGCCGAGCCTCGCCGCGATCGCCGACGGACCCGCGCCGATGCTCACGATCGCGAACGGCGGCGATGCCGGCACGGTCGTGCGCGTGGTCGAGGCGACCGGCGCCGGGGTGATCGTCGACCTCGCGGTCCCCGCGGGAGGCTCGGTGCAGTATCCCGTGCAGGCCGGCGGGGTGTATCAGCTGATCCCCGCGGACGAGCCGGTGCACGCGAACGTCACCTACACGGGCGAGGGGGCGGTGGCGAGCTTCGTCGTGACGCCGGCCGACACCGCGGCGGCGCCCGTCGTGGTCTATCCCGGCTGAGCCGGCCCGACCGCTAGAAGCGGAAGCGCTCGGGGCCGAGGTCCCACGGGTCGCGGTCGAGGTACTCGGCGGCGGCGCGGAACACGCAGCTCTCCACCATCATGCGGCGGTGCAGGTCGTCCTGCCGGTGCAGGTGGCTGAGGCGCTCGATCGGCAGGCGGTACAGCACGATGCGGCGCTCGTCGGAGAAGACGCTCCAACGCGGGATGCCGTCGTCGTCGGCCGCCGGCGGCATCGTGCCGGCCTCGAACCGCACGTCGCGCAGCTCGGGCCAGGCGCTGCGCAGGAACTCCGCGGCGCTGCCGATCGCGAGCTCGAAGCGGTCGGCGCGGGTCTCCAGCGGCGGCAGCGGGGGACGGACGACGGGGCTGCGTCCCTCGCGCCCGTGCGCACCGTGGCGCGAGACGCGTGCCGGGCGGGCGGCGGTGTGCCGCGGGCGTCGCCTGATCATGCCCCCAGCCTAGGCGCGCGTCGCGCCGGTCGGCGGTCCCGTCCCGGGTCTCGAGGGGCGGGTGCGGTCGCCTGGGGCGACGTGAGCTGTCGCGAGCCGCCACCATGAGCGCAGCGCTCGCCGGACCACGGCCTCGAGGCGGCGGGTGCGGGGTCGCCGCTGGGATCGCCGCCCGGGGCGGCGTGAGCTGTCGCCTTCGTGAGGATCGGCGTGCTCGCCTTCGGCGGTGGACGCCGTCGCGTCGGTGCCACGGGGCGCGTCGTGGGTCGGGGAGAGCGGCGGCGCGGCATCCGTCCCCGCCGCCCGAACGCGGGTTACGGTGAGACGATGCTCGAGAGACTGTGCTCCAAGGTGGGCTGCGCGCGCGAGGCCGTCGCGACCCTGACCTACGACTACGGTGACCAGATGGCGGCGATCGGCCCCCTCGGCGGCCGGCACGACCCGCACGCGCACGACCTGTGCGCCATCCACACCGACCGGCTCTCGGTGCCCAAGGGCTGGATCATCGTCCGGCACGAGACGCTGCGCACCTGATCCGACCCGCGTGCGAGAATGAGCGGATGCCGCACCCCTCCGCATCCGCGATCGACCACGTCGTCGCCGACCTGGGCCTGGCCGAGGCCGGCCGCCATCAGATCCGGCTGGCCGAGAACGAGATGCCCGGCCTCATGGCGCTGCGCGAGGAGTTCGGCCCGTCGCAGCCGCTGCGCGGCGCCCGCATCGCCGGATCGCTGCACATGACGGTGCAGACCGCGGTGCTCATCGAGACGCTCGTCGACCTCGGCGCGCAGGTGCGCTGGGCGAGCTGCAACATCTTCTCCACGCAGGACGAGGCCGCCGCCGCGGTCGTGGTCGGGCCGACCGGCACCGTCGCCGAGCCCGCGGGCGTGCCGGTGTTCGCGTTCAAGGGCGAGACGCTCGAGGAGTACTGGCGCCTCGCCGACCGTATCTTCGACTGGTCGGCCGAGGGATTCGACGGCCCGAACCTCATCCTCGACGACGGCGGCGACGCCACCCTGCTCGTGCACCGCGGCGTCGAGGCCGAGCGTGCCGGCGCCGTGCCCGAGCCGGAGGAGGGGGCGAGCGCCGAGCACCGCATCGTGCTCGACACCCTGCGGGCGAGCCTCGAGCGCGACCCGCAGCGCTTCACGCGCATCGCCGCGGGGCTGATCGGCGTCACCGAGGAGACCACGACGGGCGTCCACCGCCTGTACGAGCTGCACGCCGAGGGCGCGCTGCTGTTCCCCGCGATGAACGTCAACGACTCGGTGACGAAGTCGAAGTTCGACAACAAGTACGGCATCCGCCACTCGCTGCCCGACGGGCTGAACCGCGCGACCGACGTGCTGCTCGGCGGCAAGACGGCGTTCGTCGTCGGCTACGGCGACGTCGGCAAGGGTGCCGCCGAGGCTCTCCGCGGTCAGGGCGCGCGCGTGATCGTCGGCGAGGTCGACCCCATCTGCGCGCTGCAGGCGGCGATGGACGGCTTCCAGGTCGCGCGGCTCGAGTCGGTGGTCGGCGACGTCGACATCGTCATCACCGGCACCGGCAACACGAACGTGGTGACCGTCGAGCACCTCCTCGGTCTCAAGCACCTCGCGGTCGTCGGCAACGTCGGCCACTTCGACGACGAGATCGACGTGGCGGGCCTCGCCGCGCTCCCGGGCGCCGAGCGCGTGGAGATCAAGCCGCAGGTGCA
The DNA here is from genome assembly GCF_039812165.1 of Microbacterium sp. GTDB lineage: Bacteria > Actinomycetota > Actinomycetes > Actinomycetales > Microbacteriaceae > Microbacterium. The sequence goes on from NZ_JBDIAB010000268.1 coordinate 2,929, forward strand.
CGAGTGGCGGCTGCCGAACGGCCGCAGCGTGCTGGTGCTCAGCGAGGGCCGGTTGATGAACCTGGGGAACGCGACGGGGCATCCGTCGTTCGTCATGAGCGCGTCGTTCACGAACCAGGTGCTCGCGCAGCTCGAGCTGTTCACGCGCGCCGACGCCTACCCGGTCGGCGTGCACACGCTGCCGAAGGTGCTCGACGAGAAGGTCGCCCGCCTGCACCTGGGTGCCCTCGGCGCCGAGCTGACGACGCTCAGCGCCGAGCAGGCCGCCTACCTCGGCGTGCCCGTCGACGGCCCGTACAAGATGGACCACTACCGCTACTGATCGGGCGGATGCCGGCATCCTTCACCCGTGTCCTGTTGGCGACACCTTTCTGC
>NZ_JBDIAB010000269.1:0-3247 GCF_039812165.1 Microbacterium sp.
CCTCTCGGCGAGCCGGCCGCCGGCGCGGGCGTGCGCCCACAGCCCCCACGCGGCCGCCCGGTCGGCGTCGATGCGGCGTGCGAGAAACCCGGTGATCGCCCCCGCCAGCACGTCGCCGCTGCCGGCCGTCGCAAGCTCCGGACCGCCGCCCTCGACGTGGAGGATGCGGCCCCCGGGCGCGGCGACGACGCCGTACGACGCCACGATCGCCCCGTAGCGGCGCGCGACCTCCGCGAGCGTCGGGATGAACGCGTCGCCGTCGGGCGAGCTGCCCGACAGGACCTCGACCTCGCGCTCGTTGGGCGTCAGCACGAGGTCCCGCGGGAGCCGGTCTCGGGCGATGTCGGGCAGCGCCGCCAGGGCGTAGGCGTCGAGCACGAGCCGCCGGGGCCGCAGGTCGAGCACGGCGTCGAGCGTCGCCCGCGTCTGCGGGACGTCGTCGAACCCGGGCCCGACCAGCACGGCGTCCGCCCGCTCGACGGCGTCGGCCGCCGCTCCCGAGATCGGGTCGTCCGGATCGTCGGGCAGCGCGTGCACGGCCGCCTCCGGGAGCAGCGCGCCCAGCTGTCCCTCCACCGACCCCGGCACGAGCAGGGCCACGCGACCGACGCCGACGCGCATCGCCGCCTCGAAGGCGAGGATCACCGCGCCGGGCGTGCGTCGCGACGCGCCGACGATGACGGCATCCCCTCGCGACTGCTTCGTGCGGCCCGGGTCGGGCAGGCCCCACACGCGCAGCGTGGCCGCGTCGATGCGGTCGTCCGAGCCGTCACTCCGGTTCGACATCGGGGCTCCCGGGGTGGACGGTGACGTCGGCACCCTCCTTCTGCAGGTGCGAGACCGTCGAGAACGCGAGCATCTCCCAGCGCGCCCCGTCGCGACGCAGGTGGGTCACCGAGGCGTTGAGGACCGTGTTGGCGGAGGCGAAGTCGAGGAGCTCGCGCTCGTTCATGGCGGTGAGGAGCGACACGAGCAGCAGCACGACCGCGTCGTGCGCGACGATCAGGGCGCCGCCGTCGGCGGCGGGGATCGAGTCGGTGAGGAACGACCGCAGCCGCAGCGCCACGTCGGCCCAGGACTCTCCCCCGGGCGGACGATGGTAGTACTTGCCGAGCCGCCGGCGCCGCTCGGCCTCCTCCGGGTGGAGGCGCTCCACGCCGCGGCGGGTGAGCAGGTCGAGCACGCCCAGCTCGCGGTCGCGCAGCCGCTCGTCGACGAGCGGCACGAGCGTCGAGCCCGACTCGGCCATCGCGAGCGAGAGGGTCTGCTGCGCGCGCAGGTACGGCGAGACCCACGCCGTGCCGATCCCGCCGTCGTGGTCGGCGAGCCACGCCCCGAACGCCTGCGCCTGCTCGGCTCCCGTCGTCGACAACGGCACGTCGGCGTCGCGCTCCTCGATCGCGATGACGTCGAGCCCCTCCCGCTCGGCGGTCGTCGCGGCGACGTTGCCGATGCTCTCGCCGTGCCGGGTGAGCCAGAGATCCGAGATCATCGCCTCACCGTAGATCGGCGGCGTCCGCCCGCGGAAGGGGTTGACGATGCCCCGCACGAGTCTCTATGGCGCCGGACGCCACCACGTCGATCCACCGGAGCGCCGTCCCTCGGCACCCGTCCGTCCTGACTCAGAACAGGGATGCGGGCAGGACTCCCTCGAGCGCGAGCAGCCAGCGCTTGGTCGCGAGGCCCTGGCCGCGGTCGCCGCCGGAATAGCCGCCGAGGCCGTCGCCGGCGAGAACGCGGTGGCAGGGGACGATGATCGGGACGGGATTCGCGCCCATGATCGCCCCGATCCCGCGTGCGGGGATGCCGGAACCGCTGCGGGTCGCCAGCTCCCCGTAGGTGACGGAGTCGCCGTAGCGGACCGTGTCGTGGAGGGTGGTGAGCACCGCGCGTGTGCCCTCCGAAGGGTGGCCGAGGTCGAACGGCACGTCGAATCGCCGCAGGTCACCGCGGAAGTAGGCCGCGAGCTGCGACATCGTCTCGGCGAGCAGCGCGTCCGGCGCGGACGCGGAATCCGCCGGACGCTCCGACTTCCACGCGACGCGTGTGATCGCCTCGCCGCTGCTCGTGACGCCGATGGTGCCCACCGGTGTCACGAGCGTGGCGAACGAGGGCATGGCGCGAGCGTACCCCAGCGGTCCGACACCCCGACGCGCTCAGACCGCCCGCTCGACCTCGTCGGGGAGGGATGCCACGACGACGATCGACACGTCCTGCATCTTCCAGTCCATGTCGGCGACGGCCCGCCGCGCGGCGTCGATCTTCGTGGCCGAGACACGGTCGCGACTCGGGACCACGAACGCCTCGACGTGGAACACCTGGCCCATGTCGCGCATGCGCACCGCCGCCTCGCGCACCCACGGCTGCCGCTCCAGCGCGCGTGCGATCTCGCCGGCGAGCGGATGCACGTCGGCGTCGTCGTGCGTGCGCGCCCGCTGGTCGATGAGGTCGAAGACGGCCGCGCGCGCGTTGCGGTAGCCGTCCCAGATGATGCCGAGCGAGATGAACAGGGCAGCCGCCCCGTCGAGCCACCACAGTCCCGCCCCGACGCCCAGCACGCCGACGATCGAGGCGACCGTCGTCGTCCAGTCGGCCTTGGCCATGTCGGCATCCGCGTACAGCACCTTGTTGTGCAGCACCGGGGCGAGCTTCGCCTTCGCGTTGCCGTAGAAGAACGGCCCGATCACGATCACGGCCATCACCGCGACCATGAACCAGCCGAGCCAGATGGTCTGTCCGAACACGCGGACGGTCCCGATCGCGGGATGCTCGCCGCGGATCAACCCGGACGCGGACTCGAACGCGAGGTTGCCGCCGACGGCGAGCAGGGCGACGCCCGCGACGAGGTGGCCGACGCCCATCACGCGGTGCAGACCGAACGGGAACGCGCGCGAAGGCGGTCGACGGATGAACAGCAGCGCGACGAGGAACGAGATCTGCGGGATGAGCGAGAGCATGTCCTCGATCCACGCGGTCTTCATCGCCTGCGAGCCGCCCACGACGAAGGCGATCACGACGATCGTGACCGACGTGTACGCGATCGTGAAGACCTCCCAGCGGATCGCGCTGCGCAGCGCCCGCTGCTGCTCGGGCGGGAGGTCCTTGCGACCGAGGCGCTTCACGGCGACAGCTCCTCGTCGAGATAGGTCTCGAAGGTGGACTGCAGCGCGTTCTCGCCCAGGGGCACGAGGAACACGAGCTTCCGTCCGTCCGACCCGTCGACGCCGGGGAACCCGCGGCTCACCGA
>NZ_JBDIAB010000270.1:0-3212 GCF_039812165.1 Microbacterium sp.
CCCAGAGCGTGTGCTCCGGCGACCGCGCCCTCTCTGGCGCATGCCGAGGAGCCATGTGGTCTACGATGAGCATCGATCACTTCGCGACGGGGGCGCGCTGGTCTGCATCCTGCATCCGTGGGCCAGACTCCGATGCCGCAGGGGATGACCGCACCTCGGAGGGGGCGGTTAGAGGGAAGGCATCCGACGCCGGCGGCTTGGTCGCTGCGCGCAGGGATAGAGGAGCGAGGACAGTCTTGAAGATCGCGATTTTCGGCTTGGGGTACGTGGGCAGCGTCACGGCGGCCTGTCTCGCAGGGGCCGGACACGATGTGGTCGGCGTCGACCTCGCCGAAGCGAAGGTCCGGGCCGTGCGCGAGGGACGCGCACCGCTGGCGGAGCCGGGGCTGGAGGACCTCATCCTCGAAGGCGTCGACGCGGGACGTCTGACCGCGACGACGGATGCCGAGGCCGCCCTCACCGAGGCCGATGTCGCCATCATCTGCGTCGGCACGCCGTCCGCCCCGAGCGGCGCCCTCACGACCACCTATGTCACCGGCGTCGCCCGCCAGATCGGCGACTTCCTCCGCGCGCACCCCGACGGGCGTCACCTCACGGTCGTGTTCCGCAGCACGCTCCTTCCCGGCACGACGCACACCATCGCCGACGCCGAGCTGCCGGAGCCCTCGGAGGACCGTTTCAGCGTCGTCTACTGCCCGGAGTTCCTCCGGGAGTCGACCGCGATCAAGGACTTCAAGACGCCGCCGTTCACGGTCATCGGCACGTCCGACGCCCGTGCGCTCGCGACCGTGCGAGAGGTGTTCGCCTCGGCGGACGGACCCGTGCGGCACGTGACGATCCCGACGGCAGAGGCGATCAAGTACGCCAGCAACGCGTTCCACGCGGTGAAGATCACCTTCGCGAACGAGATGGCCCGGTTCGCCGACGCCTATGAGGTCGACGCGAACAAGCTCATGGAGGTCTTCGTCGAGGACCGCATCCTGAACGTGTCGGAGCGGTATCTCAGGCCGGGCTTCTCGTTCGGAGGCTCCTGCCTGCCGAAGGATGTGCGCGCGGTCACCAACGCGGCACGCAAGGCCGACGTCTCGGTGCCGCTCCTGGAGAGCCTGCTGCCGAGCAACACCGTCCACACGCGACGCCTCATCGATCACGTCCTGAGGCTCGGCTGGAAGGAGGTCGCGCTCCTGGGGCTGGCCTTCAAGAGCAACACCGACGATCTGCGCGAGAGCCCGTACGTCGAGATCGCCGAGACCCTTCTCGGGAAGGGCATCACCGTGCGGATCTACGACGAGATCGTCCGCGTCGACGAGCTCACCGGCAGCAACGAGACGTTCGTCCAGACCCATCTGCCGCACCTGGCCAGACTGCTGACCCGCACGCGGGCAGAGGCGACCGACGGAGCCGACGGCGTGATCATCGGATCGGACCGGACGCCGCAGGACGAGCTCGCGGCGCTCGCCGTCCCGGTGCTCGACGCGGACTCGCCCGCTCTCGAGTGGCCGGTGCGGTAGCGCTTGAGCGACCTGTCTGCGCACGGATGCCATCCGGCACGTTCGAAGGGATCGAAGTGGCTGTGACTTCTCTCGAGGGCGCTCGTATCGCCATCCTCGTCCAGAACCTCCCCGTCCCGTTCGACAGGAGGGTCTGGCAGGAGGCGACGTCGTTGCACGCCGCCGGCGCCGACGTCACCGTGGTCTGCCCGAGCGACGACCGGCACCCTGCCGGCGAGTTCTCGATCGACGGCGTCACCGTCCTGAGATATCGTGCGCCGGCCGAGGCGAAGGGCATCCTCGGATACGTCAACGAGTACGGCCTGTCGCTCACGCGCATGTCGGCGGCGTTCAAGCGGGCGCTCAAGGACGGCCCCTTCGACGTCGTCCACTTCTGCAACCCGCCGGACCTCCTCTACCGTGTGGCCAAGCGTGCGAAGCGCAGAGACGGCTCCGTCCTGGTCTTCGACCAGCACGATCTCGGACCGGAGCTCGTCGAGGCGAAGCACATGCCGCTCACGAAGCTGCTCGTGTTCGTCGCACGGCAGTTCGAGCGCCGCACCTACGCATGGGCCGATCACGTGATCTCGACGAACGAGAGCTACAAGGAGATCGCGGAGAGCCGTGGAGGATTCGCGCCCGACGAGGTGACCGTGATCCGCTCCGGTCCCTACCGCTCGTGGGCGGACGAGACGTCGAACAGCCCCCAGGCCGACGAGCGCTGGCGGAACGGACGCAGATTCCTGATCGGCTACGTGGGCGTCATGGGCCGACAGGAGGGCATCGAGTACCTGATCGACGCCGTCGACATCCTGTCCGGTGAGCGGGGCATCGACGTCCAGCTCGCCCTCGTGGGCTCCGGACCCGATCGTGATCGTCTCGAGGCCATCAGCCGAGAGCGCGGTCTCGGCGGTCGCGTCGCGTTCCTGGGCCGGCTCTCCGACGAGGATCTGCGGAGCGTCCTGGCGTCGGCGGACGTCTGCGTCAATCCCGACGAAGTGAACAAGATGAACGATCTGTCCACGATGAACAAGATCATCGAGTACATGGCCCTCGGCTGCCCGATCGTCCAGTTCGACGTCAAAGAGGGAAGGTTCTCGGCGCAGGACGCGTCGTTGTACGCGGAGCGCGACAACGACGCCCGCAGCTTCGCCGACGCGATCCAGCGCGTCCTCGAGGACGACGGGCTCCGTGCGGCGATGAGCGCCCGCGGGCGGGAGCGGTTCCGGAACGAGCTGTGCTGGGAGATCCAGGCGGAGAAGCTCGTCGCCACGTATCGCCGGCTCGTGGACCAGGCTCGCTCGCGCTCGACGACCGTCGCCGCACGCAGCGCATCCCACTAGCGGGTCGAGCGGCGCCTCCGACGTATCAAGGAGGCGGTCGGACGTCTCTGGATCGGTGTGAGGGTCGATACGCGATCGCGGTTGGTCATCCGCGCGACGATCAGGCTATACTGCCCGCGGGGAAGTTTGATGTCCCGGCCGCCTGGGGAGGTGACGGGGTTCACATCAAACGGTCGCGAAGACGTTCGTGACCGCAATCAAACCAGCGGCATCCCAAGTCGCAGGGTACGGGGAATCACATGGGGAACTCGGTCGTAAGCAGGATCGGCCGCGGGGGGCGTTCGCTTCGAACGCGGATCGCCGCTTTCGGCACGCTCGTAGCGCTCGTGGCCACGGCTTTCGTGGCCGTCGAGCCGGCAACCGTGGCCGAGGCCGCGAG
>NZ_JBDIAB010000271.1:0-3201 GCF_039812165.1 Microbacterium sp.
ATCCGCACCGTCGCCCGCATCGCGCGGGTCGTGGCGCGCGCAGGCCGGCGGGCGGCTCATCGCGCCGCTGCGCCGGACGCTGATCGTCGCGGGCGTCGCGCAGGCCGTCGTGACCCTCGTCGAGCTGGCGCCGTTCGTGCTGCTCGTCGAGCTCGCGCGGCTCATGCTCGCGGGCGCCGACGCGTCACGGCTGTGGACGGTCGGACTGTGGGCCGTCGGGGTCATGGGCGCCGGCGTGCTGCTGTCGTCCGCGCTCCTGCTGTGGCTGCACCGCGTCGACGCGCGCTTCGCCCACGGACTGCGCCGACGACTGCTCGGCACCCTCGCGCGGCTGCCGCTCGGCTGGTTCGACGCGCGCGGCTCCGGTGCGGTCAAGCAGCTCGTGCAGGACGACACGCTGTCGCTGCACTACCTCGTCACCCACGCCGTGCCCGACGCCGTCGCCGCGGTCGTCGCACCGGTGGCGGTGCTCGTCTACCTGTTCGCCGTCGACTGGCGGCTCGCGCTCGTGCTGCTCATCCCTGTGCTCGTGTACGTCGTCGCCATGTGGATCATGGTCGTGCAGTCGGGCTCTCGCCCTGCGCAGGCGATGCGCTGGTCCGAGCGCATGAACGGCGAGGCGGGCGCGTATCTCGAAGGCCAGCCCGTCGTGCGCGTGTTCGGCGGCGCCGCGGCCTCGACCTTCCGCGCGCGGCTGGGCGAGTACATCCGGTTCCTCGACGACTGGCAGCGGCCCCTGACCGGTCAGAAGGCCGTCATCGACCTCGCCAACCGTCCGGGCACGTTCCTCCTGCTCATCTGCGTGTTCGGCACGCTGCTGATCTCCACCGGCGGCATGGCGCCGGTGTCGCTGCTGCCCTTCCTGCTGCTCGGCGCCACGTTCGGCTCGCGTCTGCTCGGCATCGGCTTCGGACTGGGCGGCCTCCGGGCGGGCCTGCTCGCGGCCCGCCGCATCCAGGTCGCGCTCGACGAGGACGAGCTCGACACCGTCGCGGGCGGCGAGCAGGCCGCCACGCCGGACGGACGCGTCGAGTTCGACGGCGTGCGCTTCTCGTACCGCCACGGCGTGCCCGTGCTGCAGGACGTCTCGCTGACGCTCGAGCCCGGCACGGTCACGGCCCTCGTCGGCCCGTCCGGATCGGGCAAGTCCACGCTCGCGGCGCTCCTCGCGCGCTTCCACGACGTGGATGCCGGTGCGATCCGCATCGGCGGACGCGACGTGCGCGCGCTCACCGCCGACGAGCTGTACGCGCGCGTGGGCTTCGTCTTCCAGCAGACCCAGCTCGTGCAGGGCACCGTGCACGAGAACATCGCGCTCGCGGTGCCCGACGCGAGCCGCGCGCAGGTCGAGGCCGCCGCGCGGGCGGCGCAGATCCACGAGCGCGTGCTCCGCCTGCCGGACGGCTACGACACCGTGCTGGGACCGGACGCCGCGCTCTCCGGCGGCGAGCGGCAGCGGCTCACGATCGCCCGCGCCCTCCTCGCCGACACGCCGGTGCTCGTCCTCGACGAGGCGACCGCGTACGCAGACCCCGAGTCGGAGTACCTCGTGCAGCGCGCCATCGACCGCCTCGCCGCGGGGCGCACCGTGGTCGTCATCGCGCACCGGCTGCACACCGTCACGGGCGTCGACCGCATCGTCGTGCTCGACCACGGCCGCGTCGCGGAGACCGGCACCCACGCGGAGCTGCTCGCGCGTGGCGGTCGTTACCGGCGACTGTGGGATGCCGGGGGCACGGACGCGGTCGACGTCGACGCCCGCGCCGAGGCCGTGGACGCGGAGGCGAGCCGATGATCCGCACGATCCTCTCCCTGCTCCCCGCCGACAGCCGTCGCACGGTGGCGGCCCATCTGACCCTGACCGTCGTGGGGATCGTGCTGCGCGCGGCCGGCGCGGTGCTGCTCGTGCCGCTGGTCGCCGCCCTGTTCGGCGGCGATCCCGCACGCGCGTGGCCCTGGGTGGGGGCGCTCGCGCTCACCACCGTCGTCGGCTGGGCCGTCGACGCGACCGTCGTGCGCCTCGGCTACGGCCTGGGCTTCCGGCTGCTCGCGACCGGCCAGCCCACCGTGGCCGATCGCATCACCGGCATCCGCCTCACATGGTTCGACGCCGCGAACACGGCGACCGCCCGGCAGGCGGTCGCCGCGACCGGACCCGAGCTCGTGGGGCTCGTCGCCTACCTGGTGACGCCGCTCGTCGCCGCGGTGCTGCTGCCGATCGCGATCGCGGTGGCGCTGATCCCGATCTCGTGGCAGCTCGGCGTCGCCGCCCTCGTCGGAGTGCCCGTGCTGCTCGGCGCGCACGCCGCGTCGGGACGCCTCACCCGCGGCGCCGATCGCGCCGCCGCCGAGACCAACGGCGCGCTGACCGAGCGCATCGTCGAGTTCGCGCGCACGCAGCAGGCGCTGCGCGCCGCCCGCCGAGCCGAGCCCGCGCGCAGTCAGGTCGGCGCGGCGCTCGACGCGCAGCACGGCGCCGCCCTCCGCGTGCTGCGTCTGCAGGTGCCCGGCCAGCTCCTGTTCGGGCTCGCGACGCAGCTCGCGCTCGTCGTCCTCGCCGGCGTCACGGTGCTCCTCACCGTGCGGGGAGAGGTCGCCGTGCCCGAGGCGATCGCCCTCATCGTGGTGATCGTCCGCTACCTGGAGGCGTTCACCACTCTCGCGGAGCTGTCGCCGGGCATCGAGAGCACCACCGGGGTGCTGCGCCGCATCCGCGACGTGCTCGACGCGCCCGGCGACCCGGCCGGCGCCGTCGACGCGGCGCCGGAGGCCGCGCCCCGCATCGAGCTGCGGGGCGTCTCGTTCCGCTACGGGGACGACGAGCCCGCGGTGGTCGATCGCCTCGACCTGGCCTTCGAGGCGGGCACGACGACCGCCATCGTCGGTCCGTCCGGCTCGGGCAAGAGCACCGTGCTGGCCCTCCTCGCCGGGCTCCAGCACCCGACCGCCGGCCGCGTGCTGGTCGACGGCGCCGACGCGGGGGAGCTGACCGCCGCGGCGCGCCGCGCCCTCGTGAGCGTCGTCTTCCAGCAGCCCTACCTGTTCGACGGCGGCATCCGCGAGAACGTCCTGGTCGGCGACCCCGCCGCCGGCGACGGGGCGGTCGCCCGCGCCGCCGAGCTCGCGCGCGTCGACGCCATCGTGCACCGGCTGCCGGACGGCTGGGACACGCGCGCCGGCGAGGCCGGCGGCGGGCTGTCG
>NZ_JBDIAB010000272.1:0-3182 GCF_039812165.1 Microbacterium sp.
CGGCGCTCGACTCCGGGCACCTCGCCGGTGCGGCCCTCGACGTGCTCGACCAGGAGCCCCCGACCCCGGGGCATCCGCTCCTCGGACGCGAGGATGTCGTGCTGACACCGCACATCGCGTATTTCTCGGCCCGCACCGAGATCGAGTACGTGCGCATCCAGGCGCAGAACGCGGTGTCGCTCGTCGAGTCGGGCGCACCCGACTCGCCGGTCAACCGTCTCGCCTGACCGGCCGAGGAGCACCGATGGCCGGCATCCATCTGCACCATCACGACCTGCTCCACGAGGGGCCGGACGCCATCCGTCCCCGGCTGGCGCGCATCGACGACGTCACGCAGCTGTTCGTGCAGGTCAACGACATCTTCGAGCGCAACCCGTCGCCGATCGGGACGCTCGAGCGCAACCCGGTGGCCGACGTGATCCTCGGCGAAGGCCTCGTCTACGCGGACGTCGACGTCGCCGGCCTCTCCCCCGAGCTGCACCAGCAGTCCCGGACGGATGCCGCGGACGACCCGCTCGCGATCGTGCGCGCCTCGACGCTCGGCGACGACTACGAGATCGTGCCGTGGCTCAACATCACGAACGGCGCGTGGACGGGCGACATCGCCGGCAACGGCGTCGTCGACTACCGCGGGCGTCCCGTCGACCGCTGGCTGTGCCCGAACGGACCCCTCGTCGCGCCGATGTGGGGCCGGGTGATCGTGGCGCTCGTGGAGCGGTACGGTTACCGGCGGTTCCTCATCGACCGCATCCGCTACCCGGACTGGGGCGGCGAGCAGGTGCGTCCGGCGAACCTGCTCAGCTGCTTCTGCGACCGGTGCCTCACGCTGATGGCCGAGCAGGGCATCGATGGCGAGGCGTTGCGCGCAGAGCTGACGATGATCGCCGGGCTCATGAAGGCCGGCGAGTTCGAGGCCGCGCGCGAGCGGTTCGTCGCGGAGCCGCTCGTGCGGGGCTGGCTGCGCTTCCGGCAGCGGAGCGTCGCCGCGATGGTCGACGCGATCGGGCGCCTCGTCCGCGAGCGCGAGCCCGACGTGGAGCTGTGGCTCGACCTGTGGCCGCCGGCGTACTCGTGGATCCTCGGGCAGGACTACGGGATGCTTACCGCGCTGTCGCCACGGCTGAAGCACTTCCCCTACCACCGTCTCGGCGGCGGCGCCGACGTGCAGAGTCTCATCGATCACTTCGGGCACGACGACGAGGCCCGCGAGCGCGCGTTCGCCGCCTTCACGCGGCTGTTCGGCTTGGACTACGGGCAGACCTACGCCGAGTTCCGTGCCGACGGCTTCCCGATCCGCCTCGTCGAGGACCAGAACCGGCGGGCGCGCGACGAGTCCCGGCCGGGCACGTACGTCTACTCCGGCGTGCAGATGTGGAACCTGCCGCCCGACGAACTGCACCGCGCCGCCGTCGCGACCTACGCGAGCGCCGCCGACGACGTCATCTACTACTGCTACGGCTGGGCCGCGACAGATCTGTTCGGGGCGAGCAACGGGGCCCGCGCCACGGCGCGGCCTACGGGCTCTGCCGGATCTACGAGAACGAGTGGCGCCGGCTGACGCGTACGGTCTGAGCCGCGCAACTCGCCCTGGACCGCGCGGTCGCCGTCGGCTCGCGTCAGTCGAGCGCGATGCGCCACGCCCGAACGATCTCAGCACCGGACCAAGAGCGGCTCGGTACGGAACGGGCCGGATTGCCACGCAAGAACGGACCGCGGCGGCCGCAGCAACAACGTCGCGGCACCAGCCCACAGTGCGAGAACCGTCGCCGCGATCGGGATGTCGATCCCGAAAGCGTCGTCGCCGTTGTTGTCACCCCAGACGAGGGTCGAACGGACGATCAGCCAGCCACCCGCCGCCATGCCGACGAGCATGATCAGCGGCGAGACGCGGAAGAGCCTCCAATAGACGGATGGAGGGAGAGGACCGTTGCTTCGTCGCGATCGCACACGCCTCGTCACCAGACGAGCATATGACCGTGCAGATCGATGATCATCCAACTCCTGGTTCCGGACGAGCCTGCCCTCTCACCCACGCACACTCTGGTCGGAATGAGTACGAAGATCCACGGGCGACGACGACGGTCATCCCGCCGGGAATCGGGGGATAGCCCCCGTGCGCGCGAGCCGACGATGACGCAGGCTGGAGACATGAACGAACTCGTCAGGCCCCGTCAGGGCCGCATGATCGCCGGCGTCTGCGCCGCCATCGCACACCGCTTCGGCTGGAACACCACGTTGGTGCGTGTCCTCACCGTGGTCGCCGTCCTCTTCGCCGGCCTCTCGCTCTGGGTGTACCTGCTCCTCTGGCTCGTCATCCCCGTCGAGCGCTGAGACCGGCGCGCGGACGGCGGACGCCCCGCCGCGCTTCGGTCAGAGCTTCACGGCGTTCGCGGCTGCACGCGGTAGTGCAGATGCGTGACGCCGTGGTCCGCCGCGATCACGCGGACGCGCTCCAGCTCGATGTGATCGGGGCCGAGCCGGTCGAACAACCGCCGCCCCTCGCCGAGGAGCACCGGGATCACGTGCAGCTCGAGCTCGTCGAGCACTCCGGCGGCGAGCGCCGCCTGTGCGACGCCGGCGCCGTGCACGAGCACGTTGCGGTGGCCTGCGGCATCCTTCGCGCGCGACATCGCCTCGCGGATGTCGGGAACGTACGTGACCCGCGGCCGCGACCTCTCCGCGTCGGTCGCGGCCTCCGGGCCGAAGATGAAGATCGACACCCCGCCGTGGTGGTCGCCGCCCCAGTAGTCCGCCGGCTCGGCCGTCCCGCGCCCGGCGACCACCGCGCCGGTGGCGAGGAACTCGTCGAGCACGGGGCCGCTGAAGTCCCACTCGTGCAATCGGATGCCGCCATCGCCAAGCCCGTTGTCGACGGTCTCGTTCGGGCCGGCGATGAAGCCGTCGAGCGACATGGACATGTAGAGGACCGTTGCAGACATCGCTGCCTCCCTGTGGGGTCGTACGCCGGGTACGAGTCGATTCTCGCGGCACGCCCCCGCGACCCGCACGGCGCACTCGCCGCTACCGCCTTCGAGAACGGCAGGGCGTCGCGCGCGACGTGTTCCGGATCCGATCGGGTACGCGACCTCTCGAATCCTTCCGAGAGTGTACTAGCACATGTGCTAGTACGTGCTCTAAGCTGACGGTATGACAGAAGGTGTGGGAGGGAAGACCCGCGCGCG
>NZ_JBDIAB010000273.1:0-3175 GCF_039812165.1 Microbacterium sp.
GCGCGGAGTCAACGACCGGCGAGCGTCTCCGGGACGATCAGCTCGGGCTCGGTGGCGGCGATGACCTCGTCGACGGTGACGCCGGGGGCGGTCTCGACCAGCACGAGCCCGGCGTCGGTCACGTCGATGACGGCGAGGTCGGTGATGATGCGGTCCACGACCCCGCGGCCGGTGAGGGGCAGCGAGCAGTCGTGCACGATCTTCGCGGATCCGTCGCGGGCGACGTGTTCCATCAGCACGATCACGCGTGCGGCGCCGTGGACGAGGTCCATCGCCCCGCCCGGGCCTTTGACCATCTTTCCCGGGATCATCCAGTTCGCCAGATCCCCGCCGGCGGACACCTGCATGGCCCCGAGGATCGCGGCGTCGATCTTCCCGCCCCGGATCATCCCGAAGCTCGTCGCGGAGTCGAAGAACGCCGCCCCGGGAAGGGTCGTCACCGTCTCCTTGCCCGCGTTGATGAGGTCCGGGTCCACGGCATCCTCGGCCGGATACGGGCCGACGCCGAGGATGCCGTTCTCGGACTGCAGCACCACCGTCACACCCGCGGGCACGTAGTTCGGCACGAGCGTCGGCAGCCCGATCCCGAGGTTCACGTACGACCCGTCGGCCAGCTCGCGTGCCGCGCGGGCGGCCATCTCGGTGCGCGTCAACGCCATCTCAGGCTCCTTCCGTGCGCACGGTGCGGCGTTCGATGCGCTTCTCGATGCCGGCACCGACCTCGACGATGCGGTGCACGTACACGCCCGGCAGGTGCACGGCATCCGGATCGAGCTCACCCGGCTCGACGAGCTGTTCGACCTGCGCGATGCACACCCGCCCCGCCATCGCCGCGAGCGGGTTGAAGTTGCGCGCCGCCTTGTTGAACACGAGGTTGCCGTGCCGGTCGCCACGGGCCGCGTGCACGAGCGCGAAGTCGGTCACGATCGCCTCTTCGAGCACGTACTCCCGCGGCTCCCCCGACACGTCGAAGACCCGCACGTCCTTGACCGGCGACGCGACCGCGACCGACCCGTCCGCGCCGTAGCGGCGCGGCAGGCCGCCCTCGGCGACCTGCGTGCCCACGCCGGTCTGCGTGTAGAACGCGGCGATCCCCGAGCCCCCGGCCCGCAGCTTCTCGGCCAGCGTTCCCTGCGGCGTCAGCTCCAGCTCGAGTTCGCCGGTCAGGAACTGCCGCTCGAACTCCTTGTTCTCGCCCACGTACGACGACGTCATCTTCCGGATCCGGCCCGCGTTCAGCAGCACTCCGAGACCCCAGTCGTCGACCCCGCAGTTGTTCGACACGATGCTCAACCCGCTCGTGCCCTGCGCCAGCAGCGCCTCGATCAGCACCATCGGATTGCCCGACAGCCCGAACCCGCCCACCGCCAACGACGCCCCGTCCGGGATGTCGGCCACGGCATCCGCCGCCGATGCACAGGTCTTGTCGATCACGCGAGACTCCCTCCTGCGGCCGCCTCGGCCGCGAGCGCGTCGACGGCGATGGGCGCGGATGCCGCGAGCTCGGCCACGACGAGTGCGAGCGCCGCGGCGCCCTGCTCCGACATCACGATCGTGTAGTGGTTGTAGCTCTCGTATCGCCGATGCTCGACGCTCGGCACGCGCGACAGCGCGTCGGCCAGGTGGTCGAGCGGGTACAGCCCCGGCGGCTCGTCCTGCAACCCCCGCGGCACGGTGATCAGGAGAGCCGGACGGCGGAGCGCCGCGAGCGCGTCGGGCACGGTCGATCCCGTCGTGAGGTCGACGGTGTCGTCGACCGTCGTGCGGTAGCTCGTTGCGGGCCGGAGACCGTCGCCGTCCGGCACGAGGTCGTACGCGAGGTAGCGCTCCAGCTGGGGCGACCAGGCCTCCCGGAACGCCGCATGTCGGCGCCAGAACGCCAGGTAGGCGTCGACGTCGCGGAACCGCATCGACAGCCGCTCGGCGGTCGGCCCGAGGATCGCCGCGACCAGCTCCTCGGGGTCGAGGCCCGCGGGAGCGGCCAGCGGCAGGCCGCCGTCGACGAGCAGGAGGCTCGTCACGGCATCCGGATGCCGGTCGGCGAACGCCACGGCCACGAACGCGCCCATCGAGTGACCCACGACGAGGACGGGAGGGAGCCCCAGATGCGCGCAGACCGCCGCGAGGTCGTCCGCATGCACCGCCATGCCCGCCGGTCCCTCGACCGCGTTGCTCCGCCCGCGGCCGCGCAGGTCGGGTGCGACGAGCCGCACGTGCGGGAGCGCGTCGGCCAGGAACTGCCAGGCCAGGTGCGAGGACGTCACGCCGTGCACGAGGAGGACGGTCGGGGCATCCGCCTCGCCGGCCGCGTCCCACACGCCGACGTGGAGGTCGCCGCCCGCGACGGGCACCTCGATCGTCCGATACGTCCGTGTCATCGTGCCGTCCATCCGCCGTCCATCGTGAGGCTCGCCCCGGTGACCATGCCCGCGCTGTCGGATGCGAGCCACACCGCGAGCGCCGCGACCTCGTCGGGCTCGACGAGCCGCTTGATCGCGGTCTCGGTGAGCATGATCTTCTCGACGACCTCGCTCTCGGGGATGCCGTGGATGCGCGCCTGGTCGGCGATCTGCTTCTCGACGAGGGGCGTGCGCACGTACGCCGGGTCGATGCAGTTGCTCGTCACGCCGTGCGGGCCGCCTTCGAGTGCGGCGACCTTCGAGAGCCCCTCGAGGGCGTGCTTGGCCGACACGTACGCGGACTTGAACGGGCTCGCCCGCAGGCCGTGCGCGCTGGAGACGTTGACGATCCGTCCCCAGCCGCGCTCGTACATGCGCGGCAGCACCGCGCGGATCAGGAGGAACGGCGACTCGACCATGAGCCGGTGCATGAACCGGAACGTGTCGGGGTCGAACTCGTGGATCGGCTGCACGCGCTGGATGCCGGCGTTGTTCACGAGGACGTCCACGTCGAGGTCGAGGCCCTCCTGCGCGGCGGTGTCGGAGAGGTCCACGACCCACGGCTCGCCGCCGGCCTCCGCGGCCGCGCTGCCCGCGGCATCCGCATTGACGTCGGCGACGATCACGTGCGCACCGCGCGCGGCGAACGCCCGCACGCACGCGAGCCCGATGCCGCTGCCGCCGCCGGTGACGAGGACGCGCCTCCCCGCGAGGCTCGAGCCGATCGGCGGGTCGAACGGGCCGCTCATGCCCCCAACGTACACCGCGCCACGGAC
>NZ_JBDIAB010000274.1:0-3157 GCF_039812165.1 Microbacterium sp.
ACGCTACCGTGTGCGTGTCAACGCGGCCTGAAGCAACGCGATCCGTTCGTCGAAGTGGCGCGCCACGGTGACCTTGCTGGTGTTCTCTGCGTCTCGGGCGAGCTCGACGGTGAACAGTGTCGCGCTCGCGTTGCGGAACGTGAATCCGCTCTGCAGTCGGATCGGGACGTCGATGAGGAGTTCGGCGAGCAGAAGCAATCGTCGGAGAGCGGTCTTCAGGGGATTCGTCTCATGGCCGATCACGAGGGAGCCGTCGTCGAGCCGGATCTCCCAGGTGGTTCGGACGATGCTGCGAAGAGGTCTCTTCCGCAGGGTCGCCAGTCGCCGCCCCCGGTGGTCGACGACCTCGAACACGCCGGCGATCGCCCGCGCGGACTCGGCAGCGCCGGGGCGATCGGAGATCCGGTGCTCGCGCGCGACGGCTGCCGGCCTCGACGCCGTCCCGGAGCCGAAGAGGCCGAGCGCGGTGCCGCCTCCGCTCGAGCTCAGGGCGGTGATGTGCGACCAGGTCCCGGATTCGATGGAGAAGTGCGACGAGCCGGCGCCGCCGGGCTGGACGAGAAGCAGGATCGCGTCGGCTCCCATGTTCGCGTGCGTCATGATCGCTGCGCCCTTCTCCGAGGCGATGCGTCCGGAGCGGCCGGATCACCGTGTGCGAACGTCGGCAGCAGGTGGCGCAGGGCGAAGCCGATCTCGGTCTCGAGCTGTCGGATCGTCTCGGCGGTGTCGAGGGAGCCATGACCGGCCGAGAACTCGTAGATCTCGTGCGGTTTGCCCGACGTGCTCAGCTGTCTTGCGAAGGAGACGAGCTGTGCTGCGGGGGAGCGCGGGTCGTTGACGCCGTGCAGGATGAGGATCGGGCAGCCGACCTCCGGCGCGTAGGTCGACGGCGAAGAGACGGCGTAGATCTCCGGCAGCTCCGCGGGCGACCCGCCGAACAGCGCCCGGTCGAACGCGCGGAGCGGTTCGGGCTCCTCCTCGTACGCCTTCGTGTAGTCGGCGATCGGGGCCCCGGCGATGCAGGCCGCCCAGGCATCGGGATGGAGCCCGGCCGCCAGCAGCGCGAGGTAGCCACCCCATGACCAGCCCTCGACGATGCAGCGTGCCGGATGCGCGAGCCCGGCGTCGATCGCCCAGGCGTGGGCTCGCGCGATGTCGGCCACGGCGCGACGCCCCGGGTCGCCGATGATCGAGTCACGCCACCGTCGACCGTATCCGGTGGATCCGCGGTAGTTGACGTGGACGACGGCGAAGCCGGCGTCGAGCCAGGCGGCCCGGGCCGGCGAGTAGAAGTCCTCGTCGGCGGCGTAAGGCCCTCCGTGGACGAGGAAGACGGTGGGTCGCGGCAGCGAATCGCCTTCGGGGGTCGCGTACAGGACGTGCAGGCTCTCGCCGGGCTCGTCGTCGAGGGGGATGAAGACGTCTTCGAGCGGTTGCGACGGCGCCCCCTGATCCGTCGCGCGAGTGAGGTCGCGGTCCGTCCCATCGACGCTGAGAAGGCGATGCTGGAACGGGTGCGCGGCGTCGCACCAGAGGTACTCGACGGCGCCATCGGCCCGGACGGCCCCGGCGCCGATCCACCCCGGTGGAGTCCGAAGCGGCTCGAGGTGCCCGGTCGCGATGACGTACCGGTGCAGCCGGCTCCGTCCTCGCTCGGTGTGGGCGATCAGCAGCGCCGTGCCGTCGGGATACCAGCGCGCCCACGCCTCGCCATTCAGGCCGAGCTCCAGCTCCGTCCGCTCACCGGTGTCGACGCTCCAGATGAAGGGTCGTCGATACCCGCCCCGCTCGTGCGTCATGAGCAGCCTCATGTCGCCCTCGAGCGGAGCAAAGCCGCCGATCTCCAGGCCGCTGTCGGGGCCGTCCCAGACGCGGGCGACCTCGACGCCGTCGGCGATTCGGACGACGACGGCCTGCGGGTGGAGTGCGTCGCCGTCCACGGTGCGACCGACCGCGACGAGCTCCTCGGCGGCATCCATCGCGTGCACGGTGACGAGCCCGGAGTCGGTGAGCAGACGCCGCCCGCGGGGAGTGCCCTGCACGTCTTCGACGACCCAGACGGTCGAGCCTTCATCGGTCGCGAGGCCCAGAACGGCGCGGCGGTCTCCGATCGCGTGTCCGAGCGACATGCCGCGCTCGACGTCGGGAGCCGGGCGTGCGACGGGTGTCGACGCGGGGTCTCGGGGGAACGGAGCGGTCTGCCACTGCCCGACCTCGTCTCCGGCGACATCGCTGAGCCACCACACCGTGCGCCCGTCGGGGCTCAGCCCGCTCAACATCACCCCATGGGTCGCGTCCGTCAGCTGCCAGCGCACGTCGCGCTCCCGATCCCAGGCATGGATCTGGAACGTCCCGGTCTCGTTCGACACGACGATCGCGCGATCGGCGCGCTTGCGGGCCGTGACGGGCAGCGTCGTCACGGGTGCGAGGAACCTGCCGCGTGCAGCGTCGGCCAGAGCGCCCAACGGCACGGGAGCCTCTCGTGCGACCGCGCGCGCTGCGGCCGACAAGATGCTCCGGGCGGTGTCGAACGTCACGGGCGATGCCGGCGTGAGGGTCTCCAGGAGCAGCCCCGAAGACAGCGCGATCAACAGGTTCGCGGTCTCGTCGATGGCTGCCGCGTCCACCCAGCCCTCCGAGGCGAGCTGCACCAGCCATGCTCGGACGTGCCGATGCGAACGTCGCGCGGCGGCATCCAGCAGTTGTCGACTGTGCTCGGACGGAGGCTGGGCGAACGCCGTCGCGTAGACGTCGAACCAGCCGGAGAGAGTGGACGTATCGGCGTACTCTGCGGGAAGGAACTGCCCGAGCGCCTGCTGCAGGCGTTGTGGGCCCGACCTCGAGGTGTCGAAGACGTTCGCGTCATCCAGACGGTCGTCCACGACATCCGCCACGAGCTCCGCGAAGAGGTCACGCTGCGATGCGAAATGATGCCGCAGCGTTCCCATGCCCACGCCCGCGGCCTCGCTGACGGCGCGCACGGTGACGGCGCGCATGCCGTGCTCCGCCGCGAGTGCTCGCGCAGCCGCCAGGATCCGCGCGCGGGTCTTCCCTCCCACACCTTCTGTCATACCGTCAGCTTAGAGCACGTACTAGCACATGTGCTAGTACACTCTCGGAAGGATTCGAGAGGTCGCGTACCCGATCGGATCCGGAA
>NZ_JBDIAB010000275.1:0-3128 GCF_039812165.1 Microbacterium sp.
GACGGCTACACCCTCCCCTTTGCCGGCCTTCTGCTCGGGGCTGGCGCGTTCACAGACCGGATCGGCGCGAAGAAGGCATTCGGATTCGGCGTCGCGGGCTTCGCCCTGGCGTCTCTTGCTTGTGCCCTTGCACCGTCGCTGGGAGTGCTACTTGGCGCTCGCGTGGCACAGGGAGCTTTCGCCGCCATGGTCACGCCATCGTCGATGGCGCTGGTTCGTCACGCTTACGACGACCCGGGCCGCCGGGCGCAGGCAGTGTCGCTGTGGGCGACGGGCGGTGCCGTCGCCGCTGTTTGCGGGCCGCTCCTGGGCGGTCTGCTGACCGTTCTCGACTGGCGGCTGATCTTCGTCGTCAACCTCCCCGTTGCAGTGCTGATCCTGCTGCTCCTGCACGCGGCGGCGCCGTCGCCAGCGTACTGGGCACCATTCGACTGGACGGGTCAGGCCACTGGCCTCCTCGCCGTCAGCGGCCTGGTGTTCGCAGCCGTCGAGGCCGGCAGCCACGGATCAGGCAGCCGCCCCGTGCTCATCGCCGGCAGTATCGCTGTCGTCTCCGGGATCGCCTTCGTCCTGCGGCAACACCGCGCGTCGCACCCGATGGTCCCGCTGACCATGTTCCGTTCGCGCACCGTGGTGGTTGCCGTCGCGACCGGGTTCACATTCATGATCGGCTTCTTCGGGCAACCGTTCGTCTTCAGCATCTTCCTCCAACAGGAGCGAGGCGTCGGACCAGCTCAGACCGGCATCGTCTTTCTGCCCATGGCCGTGTGCGGCGCGATCTGCACGCCGTTCGTGCCGCGTCTGGTCAGACGCGTAGGCGCGCGTTTGCCCATCGTCGGCGGGCAGGTCCTCATGGCTGCCTCGTTCATTGCCCTCGCCCTCGTCCCTGCCGGTGTTCCGGTGTGGGTGCTGTCTTTGATGATGGTTCCGATCGGTCCGATGGCCGGCTTCGTCAACCCGCCCATGTCCGCCGTCTTGCTCAACCACGTCGACGGGCGTCTGGCAGGCACGGCGAGTGGGGTCTACAACACTGCCCGACAAATCGGCGGTGCGCTGGCCGTCGCCGTGTTCGGAGCACTTCTCGCTTCCCCGGCCGGCGCCCTGACCGGCATGCGCATCAGCATGGTCATCGCCACAGTTCTCGTGCTGACCACCGCGTGCGCCGGGCTGAGCCTGCGGAACCTCCACCCGCAACAGGCTGCCGTCGAATAGGCGAACCTCAGGTTTGGCGCGTCTCTCCCGAGCAGCGTTGGTTAGCTTTCGTCGGGAACTCGGGTGGCCGGACCATGCGTCTTGCGCGGCCGGGCTCGGGACACCTTCTTGGAATCTGCGGTCCAGCTTCCAAGAAGGCGGAGGCCCTCTTCCGACGGTGTGCCGGACCGAGCCGTGTAGGCGAGGAGTTGCAATCCTGGGTCGGTGGAGATGTTCAGTGCCGTGTAGTCGAGGTCGAGGTCTCCGACGACGGAGTGGTGGACGCGTTTGACGCCGGATCGGTGCTCACGGACGTCGTGCGTTGCCCAGAGGGTCCGGAACCCGTCGTTTCGGACCGAGAGCTCTCCGACGAGCTCGTCGAGGGCACGATCACGGGGCGATCGGCCCGCTTCTGCTCGCAGCATGGCGACGGTCATCCGGGCAGCCTCGTCCCAGTCGCGGTAGAAGCCCGTCGCACGGTCGTCGAGGAAGAGGAAGCAGGCGAAATTGGCAGGCGACTGCGGCGAGTCGAGCAGCTCGGAGAAAAGAGCGCGGCCGAGACGGTTCGTCGCGAGGATGTCGAGTCGCCCGTTCTGGACGACCGCGGGTGCCTCGGTCATTGCGTCAAGCGTCTGCTGCAACGCCGCGGATACAAGGATCGGGGAGCGCTGCGAGGGCGGACGGGTCGGGCGCACGGCGGTGTTCACGGCTCGGACGAGGTCGCAGAGATGCTGGCACTCCACGTCGTCGAGTCGGAGGGCACGGCTGACGCCGTCGAGCACCGAGTCGGAGATACCGGTCGCGGTGCCGCGCTCGAACCGGACGTAGTACTGGACGCTGATTCCCGCCAGCAGGGCGACCTCCTCACGGCGCAGCCCCGCGACGCGGCGCCGGCCGCCGAAGTCCGGCAGTCCCACCTGCTCAGGGGTGAGCCTGGACCGCCGGGTGGTCAGGAACTCGCGGATCTCGTCTTGCTCGCGCACCTTCTAACGCTATGCCGAGCGGTGCGCGCAAGAGGGTCACTGCGAGTGACCCTATCGAGCGGGACTGGTTCGCATGCGCGTGTGGGAGTTGACTGGTTTGTATCTCCTCAGCGGAACACCGTCGGTCGGCGGCATCCGCTTCGACTGTGACGAAGGGAGTTCGTGATGGCTTCCTGGACCCATGACGCCCTCTCTCGCAGATCGTGGACGGCGACCCGTATGTCTCGCCCTTCCGCGGTCGACGCCGCCTACGAGCCCAAGTACGCCCACGAGTCCGCCAGCCGCACCATGCAGGGCGGCGGGCCCCGCTCCGTGACGGTCCGCATCCTCCCGCGCTGACCGCAGCGACGAAAGGCAGAAACACATGAGCGACAGCACAGTCTGGTTCATCACCGGAGCAGCCCGAGGGATGGGTGCCGACATCGCCCGAGCAGCCCTCCACGCCGGCCATCGAGTCGTCGCGACCGCCCGTGACACCGTGGACGTGACGAAGACTCTCGGCGCGCGCGAGGACCTGCTCGAGGTGCCGCTCGACGTCACTAACACCGATGCCGCTCGGCAGGCTGTTGACGCAGCCGTCGACCGCTTCGGTCGGATCGACGTCCTGGTGAACAACGCGGGCAACTTTTATGCCGGCTTTTTTGAAACGCTGAGCCCTGAGCAGTTCGACAAGCAAATGCAGACGAACTTCTACGGTTCGTTGAACGTCACCCGGGCCGTGCTGCCCACGATGCGGAGGCAGCGCTCGGGCCGAGTGATCACGATCTCCTCGACCGCTGGCGTTGCCGGCGTCGACTTCTGCTCCGCGTACTGCGCGTCCAAGTTCGCGCTGGAAGGGTGGATGGAGACCCTTGCTCTCGACTTGGAGCCGTTCGGCATCCAGACCACGATCGTCGAGCCCGGCTCGTTCCGTACCGAGTTGCTCGTCGAGGGCTCTTCGACGATCTGGCCCGA
>NZ_JBDIAB010000276.1:0-3111 GCF_039812165.1 Microbacterium sp.
GCCGACGAGGTGGTCGTCGAGCAGTGGCGCGTCACGCACGCCAAGAGCGGCGACTCGCTCACGGTGCGGCTGTACGAGATCCTGCACGACTCGTCGCACGAGCTCGGCATCGACCCCGGCCTGGTCAAGGACGGCGTGGAGGCGGATCTGCAGCGTCTGCTCGCCGAGCAGGTCGGCGTGATCGGCGAGCATCTCACCCTCGTCCGCCGGGAGTTCCCGACCGCGATCGGACCCGTCGACCTGCTGCTGCGCGACCCCGCGGGCGGCACCGTCGCCGTCGAGGTCAAGCGCCGCGGCGACATCGACGGCGTCGAGCAGCTCACGCGCTACCTCGAGCTCCTCGGTCGCGACCCGCACCTGGCGCCGGTGTCGGGCGTGTTCGCCGCGCAGGAGATCAAGCCACAGGCGAAGGTGCTCGCCGCCGACCGCGGCATCCGCTGCGTGACCCTCGACTACGAGGGGATGAAGGGCGTCGAGTCCGGGGCCCCGCGCCTGTTCTGACCGGCACGCGCGCGGGTCGCGGGACGGATGCCGGTGCGCCCGGCTTGTAGGCTGAGTCCATGTCGAGATCGCCCTGGTCGTGCATCCTCTGGGACGTGGACGGCACCCTCGTGGATGCGTCCGAAGGCATCCTGCGGCGGCTGAGCCGCACCCTGGAGCACTTCGGCCACCCGGAGCCCACGCGCGCCGAGCTCGTGCACTGGATCGGGCCGCCGATGTTCGAGTCGTTCCAGAAGAACGTCGGCATGTCGCCGGAGCAGGCGGCGGAGGCCGTCGTCCACTACCGGGCGATCGGGGCCGCCGAGGGGCATACGAGCGGATCGCGCATGTACCCCGGCATGGCCGAGCTCGTCGCGGAGCTCGCGGCCGCCGGCATCCCGCAGGCGACGGCCAGCTCGAAGCCCGAGAACCAGGTGGTCGCGTTCATGGACCACTTCGGGCTCGCGCCGTACCTCAGCGCGACCGCCGGGGCGACGCCCGACGAGCGCACGCTCGCCTCGAAGTCCGACATCGTCGGCGAGGCGCTGCGACGGCTCGAGGCCACCGGGGCCGACATCGACCGTCCGGTGCTCGTGGGCGACCGTCACCACGACGTCGAGGGCGGCCGCGACCACGACGTGCCGGTGATCTTCGTGCGGTGGGGCTTCAGCTGGCCGCATGAGTCGGAGGGCGCGCAGGCCGTCGTCGACACCGTCGACCAGCTCCGCGCGCTGCTCCTCGTGGACGGGCGCGAGTACGAGTAGAGGCTTCCCGGACGCGCGCGGGCGCGCCGAAGCCGCGGTCGCTCTCACGACCGCGGGCCTCCTCGAACCCCGGCTCGCGCGCCGAGTCACCGTGCTGCCGCAGGAGGACCCGGCGACGGGACGGTGAGTGGCGCACCGAGTCGCGCGCGTCGTGCGATGCGCGCGACCGGTGGACGCACGGGATCAGATCGGGCGGATGTTCTCCGCCTGCAGGCCCTTGGGGCCCTGCGCGATCTCGAACTCGACGCGCTGGTTCTCCTCCAGCGAGCGGTAGCCGCTCGACTGGATCGCGGTGTAGTGGGCGAAGACGTCAGCGCCGCCCTCGTCCGGAGCGATGAACCCGAAGCCCTTCTCCGAGTTGAACCACTTGACGGTGCCGCTGGTGCTCATGGACTGCCTTACTGCTGTGTGTCATCGGCGCGAGCGCGCCGCCTCCCCACCGTAGCCAAGCGGGCAGGCCGGCGTGGGATGCGAGCGGACAATGGTGACACAAATGTTGCACTTGCCGCTCTCGGATCCGGACGATGCGGGCGGCGCCGGCGCTCGCTACGGTGAACCCGTGGGCCACATCGAGCTGCGAGGCATGGACGAGGACGACGACGACGCGGTCTTCGAGATGATGCGCGACCCGGACGCCGTCGCCATGACGGCCTTCACCGCCGACGATCCCGACGACCGGGATGCCTTCGACGCCTGGCTCGCCTCGAAGCGCGCCGCGCCGTCGGTCGCACTCCACGTCGTCACCGAGAGCGGAGGCTTCGCCGGCACCGCCGCGGCGTTCACGACCGACGGCGATCGCGAGGTGAGCTTCTGGATCGCGCGGCACGCGTGGGGACGCGGCGTGGCGTCCGCGGCGCTGCGACTCCTGATCGCCCGCGAGCCGGAGCGGCCGCTGTTCGCCCGCGTGCCCGCGCACAACGCGGCGGCGATCGCGGTGCTCACGAGGGTGGGGTTCACCGAGGTCTCGCGCGATCCGGCCTATGCGCCCGGGCTCGGCCGCGACGTGGACGAGGTCGTCTTCGCACTCCTGCCCGCCGTCGACGGCGCCTGAGCCGGCGTCGAGATCGTGCCCCGCGCCGCAGTCGATCTCGGCCCCACCCGACGCGACGACTCACTGCTCCGGAGCTGACTCACTGCGCCGCACCGCAGTGAGTGGTCGGGAGAGCAGTGGCTCGCGTAACGACGACGCTCGGACCGAGCGCGACGTCACGCGAAGCGGATCAGAGGCCGGCCTCGTCGAGCATGCGCTGCACCTCCGCCTCGACCGCGGCGGCCAGCTCCGGGTCGCGCTCGAGGGCGCGGAGCGCGAACTGCACCGACGCGAGGTGGTGCACGAGCGCGGACGACCGCAGGTGGTGCCAGTCCGCACCCGGCTCCCCCGCGCGGGCGGGCACGATCGACCGCGTGTCGACCGTGCCGTGCACGCGCAGATCGAAGCGGCCGGTCACCGGATCGGTGTGGGCGCGACGCTGGGTCGCCTCGATCGCCGCGCGCGCCGTCTTCACGCGCGCTCGCTCCTTGGCGATGTCGAGGCGCGCCCGGAACACGGCGTACGCGTCGGGCGTGCCCTGCAGCATGAGCTCGCGCAGCAGTTCGCCCCGACGCACCTTCATCCGCACGACCTGGTCCGGCTCCAGCTCGGCGTCGGACAGGTCGCCCAGCTCGTCGCGCGTGAGCCGCGTGGCGAGCTCGTGCGCCGTCGCCTTCGCGTCGACCACGACGCCGCGCCGGCGCATGCGATCGCGCGCCTCCTTCTCGGTGACCGCGGCGACGGCCTCGACCAGGGCGTCGGGCACGACGAACAGCGATGCGATGGCCTCGGCGGTGGAACGCGAATGGTCGGGACGCGAGGGCGTGGTCATGCCGC
>NZ_JBDIAB010000277.1:0-3107 GCF_039812165.1 Microbacterium sp.
CCGCTCGCCGCGCAGCCGCTGCGCGAACCGCGCCGCACGCACGGCGTCGGCGAGCGACGGCAGCGTCGCCCAGGCGACCGACAGCGCCCGCGCGACACCCCGCAACGGACCGCGGCGCGACGCGCGCGCGAACAGCCGCGACACGTCGAACAGCGCGTTCAGCAGGCCGAAGGCGAGGATCGTCGCGGCGATCGGCACGGCGCTGAGCGCGGCATCCCACACCCCGCCGAGCGTCGCGGGGCCGAACATCACGACGTGGCCGAACGGCGGCGGCAGGCGAACGGCGGGCAGCGCCAGCAGCACCGGGCCGGCGCCGTCGGCGCCGTGGAAGAGGAGGCGGTAGACGACCCGGACCGCGATGAACCCGGCGGCGAGCGCCGCCGCCGCCTTCAGCGGACCGGGCCGGAGGCTCACGCCGGGTCCGACGTCACGCCGCCGGTGCGGCCGGCTCGCCGTGCAGCGTGAACAGCAGCTCGAGCGCGTCGCCCGGCTGCAGCCGCAGGGTCGACAGGCCCTCCTGCGCGTAGCCCCACTCGCCGCCGGCCGGCTTCTGCCACAGCGACCAGTACGCGAACGCGGCCGGCATCGACGCGCACGTCTCGAAGTAGTCCGAGCCGTCCTCGGCGGGGATCGCGGCGTCCTCGGCGGGCACGCCGTCGACGCGGCACACGACCTGGTCGCCGTACTCGTCGGTGCCCTCGGTCTTCACGTCGACGAGGGCCAGGGCGTCGGCGGCGGCGACGGGCTCGTCGGTGCCGATGCACCACTCCCGGCTCTCGCCGTCCTCGAGCGCGGACGAGTCCACGACGATCGTCACGCCCGCGTCGTCCGCGCACGCGGAGTCGAGGATCGCCACGGTCGCCGTCTCGGCGGACGTCGGCGTCTCCGCCGGCGCGCCTCCGGTGCAGGCGGCGAGGGCGAACAACAGGAGGGCGGATGCCGCGGCGGTGCCGGCGGCGCGCAGAGTCGAGGTCACCGCACCAGGGTAGTTGCCCGGCCGGCGGCATCCGTGCCGCGCCCGGCGAATAGGCTGAGCGTCATGGTCTCCGAGCTGTTCGACCCGGCGGAATGGATGCCGGCGCCCGGCGCCGACGCGTACACCGACATCACCGCGCACGTCTCGCGCGACGGCCGCATCGCCCGCATCGCGTTCGACCGCCCCGAGGTGCGCAACGCCTTCCGCCCGCACACCGTCGACGAGCTGTACCGCGCGCTCGACCTCGCGCGGCAGGACCCGCGGATCGGCGTGGTGCTCCTCACCGGCAACGGCCCGAGCGCCAAGGACGGCGGCTGGGCGTTCTGCTCCGGGGGCGACCAGCGCATCCGCGGGCGCGACGGATACAAGTACTCGGACGACGAGGCCTCCGTCGCCGACCCCGCTCGCGCGGGACGCCTGCACATCCTCGAGGTGCAGCGGCTCATCCGGTTCATGCCGAAGGTCGTGATCGCGGTCATCCCGGGCTGGGCGGCCGGCGGCGGGCACTCGCTGCACGTCGTGAGCGACCTGTCGATCGCGAGCGCCGAGCACGGACGCTTCAAGCAGACCGACGCCGACGTCGGCTCGTTCGACGCCGGATACGGTTCGGCGTACATGGCGCGGCAGGTGGGGCAGAAGCTCGCGCGCGAGGTGTTCTTCCTCGCCGAGGAGTACTCCGCGCAGCGCGCGTACGAGATGGGCGCGGTCAACCGCGTCGTGCCGCACGCAGACCTCGAGCGCGAGGCGCTCGCGGTGGCGCGCACGATCCTGACGAAGTCGCCGACGGCGATCCGCATGCTGAAGTTCGCCTTCAACGCCGTCGACGACGGCCTGGTCGGCCAGCAGGTGTTCGCCGGCGAGGCGACGCGGCTCGCGTACGGCACCGACGAGGCGGTCGAGGGCCGCGACGCGTTCCTGCAGAAGCGCGAGCCGGACTGGTCGCCCTTCCCGTACCACTTCTAGGTCCGCGGCGATGAGGCTCGAACCGGTCGACGGCGACAGCCCGCGCGACGTGCTGCGGGCGCTGCGCGCGGCGATCCACGGCGCGGGTCCCGCGGTCGCGCTCGGCGACCGGGTTGCGGCCCCGGGAGCGGACCGCGCGCTGAACCGGTTGCCGGGCGGGATGCCGGGCGCCGGACCGGACGGCGGACCGGAGCGGATGCCGGGGGCCGGACCGGGCGAAAGCACGCGACGGATGCCGGAGGAGGTGCCGGCGGGCACGGCGGTCGTCGTCGCGACGTCGGGCTCCAGCGGGCATCCCAAGCGCGTCGCCCTGAGCCGCAGCGCGCTCACCGCGAGCGCCCTCGCCACCGCCGGCCGCATCGGCGAGGGCGTGTGGCTCCTCGCCCTGCCGGCGACCTACATCGCGGGAGCCCAGGTGCTCGTGCGGGCGATCGTCGCCGGCACCGAGCCCGCCCTCCTGTCCGGCAGGTTCTCGCCGCAGGCCTTCGCCGCGGCCGCCGCGACGATGGCCTCGCACCGCGACGGCCACCGCGTGCCGAACTACACCTCACTCGTCCCCGCGCAGCTCGGCACCCTGCTGGATGCCGCCGGCCACGACCCCGCGGTCGCGCGTGCGCTCCGCGCGTTCGAGGCGATCCTCGTCGGAGGCCAGTCGCTGCCGCCCGCGCTGCGCGAGCGCGCCGAGGCCGCCGGGGCGCGCATCGTCCGCACGTACGGCTCGACCGAGACGAGCGGCGGATGCGTGTACGACGGCGTCCCGCTCGACGGCCTCGGCGTGCGCATCGCAGACGGCGAGGTGCGACTCAGCGGGCCGACGCTCGCCGACGGCTACCTCGGCGAGCCGGAGCGGACGGCATCCGTCTTCCGCCGCGATCCGGACGGCACGCGCTGGTATCGCACGGGGGATGCCGGTGCGCTCGCCGACGGCGTGCTGCAGGTGACCGGACGGCTCGACAACGTGATCGTCTCGGGCGGCGTCAACGTCTCGCTCGACCGCGTCGAGCACGCGGTGCGCACCGTGCCGGGTCTCGCCGAGGCCGTCGTGGTCGGAGTGGCGGACGACCAGTGGGGCGAGGCATCCGTCGTCGTCGTCGCCCGCGCGGCGCTCGCGGGCCGCGATGCCGACGCGGTGCTCGCCGCCGCGCGCGACGCCGTCGCCGACGCGGTC
>NZ_JBDIAB010000278.1:0-3107 GCF_039812165.1 Microbacterium sp.
CGCCCTACGCGCTGCCCGGCCGTTCGCGCGCGTGGCTGTGCCGTCCCGGCGACGCCGCCCTCGGCGCACGGCGCATCGTGCTGCCGGGAGCGGCGCCGGCGGGATGACCGGAGCACCCGCGCGCGCCCGACAAGGGCGCCCGAGGCCTCAGCGAGCCGGCGCGAGGCCCTTCTCGAGGAGATAGCCGGGGACGTCGACGACCGAGCCGAGCAGGGCGTCGAAGGGCTCGCCGGCGAACGCCTCGCGCGAGAGCTTGCCGGAGAGCACGCCGATCGTCACGCACGCGCCCGCGTTCGCGCCGGCCTGCACGTCCACGGCCGTGTCGCCCGCGACGAGCACCTCGGCCACGTCGAGGGTGCCGGTGCGCTCCATCGCACGATGGATCATGTACGGCGCCGGCCGACCGGCCGCCACCTCGTCGCCGCAGACGAGGGCGTCGACCACGACGCCCGAGGCGTCGTCGCCGGCCTGTGCCGCGACGCGCCAGTCGAGCTCGTCGAGGATCCCCTCCGCGACGTCGCGCGAGAACCCGGTCGTCAGCGCGACGGCCACCCCGCGCGCCCGCAGGTCGGCGATGGCGTCGGGCACGCCGTCGATCGCGGTCGGCGGCGTGGCGGCGTAGAGTTCGCCGAGGAGCGTGCGGAAGCGACCGAACGCGACCGCGACCTTGTCGGCGGGCGAGTGCGGGTCGCCACCGCCGAGCTCGATGAGCGCCGCGATCGCCGCGCTCTTCTCGGTGCCCATCCACGTCTGCAGATCCTCCGGCGACACCACGACCCCGGTCTCCTCCACGGCGAGACGCAGCGCGTCGTAGACGGCGCCGCCGTCGTCGATCGTGGTTCCTGCCATGTCGAAGACGGCGAGAGTGATCATCGTGCGAGCTCCAGATCCGGATGCGGACGTGCGATCGGGCGTCGTGCGCCGACGTCCGACGGGGCCAGGGTACCGGTGGCAGCGGCGCGGACGCAGCGCGCCCCCGTGAACGATCGGTGAACACTGCCGCGTCGCGCCTCCGTCCGCCGAGCGCGCCCGTGATCATCGAACCATGACGAACATCGCCCTGGTCGGTCGTCGTCCGCACCTCGTCGTGGTCGGCGCCGGGATCGTGGGGCTCGCGCACGCCGTTGCCGGGCTGGATGCCGGCTATCGGGTGACCGTCGTCGAACAGGACGCCGTGGCGGTGCTGGCCAGCGTGCGCAACTTCGGGCACGTCTGCACGTCCGCTCAGGCGGGGGAGAACGCCGAGATCGCGCGCGAGGCGAACGCGATCTGGCTCTCGCTCGTCGAACGCGCGGGCGTCGAGGCGCGCCGCTCCGGCACGCTGGTCGTCGCCCGCTCGTCCGCCGAGGAGGCCGTCCTGCACGAGATCCTCCGCGATCGCGCGCCGGAGGGGGCGCACCTCCTGACCGGGACGGCGGCGGCCGGCATGCTGCGGCTGCCGCGCGGGGCGTCGCGACCCGTCGCCGCCGCGCTGCTCCCCGCCGACCTCACCGCGAACCCGCGGACGGCGGTGGCCCGCATCGCCGACTGGGTCGCCGCTCACGAGCACGGCGAGACGCGGTTCGCGACGACCGTGCACGCCGTCCACCCGGACGGCGAGGGCGCGGTCGCGGTGGAGACCAGCCGCGGGCGGCTCGACGCCGATCACGTCGTGGTCGCCGCCGGGCACCTGGTCGGCCGGCTGTTCCCCGACGTGGCCGGGGCAGGCGAGGTCGCCGAGTGCGCGCTGCAGATGGCGCGTGTGCGGGCGCCCCACGACATGGGCGTCGGCCCCGCCGTGCTCACCGGGACGTCGATGCTCCGCTACGGCGCCTTCGCCGGGCCCGCGGCGGAGTCGTTGCGGGCCGAGATCGCCCGTGAGCGGTCCGAGCTCGTCGAGATCGACGCGAACGTCATGCTCACCCAGCAGCCCGACGGGTCGCTGCTGATCGGCGACTCGCACGCCACGCACGCGAGCGCGCCTCCGTTCCTCGACGAGCGGTGGTCGCGGATCCTTCTCGACGAGATCGCGGCGCTCCTCGGCGCTTCCCGACTGGAGGTGCTGGAGCGCTGGCAGGGTCTCTACGCGACGAGCCCGCGTCAGGACGTCCTGCGCGCCGAGCCGGCGCCGGGGATCAGCGTCGTCTCCGTGACCGCCGGCATCGGGATGACGATCGGCCTCGGTCTCGGAGCCCGCACGATCGCGGGCATCTAGCCGGCCCCGAGACCGCGGGCGGCGCGCGGAGGCGTCGCTGCCGGCTGCCGCGAGCGAACGGGCCGTGAACGCCGATCGACCGGCCGGGCAACGGCCGACGGCATCCCGACGCCCGCGATGAACGCCGGCGGAAGTCCGGCGGAACTCTGCCCGAAGTCGCCCGATCCCGCCTCGCCGAGGCTCCACCCTCGACGGTGGAGGTTCCGTGCGCCCGTGCCGGGACCCCGATCCGTCCCCCTCGAATCGGAGCCCCCGTGACCCAGCAGTCGACTCACGAGAAGTCGCCGCAGCCGCAGTCCGTGCCGTCCGCCGAGCCCAGGCGCTCGTGGCTGACGCGCAGGCTCGAGAACGCGAACAGCGTCGCCTTCGTCGTCTTCGGCGGACTGACCGCGTTCTGCGTCTACTTCTCGATGTACGCCTTCCGCAAGCCCTACGCCGCCGGCACCTACGAGGTCGTCGAAGGCTGGACCATCGATTTCGGCTTCAAGGAGCTGCTCGTCATCTCGCAGATCCTCGGCTACGCGCTGTCGAAGGTGATCGGCATCAAGATCATCTCCGAGATGAAGCCGAGTCGGCGCGCGCCCGCGATCCTCCTGCTGATCGGCATCTCGATGGTCGGACTGGTGCTCTTCGCGATCCTGCCCGCCGACGTCAAGTTCCTCGGCCTGTTCCTCAACGGCCTGCCGCTCGGCATGATCTGGGGCCTCGTCTTCGGCTACCTGGAGGGCCGACGCACGACCGAGATCCTCGGCGCCATCCTGAGCGCGAGCTTCATCGTCTCCTCCGGGGTCGTGAAGTCCGTCGCCATCATGCTCATGAACGCCGGCGTCTCGGAGTTCTGGATGCCGGCCGCGACCGGCGCGCTGTTCCTCCCGATCCTGTTCGTGAGCGTGTGGGGCCTCTCGCAGCTGCC
>NZ_JBDIAB010000279.1:0-3092 GCF_039812165.1 Microbacterium sp.
CCGAGACCCGGTCAGCGGCCGGCGAGGGCGGCGCGCCACCCCAGCCAGACGAGCTCCGCGTGCGCGAGGTCGCTGTGCGCCCCCGACGCGCCGGCCAGGGTGCGGATGACCGCGCTCGCGTCGATGTTGTAGCGCCCGCCGACCGCGAAGGGCGTGTCGGCCGAGGTCGAGCCGCGCGTGAGCACGGGCAGCTCCACGGCGCCCGGGGTCTGGATGCCGAACGTGCCGATGCCGCCGAACTTCGGCAGGTCGTCGCCGAGCAGGTACTCCTGCGAGATGCTCACCGCGAGCGGGTAGAAGCGTCCGACGGCGTAGTCCCACGACGACCTGGTCACCACGATCGGACCCGACACGAACTCGGGGCGCGTCACGTCGGCGAAGTAGCCGCGTCCGCCGCCGATGCGCCGCGGCGCCGGATCGGCGAACGCCCACAGCGACACGGCGCCCTGCACGAGGAACAGCGACGACACCGGCCGCGGCGGCGGCGCGGGTGTGCCGCCCGGCCCGCGCACCGCGCCCGACACGACGATCGTGCCGAAGCTGTGGCCCATGAGGTGCACGCGCACGTCCGGTGCCGTGGCCCGCATGATCGCGCGCACCAGCTGTGCGGCGCCCCGCTCGCCGAACTCGCGCGCCTGGTTCTTGCAGTGCCAGAAGGTCAGCTGCCGGAGCGGCGTGAGCACCGCCTCGCGCAGCTTGTGGAACCACCCCTCGCCGAGAAGGCCGTCGTCGGCCTGCTCGGCGGACGCCTCGGCGAACACCTCGACCGGATCCCAGCCGCCGCCCAGCAGCGGGTCGTCGCCGCCGGCGTCGCCGGTCGCGGCGCCGAGCACGCGGTAGGCGCGCGCGACCTCGGCGGGCAGCGTCGCGCGGGCCGTGGCATCCTCGTCGGGGTCGATCTCCGACGCGTGCTCCAGCACCGTGCGCAGAGCCTCGCGCACCCCCGGTCGGTCGGGGAGGAGCGTGGCGTACTCGTCGACCGCCTCGTCGACCGACATGCTGTCGGCCTCGCCCGGGTCCTCCTCGCCCCCGAGCAGCCCGCTCGGCGCGCTCTTGAGCTCGCGATCGCTCCACGCGCGGCTCGGCCAGTGCACGCCGATCACGAAGGGGCGGATGCCGTCGCCCGCGGCATCCGGATCCGCCGCACCCAGCCAGCGGTCGTACTGGTCGATCGCGCCGTCGTAGTCGCCCTGCCAGCCGTGGCTCAGGATGAACACGTCGGTGACGCCCGCGGCCGGGTCGCGGAGGTCGGCGAGCGCGGCCTCGCTCGCGCTCGATCCGTCGGCGTCGGGGCGCTCGTGGCCGTTCTTGTCGTAGCTGATCAGGTGGTACTGGCGGCTCGTGCCGGGGATGCGCCGCAGGGACATGTCGTTCTCCTCACTGAGCCGGGGTCGACGCCGCGAGCGCGGGCGCGACGACCGTGTCGGTGTCGCAGTGCACGCCGTAGAGAAGCCCGAGCGGGTTGTTGTGCTCGGCGAGGAACCGCCGGCGCAGGGTCAGGACGAGCTCGCCCAGCGGCATGCCGGCGAACAGCTCGTCGAAGAACGCCTTGGCCCACTCGCTCGCGAACAGCCCCGGTGTCTTGCACTCGGTGCCGATCACGCCGCGGGCGCCCTTGGCGAGGAAGTACGGCACGAAGCCGTCGTAGAAGTTCGGGGTGAGCTGACCGGACTCGCACGCGTTGATGAAGACGAGCGGGCGGCTCGCCATCATGTCCTCGATCGGCGCGAACGCCGACAGCTCGCCGAGGGTGACGCTCTGCGAGCCGGTGAGGATGAGGGTGGCGTCGTCGGGGTCGGCGGTGGACGCCTCGGCGTGGCAGTACAGGTACAGCACCTTGTCGGCGGCGCTCGGGGCGAGCGCCTGCGTGACGAGGTCGTCGGCGCTCGTCCCCTCGGTGAGCGCGACCCCGCGCGCTGCCCAGTAGGCGCGCTGGGCGGCGACCGGCCGCGACGGCATCTGGGCGTCGATGCCGTCGTTGTAGAGCACGCGCACGCTCAGCTCCGGGGTCGAGGCGATCGTCGGGGGAGGCGGCGTGCGGTCGAGCTGCGCCATCGGGATCTGCTCGACGACGTGGCGCATGCCGATGAAGCCGTCCCACGACAGCGGAGCGGCGTCGAACCGCTTCACCGGGTACATGAGCGCCCACGGCACCGGGAACCCGCTCGAGACCACCTGGAGGGTCGTGATCTCGTCCGACAGGGTCTCGCACAGCCACGCGCCGACGCGGCGCAGGTCGGCGGACGCGTCGGGTCCCGCGAAGATCGCCTGGAAGAGCCGGAACCCGGCGAAGGCCAGGTCGCGGAGGAACGCGTCGCCGTCCTCGGTCGAGATGTCCATCTCCAGCGCGACGGGGCGCTGCTTCACGGTCTTCAGCAGCACCGCACGCACCTTCTCGATGCGGGCGCCGAGCTCGTCCTCGGTGAGGTTGATCTGGATCGGATCGTCGCACACCTGCGGCGCCATGAGCTGGTAGCCGCCGGCCGACGGCATGATCTGCAGCGTGGCCTGCCGCTCGTCGAGGGCGGTCGCGGCGGCGGCCGGCCGGCCGTAGTTCGAGACGTCGGTCGCGGCATCCGGGTCGAAGGTCACGTCGAGCCGCTGCAGGAAGTTGCCCTTGACGTCGACCAGGATGCTGAGGGTTCGCGGCCGCTCGCTGCCGTCCTCGGCACGCACGTCGAGCGGCGTGATCTCGAAGAGCGCGCGCGACGTGGATCGGCCGTCGCGGCCGACGCGCAGCATCTGCGGGAACGGCGGGACGACGAAGTCGGAGCTCATCAGGCGCACGCCGAGGTCGATGGTCTCGTCGCCGCGCCGGAACGGGATGATCGACTCCACGGTCGAGACGGCGGCGGACGATGCGCTGCGCTCGCCGAAGAACACCGCGAGCGTGTACGACCGCGTCGTCTGCAGCGGCGCGCCCTGGTTGTCGAGCTCGGCGTTCAGCCATGTGGCGACCGCGTCGACATCGGGCACGGGCGCCTCCTCCGCTGCCTGTGGCGGGGCCTCGTCGGCGGCCACGGGCGGGGCGGCCTCGGCCAGCGCGGCCACCACCGGCGGCGGGGGCGGGGGCACCGCGGGACGCGGCACGA
>NZ_JBDIAB010000280.1:0-3090 GCF_039812165.1 Microbacterium sp.
GTGAAGGTCGCGGGGCTGACGCCGGCGTCGCCGAGCCGCGCGGTGCGCTGCGCGATGCGGATGCCGGGGGCATCGGCGACGACCACCCGTGCCGGCGAGAACTCGCCCGTCGCGGCCAGGCCGAGGCTCTTCTGCCAGTCGCGGACGGCCTGCCGGGTCTGCCAGCCGAACCGGCCGTCCACGTCTCCGGGCGAGAAGCCGAGGTCGGCGAGGTTCTGCTGCAGCTGACGGACGTCCTCGCCGTCATCCGCGTCGACGGAGAGCTCGCGCCAGAACGGCCGCGCCCCGCGGAAGAGCACGACCGGATGTCCATCCATCTCGTACACGTGCTGCCCGACCAGCACGGTCGTCCCGGCCGCGGGCAGGGCTGTGATCGTCCCGCCACTGGTGGGCAGCGGAGCGGCGTCGCCGTAGGAGAGGGTCGCGTTCAGTCGAACCTGGCTCGTCAGCGTCGTCCGCTCCACGGCGGCGGTCACCGGCTCCTCGGCGACGGCCGCGTCGGGCGGGGCGAGGAGCTCCCAGGGGCGCAGCCACCACGCGCTCACACCGACCGCCACGACCAGCAGGGCGGCGACGACCGCCCACGCACCGCGGACGCGCCGTCGGGAGGAGCCTCTCACCGGTCGTCCGACTCGACGTGCGACGACGCGGCGCCCGACCCGGACGCCTCGTCGAGCACGGCCGTCCAGTCGAAGCCGAGATCGGCGGGCACCATCCACGCCAGGGTCAGATCGGGCGTGAGGCACGCCTCCAGCAGCGCGCGGAACTCCTCCTCGGCGAGATCGGCCGGCAGCTCGATCGCCGGCGTCGTGCCGGGCTCGGCGGCCGGGTCGGCGACCCACGCGAAGCCGGCGTCGCGGCCGCAACGGGCGAACGCGAGGCCGTCCTCCGCCTGCCGGGCGAGCTGGTCGCGCAGGGCCGGATCGTTCGCGGCGTCCACCTCGGGCTGGACGAAGCCGGGGAGCTCCGTCTCGCAACGCGCATAGGCATCCTGCGTCTGCGGGTCGTCGACGAAGTACGCGGACGAGGCGGCGGCCACCCACGTGCTGCCGTCCGAGTCGCCGACCATCAGCAGCGGCGACGCGCCGCTCGGTCCGGAGCCCGACCCGATCGAGATCTCGCCGTCGGCGGCGTCGGAGGCGACCTCGACGAGCACGTGGCCCTGGTCGCCGATCTTCGCGTCGACGCCGGCGGTCGTCAGACACGCGACGAATCGCGATGCCGTCGCCTCCGCCGCGTCGTCGGCGGGCGCGGGCGTCGCGCCCCCGCAGGCGGTCAGGGTCACCGTCAACGCGGCGGCCGCGGTCGCGACTCCCAGCGTGCTCATCGTGCGCGGATGCATGATCGTCCTCACTCTCACGGCGCCCGGCACGGTGCCGGGGCGACCTGACGACAGGATCGCGGCAGCCCGGTCAAGCGGGGGTCCGGTGCGACGTGACCTCGGCTTGACCGCGATCGTGGATGCTGGAGGGCAGGCGAGCGGATGCCGGAGGGCGAGGAGGCGGGCCGATGCGGGTGCTGCTGGTCGAGGACGAGCCGGAGCTGGCCGACGTGCTCGCCGACGGGCTGCGGCGGGAGGGCTACGCGGTCGAGGTCGCCCGCGACGGTGCGGCGGCGCTGTCGTCGCTGGCGGCCGCTGACGTCGACCTCATGATCCTCGACCGCGACCTGCCGGTGCTCTCCGGAGACGCGGTGTGCCGTGCGCTGCGCGATCAGGGACATCCCGTCCGCATCCTCATGCTCACCGCCGCCGGCACGCTCGACGACCGCGTCGCCGGCCTCGACCTCGGCGCCGACGACTACCTGCCGAAGCCGTTCGCCTACGTCGAGCTGCTCGCGCGCCTGCGCGCGCTCGGCCGCCGCGCTCCGGCGGGCTCGGGGACGGTGCGGGAGGTGGCGGGCGTGCGCGTCGACACCGTGCGGCGCATCGCCGAGCGCGACGGCCGGCCGCTGGCCCTGACCCGGAAGGAGTACGGCGTGCTGGAGGCGCTGCTGGCCGCCGACGGCGGCTGGGTGGATGCCGACGAGCTGCGGGACGAGGTGTGGGACGACGGCGACATCCGCGGCCGCGGAGTCGTGAAGGCCGCCGTCCACACGTTGCGCCGCAAGCTCGGCGCGCCCGACCCGATCGAGTCCGCGCCGGGTCTCGGCTACCGGATCGGAGGAGGGACGTGAGCGGCACGAGGCGGTGGGGCTTCCGCGCCCGTCTCACCGCGCTGATCGCCGGGGTGTTCGTCTTCGGCGGGGCGGTGCTCCTCACCGTGCAGTACGTGCTCGTGCAGGGGCTGCTGGCCTCCGGCATCCGCACCATCACCGGATGCGTCGACGGCGAGACGTCGGGGATCGAGATCGGCACCGGGGCTCCCGGGAGCGCCGTCGACCTCGGGTGCGAGAACGGCGATTCGGGCTTCGCGGTGGCGATCGAGCAGGCCGGTCACCTCTCCGACGACGTGCTGTCGGGACTCCTGCTGTGGTCGGTCGTCGTCCTCGTGGTCTTCGCGGGTCTCGCCGTGCTGGCCGCCTGGTGGCTGTCGCGGCGGTCGCTCGGCCGCATCGCGCGCATCACCGAGACGACGCGCGAGATCACGCGCGACGACCTGCACCGTCGTCTCGAGCTGCCGGGCCCGGCCGACGAGGTGAAGGAGCTCGGCGACACGATCGACGGCATGCTGGACCGGCTCGACGACGCGTTCACCCGCCAGGAGCGCTTCGTGGCCGCCGCCTCCCACGAGCTGCGCACGCCGCTCACGACCACCCGCACGGCGCTGGAGATCCCGCTGGAGCAGGGCCGCTTCCCGGCGGAGGTCGAGCCGGACGTCCGCCGCGCCCTCGCCGCCAACGAGCGCAGCGAACGGCTCATCGCCGCGCTCCTCACCCTCGCCCGCGCCGGGCACGCCCCGGCGCCGGCGGGAGCGGCGGACCTCGCGACGCTCGCCCGCGACGCGGTCGAGCGCCACCGGGCGGAGGCCGACGAGCGCGGCGTCACGGTGGTCATCGACGGAGTGTCCGCGCCGGTGGCGGCCGACGAGACCCTCGCCGGCATCGCCGTCGGCAACCTCGTCGAGAACGCGATCCGCCACAACCGTGTCG
>NZ_JBDIAB010000281.1:0-3075 GCF_039812165.1 Microbacterium sp.
TCATCGGCCTCCTTCTCCTCCTTCCCGTTCGCGCGCCGCGCTGACGGGCGGGGGCGTCAGCCGCCGAGGATGTCGGCGAGCAGCGGCAGCAGGCGCGCGAGCTCGGCGCGCTCGGCGTCGCTGAAGTCCGCGAGCGCCTGCTCGACCGCGCCGCGACGACGTCCGCGGAAGCCGCCGATCAGCCGCTCCCCCTCCGCGGTGAGCACGATGCGCGTGCGCCGCGCGTCGGTCGGGTCGGCCTCCCGCTGCACGAGCCCGAGCTCGACGGACTGCTGCACGAGCCGCGACGCGCGCGGCTGGTCGACGCCGATCTCGTCGGCGAGCTCGCTGACCGACAGGGGGCTCGGCGCCGCCGCGAGCACCTCGAGCAGTCGCATGCGTGCGGGTCCGCCCAACCGGGCGCCCGCCCAGGGCGGCCCGTGGTGATGCGGACCGTGGCCATGACCGCGCGGACCCCATCCGGGCGGTCCGTCCGGACCGCCCTCGGCCCAGGGCGGAAGCCGCCGGGCGCCGCGCAGCTGAGCGAGCGCCGCCGCGATCGCGTCGGCGGCATCCGAGGTCTCGTGTCCGCTCATCCTTCGAAGGTACCCGTCCCGCCGCGACGCGCGCGGCGCCTCGACGCCGTGGTCATTCACATGTCACTTGACATGAATCCATACTCCATGTCACACTACATGTACATGCACTTCGACATGTATCTCGCGGCCGATCTGAAGGCCGCCCACGAAAGGACCACCATGAACGACTTCCACGACAGCGACGACAACGACACCGACCCCGCTCAGACCGCCGACCCCGGCCGTCGCCCGCTGGGCTTCTGGCTCCGGCTCGTCGACCGCCTGATCGCGCACGAGTTCGCGACCGCGTTCGGCGACGAGGACGCCACGCGCCGCGACTGGCGCCTCCTCTCCCTCGTCGACGCCGCCGAGACGGCCGACGCCGCCGAACGGCTCGGACGCCACCGCAAGCGGCTCCGCGGACTCGTCGAGCGCGGCTGGGCCGTCGAGACCGACGGCGTCTGGAGCCTCACCGACGAAGGCCGTGCCGCCAAGGAGCGGCTGGGCACGCTGGTCGACGGCATCCGCGCCAAGGTCGCCGGCGCCGTCTCGCCCGAGGACTACGCGACGACCCTGGCCTCGCTGCAGGCGATCGCCCGCGAGCTGGGCTGGGACGAGTCGCAGCCGATGCCGCGCGGCCCGCGCCGCGGCTTCGGACGGGGCTTCCGGCCGGGCTTCGGGTTCGGACCCGGCTCCGGGTTCGGGCCGGGGTTCCATCCGGGCGCCGGGTTCGGGCCGCGCTTCGGTCGCGGGTTCGCGGCACGCGCCGGGTTCGGACCGCACGCCGGCCCCGAGCACCGCACCGGGCTCGGGCCGGACGCCGGCCCCGAGCACGGCTTCGGTCCGGGCTTCGGTCCCGGACGCCGCCACGGGCACGAGCACGGGTTCGGGCCCGCTCACGCCGGGCACCACGGCATCCCCGACGACGCGGCCGAGCACGACTGCCCGCGGGGCGGGCACGGTCGACGCGGCCGGCACGGCGCGCAGCGCGCGTTCGAGCGCGGCTTCGCGGCCGGGTACGACCGCGGCGCCGCGTCGCGCGACGCCTGATGCCCGTGCCCGCCACGGGCGATCCGTGGCGCGTGGGCCGTCCGGGTCGCGGCATCCCTCTCACCGGGGAATGCCGCGACCCGGCGTTGCGTCGTGTTTCATATGACATGCGCCGCCGACCGGCAGCCCGATAGCGTCGCGGGCATGACCTCCGCTGCCGCCGCCCCGTCCCCCGAGGGCTCGAAGGGGAACCAGTTCGACTCCCTCCCCGCCGACGCGTTCAAGGAGCTCTTCCGCGGGCACCCGGGCGGCGTGGCCGTGATCACCGCGGACGACGGCACGGGCCCGGTCGCGCTGACCGCGACGTCGGTGGCGTCCGTCAGCGCCGACCCGCCGCTCCTGGTGTTCTCGGTGTCGGCGCTCTCGTCCGCCGCCCCGGTCATCACGAACGCCGACACGGTCGTGGTGCACCTGCTCGACGCCGACGACCTGCACCTCGCCCGGCTGGGCGCGACGAGCGGCGTCGACCGCTTCGCCGATCGCACGGCCTGGACGCGACTGACGACCGGCGAGCCGGTCTACAACGGCGTGCGGGCATGGGTGCGCTGCGCCGTGATCAGCCGCATGGATGCCGGCGGCTCCACCGTCATCGCCGCGCACGCGATCGGCGCGAGCATCGAGCGCGACATCGAGCCGGGCCAGCCCGGCGGCGCGCTCGTCTACCACAACCGCACGTGGCATCGTCTGGGCGAGCACTCCCGCCTCGACTGATCGTCAGTTGCCGGTGGCCCCGGCATCCGTCACGCCCACGTCGGTGACGTGGAAGTTCTGGAACGAGCGGGATGCCGTCGGCCCCCGCTGTCCCTGATACCTGTTGCCGTAGGGGCCCGAGCCGTACGGGCTCTCGGTGGGCGACGACAGACGGAAGAAGCACAGCTGGCCGATCTTCATGCCGGGCCACAGCTTGATCGGCAGGGTGGCGACGTTCGACAGCTCGAGGGTCACGTGCCCCGAGAACCCGGGGTCGATGAAGCCCGCGGTGGAGTGGGTGAGGAGGCCCAGTCGTCCGAGCGACGACTTGCCCTCCAGACGGGCGGCGACGTCGTCGGGCAGGGTCACGCGTTCGAAGGTGGAGCCGAGCGCGAACTCCCCCGGGTGCAGGATGAACGGCTCGTCGGGCTCGACCTCGATGAGATGGGTGAGGTCGGGCTGGTCCTGGGCCGGGTCGATGAACGGGTACTTGTGGTTGTCGAACAGCCGGAAGTACCGGTCGAGCCGCACGTCGACGCTGGACGGCTGGATCATGGCCGCGTCCCACGGGTCGAGGCCGATGCGTCCACCGTCGAGCTCGGCACGGATGTCGCGGTCACTGAGCAGCACGACTTCAGCGTAGCGGCCGGGCGCCGCGCGCCGCGTCGGGCTTTGTTATGCTTGCCGGGCGCCGAAAGGCTGCCCGGGGATGTAGTTCAATGGCAGAACTTCTGCTTCCCAAGCAGACAGCGCGGGTTCGATTCCCGTCATCCCCTCC
>NZ_JBDIAB010000282.1:0-3030 GCF_039812165.1 Microbacterium sp.
GCAGGTACGACCTTCACCATCAGCTCGATATGGGACGCCTACTCCCCCGGCACGTCGAGCGGAAGCGCGACGGTGACGGTAAGCCCTCGGCCGGCGACGCCGTCGATCACGGCTCCCGCGAGCGTGGTCGCGAGCCAGTCCTTCACGGCCGCGGTGGCGAGCGAACAGGGCTTTACGTGGTCATGGACCGTCGTGAACGGCGCGGTGACGGCCGGAGCGGGGACGTCCACCGTCACCATCGAGGCCGGCACGTCGGGTCCCGTGACGATCGCCGTCATCACGGTGGACTCCGCGTCCGGTTGCGCTTCGGACGAAGCGTTCGTCTCGATCCCCATGACGATCCCCGCGACGCGCTTCTACCCGGTGAGCCCCTGCCGGCTGTTCGACACGAGGGAATCCGCAGGGCCGAGCGCCGGATCTCCTTCGTTGTCGGCCGGCGAGACGCGGACGTTCACGATCGGTTCACGCTGTGGCCTCGACACCGTGACCGCTCGGTCGATCTCGGTCAATCAGACGGTGGCGGATGCGGCGACCGACGGGGAGCTCGTGCTCTATCGAGGCGACCTGGATGCGCCGCCGCCATCGAGCAGCATCAGCTTCCGCGCGGGGAGGACCCGGGCGAACAACGGGATCCTGGAGCTCTCACGGACGGGGGACGGATCCTTCAAGGTGACGAATCGATCGGCGGGATCGGTCCATCTGATTCTCGACGTCAACGGGGTCTTCCGCTGAGAGTGGCCGCGAAGGCACGGCGGCCGGAATACGAGGCCGAGGCGCTTCGGAGGGGGGCGCACTGATGTCTCGGCGCAGGAGGAGCGAACGGGCCGCGGAGGAGCAGCGGCTCGCGGAACGGGAGGTTCACGTGCACGGGCCCCGCGGGGCGCGCGCCCTCGGCGAGGGCGGCGGCCACGGCATCTTCGGCGACGCGCCGCAGCATGGCGGACTGCTCGCCGGTGCCGTCGGCGTCGACCTCGTCGGGCACCGGCAGGTCGGCCTCGAGGCGCGTGCTGGGCGCGAACATGCCGGGCTGCCGCGTCGTCTGGTT
This sequence comes from Microbacterium sp., assembly GCF_039812165.1. Classification (GTDB taxonomy): domain Bacteria; phylum Actinomycetota; class Actinomycetes; order Actinomycetales; family Microbacteriaceae; genus Microbacterium. The sequence goes on from NZ_JBDIAB010000282.1 coordinate 1,046, forward strand.
CGCACCGACGCCGCGCAGCTCGGGCGGGCGGTCTGCGGTCAGCAGCAGCAGCGGCACGCCGGCGTGATGGGCCTCGAGGGCTGCGGGCAGGAGGTTCGCGGCGGCCGTGCCCGACGTGCAGATCACGGCGGCCGGCATCCCGGTCTCTCGTCCGACGCCGAGCGCCGTGAAGCCGCCGACCCGCTCGTCGATGCGCACGTGCAGCCGCACGGCGCCGCGGCGTTCCAGCTCGGCGGCGACGAGGGCGAGCGCCTGCGACCGCGACCCGGGGCACACCACGACGTGCTGCACACCGAGCTCGACGAGCCGGCCCAGCAGCGCCGCGGCGGCGTCGGTGGCCGGCGCGCGCAACTCGGCGGGCGCGTGCGGCTCGGCCGACGCCCGCGGTTCCGCGGCGTCAGCTGCGGGTGCCACGCTGACCGTTGGGCTCGTCGGTGTCGTCGGTCCCGCCGTGGGCGGGCGGATGCCACCGGGGGTCGTCGTCCTCCGCGTCGAGCGCGGCGAGCTCCTCCTCGAGGCGGCGGATGCGCTCGTCCTGGTCGCTGATCGTGCCGATCCCGCCGAGGAACTCGGGGTTGTCGTCGGGGGCCCGGAACACCGGCGCGGCCTTCGGACGGGTGCGTCCGATCGCGAACCACAGGATGCCGCCGATCACCGGCAGCGCGATCACGATGAGCATCCACGTCGGCTTGCCGACGCCGCGGTGGCGGGCGGGCGATTGCAGCGCACAGTCGGCGATGCTGTAGATCCAGAAAGCGACCGCCAGCAGCGCCACGATGAGCAGGATCCGTGCCACGCTTCCATCCTAAGCTCGCCCGGCGAACCCGCGGTCGGGGGCCGCTGTGACCATCCCGGGAACCGGGCTCGCGCGCCGGCCTCGCCGTCCCGTGGGACCCGTCGTCGGGCGCCGACGTAAGCTGGACCCATGAGAGTGCGCTCGGCGATCGTCTACTCGGTGCTGCGGCTGCTCGCGTTCTTCGTGCCGTTCGGCATCATGATGCTCTTCCCGCCGCTGCGCGAGCTCTACTGGCTCGCGGCGATCTTCGCGGCCCTCATCGGGCTGAGCCTGTCGCTGCTGTTCCTCCGCAAGCCGCTCGACGACGTCACGGCCGGCCTCGCCGAGCGCCGCGCGCAACGGCTCGAGCGGCGCGACACCGACGAAGAGGTCGAGGACGCCCTCAGCTGACGAGCGGATGCCGGCGGCGCCCCTCCGCGATCACGGCTCGGCGGCTCAGCCGACGAAGGCCCAGAACAGGAAGCCCGCGTACGCCAGCGAGGTCAACGACGTGAGCGCGAGCGCGACGACGAGCTCGCGCGGCTCGCGGTAGCTCCACACGATCACCGTGGCGGCGAGCGCCGGGAGGATCGCCAGCAGCCCGATCCACGCGATCGGGTACAGGAACGCCAGGAGGCCGAGGAGCACGAACGGCGCGAGCACGAACAGCGTGAACAGCACCTGCGTGGCCCGCTTGCCGATGCGCACGGTGAGGGTGCGCTTGCCGACGAGCCGGTCCTGGTCGATGTCGCGCAGGTTGTTGGCCAGCAGCACGGCGCACGCGAGAAGCCCGGCGGCGGCGCCGGTGAGCCAGGCCTCGTCGGGCACGACGCCGACCTGCACGAACGTCGTGCCGACCGTGGCGACCAGTCCGAAGAAGACGAAGACGAACACCTCGCCCAGTCCGTGGTAGCCGTACGGGCGTTTGCCGCCGGTGTAGAACCAGGCCGCGACGATGCACGCGGCGCCGACCGCGAGCATCCACCAGTGCTGCGTGCGCACGACGATCGCGACGCCCGCGAGCCCTGAGAGCGCGAAGAACACGAGCGCGACGGTCAGGACCGTCCGCGGCGCGACGCGGCGCGATGCGGTCAGTCGCGCGGGGCCCACGCGGTGGTCGTCGGTGCCGCGGATGCCGTCGCTGTAGTCGTTCGCGAAGTTGACGCCGATCTGCAGCGACACCGACACGGCGAGGCACAGGAGCGCCAGC
>NZ_JBDIAB010000283.1:0-3010 GCF_039812165.1 Microbacterium sp.
TGCTCTGGCCGTCGGTATTCACCGATGGCCGCTCGTTCGACCGACTGGTTCCGCTGCTGTCGGCTCATCGGCGCCTCGTCGTCGTCGACCCGCCCGGGCACGGGCGGAGCGACCCGATGACCGTCGCGTCAGACATCGACGGCGCCGCCCGCGCCGCCCAGGAACTGCTCGACGGGCTTGGCATCCGCGAACCCGTCGATTGGATCGGCGAGGCGTTCGGCGGACACGTCGGCTACAAGCTCGGGCGGGATAGGACCCTGCGCACACTGGTCGCGATCGGTGCACCGCCCGAGACGAATCCGAAGCTGCTGCGGACTCTGCGCGCGGGCCTCGCCGTGGTCGCCGTGCTCGGTCGCGGGCCGCTCGTGACGGTCCTCGCCCGGGCGCAGCTGTCCGCCGCCGGCCAGGCGGACGCGCCGACGTTCGGTGAGTTTCGTGAAGGATTTCTGGCGAACACGAGGCGCAGCATTCGGCTCGCAGCGGAGTCGTTCGTGCTGCGGCGCGTCGACGTGCGTTCGGAGCTTGCCAGCATCCGCGTGCCGACGCTCATCGTGCACGGCACCGACCGTGCCGAGTGGTCGAGCGAGAGCGCGGATGCGGCCGCCGCGCTTATTCCCGGAGCGGAACGCGCCGACATCCCGGGCGCGCGCACACTTGTGGCGCTGGAACGACCGGCGGCGCTGACGCGTTTCATCATCGACTTCTGGGCGGGCGTCTGATGGGACTGCTGTACGAATAGGGGACGAGGCGACTCTGACCACCAGGCTCCCGAGAACCCGAGGGGGGATGTATTCTCGCGGCGGCTCGTGACTCTTCCATGAAAAGAGAGGGTCACGTGGAGATGAGTAGCGCGCCGATCGCCGTGACGGATGCCGGTCCGCAGCCCCAGACGACGTCGAGACGCCGGTGGACGCGGGTGTGGTTCTGGGCGCGCCGGTATCTGCCCGCCGAGATCGCCGGGACCCTCGCCGTAGTCGCTGCGGGCCTGGTCGTGCACGCGTGGTCGGGATCCCCTATCGCGACGGCGGGCGCCGCGACCATCGCCGAGAGCGTGGGCTTCTATGCGGTGATCGCCGTCGGCATCTACCGTGAGCAGCGCGCGGTGACGCGGACGCGGCGGGCCGCGGCATACCGCAGCGCGCTCCTCATCGTCGCCGAGTTCGGCCCCGCCGAACTGCTGGACAGTCTGCTGGTGCGACCCGGGCTGATCGCGCTCGCCGTGTGGCTGCTTCCCGGGACGCTGTGGGCGCTGCTGGTCGGCAAGGTCCTCGCCGACGTCGTGTTCTACGCCATCGCAGCGGGCGCGTTCACCATCACCGAGCGGACCGGACTGCGCCAGGGAATTGGCACATCGGAGGTGCGGTCTCGATGAACACACTCAGAGCCCGTCGCGAGGCCGAGATCGCGACTCTCTTCCGCGACGAGGGCGTCCAGCGAGCCATGGAGCTCCACGGCACCCCGCTGCTGCTGCTCGAGCCCGGCCGCGTGCGCGCACAGTACCGGCGGCTGCGGGCGGCGCTGCCGTTCGCCGAGGTCTACTACGCGGTGAAAGCGCTGGACCATACCGCGGTCATCGACACGCTCGCGCAGGAAGGATGCGGGTTCGACGTGGCATCCATCGAGGAGCTCGATCGCGTACGCGCCCGCGGCGTTCCCGTGGATCGCACACTCTTCACCCATCCGGTGAAGAAGCCCGCCGAGATCGCAGAGGCCTGGGATCGTGGGGTGCAGCTGTTCGTCGCCGACAATCCCGTCGAGCTGGACAAGCTCGCGGCCTCTGCGCCCACGGCACAAGTGCTCCTGCGGCTGTCGTACCCGAACCCCGAGGCCAAGAGCGACCTCTCCGCGAAGTTCGGCATCGAGCCGTCTCAGACGCGAGCGCTGATCGGGCACGCGATGAGGCGCGGGCTACACGTCGTGGGCTTCAGCTTTCACGTGGGCAGCCAGCTCGACGCGCCCAGGAGGTTCGCGGATGCCGTGGGCCGCACGCTCGAGCTCATGGACGAGCTCGAAGCGACCACCGACGTTCGCTTCGAGGTGCTCGATGTCGGCGGGGGCTTCCCTGTCGCGTACGACGCTCCGGTGACGTCCGTCGAGGAGATCGCCGACGCGATCCGGCCACTGCTCGCGCCCCGTGCGGGGCGGCTGCGCATCCTCGTCGAGCCCGGACGACTGCTGGCCGCGGAGGCGATGAGCCTCGTGACGAGCGTCACCGGTAGGGCCGAGCGCGGTGGGAGGCGCTGGGTCTACGTCGACGACGGGGTCTACGGCGCATACTCGAACGTTGTGGCCGAGGACGTGCATCCGATGATCCTGCCGGCGCCTGGCCCGCTGGTCGCGCGAGCGAGGCTCGCACCGACGACTGTCGCGGGGCCGACGTGCGACTCCGCCGATATCGTCGCGCGCGACGTGCCGCTGCCGCCGCTCTCCGTCGGTGATCTGCTGGTCAGTCCCGCGATGGGTGCGTACACGATTGTCACGGCGACGACCTTCAACGGCCGCGTGGCGACGCCGATCGCCGTCGTGGCGGAACCCGCCGACGTGTCGCCGGAGGCGCGAGACGATGCTGCGCCGGTGAGGATGCTGAGCACGGCGGCATCCTGAATCCGCGCCTCTCTCCAAGGCCCGAGATGCCGAATCGACGTGTCCAGCGCCAGTTGGCTACGAGAACAGCCCGTCCGCACCGTGAGTCAGCACGGCCAGTTGCTGCGGTATCGACGCGCGGTGCCCGAGATGATCGGGTTCCCGAAGAGGATGCTGAAGAGCGCCCACGGCTTGTGCAGGTGGTAGGCCGCGAGGCGCGTCGAGGAACTCGGCTGCGAAGAGAGCGCGATCCCTCTGGCGACGACCGCGGCGCATCTCGGGCCCTGCCGACGCCGGCGGACGTCGCGGGCGGCGGCGAGACCGTCAGACGCGCCCGAGCGCCAGCTCGAGCAGCGAGGCGGCCATGCGCTCCACCGAGTCGAGCCGCGAATCCCACCCGGTGGCGACGAGCTGCTGGTATCCCACG
>NZ_JBDIAB010000284.1:0-2987 GCF_039812165.1 Microbacterium sp.
TCCTGGACGAGCCCGCGACGGAGCGCGTCGCGCGCGGCTGACGCCGTCCCCGCGCGGTGCCGCCCGCCCGCCACCGCGCGTGCCCGCTCCGCGACGGCCCGGACGGGCGTCAGAGGGCGAAGACCTTGCCCGGGTTCAAGATGCCGGTCGGGTCGAACACGCGCGTGATCCGGCGCTGCAGCTCCCACTGGTCGTCGCCGAGCTCGTCGGCCAGCCACCGGCGCTTGAGCACGCCGATGCCGTGCTCGCCGGTCAGGGTGCCGCCCAGACGCAGCGCCGAGCGGAAGAGGTCGTCCGCGGCATCCCAGATCTCGTCGGGCACCTCGGCGCCCTCGAACACGAAGTTCGGGTGCAGGTTGCCGTCGCCGGCGTGCGCGACGGTCGGGATCCGGATGCCGTGCTCCCGCTCCACGCGGGCGATCTCGTCGAACATGGCGGGGAGCATGCTGCGCGGCACCGAGACGTCCTCGATGAGGGTCGTGCCGAGCGTCTCCATCGCGGGATGCATCGCGCGCCGCACCGCGAGGAGCCGCTCGCCCTCCGCCTCGTCGGCCGCGACGCGCACCGTCCCGCCGACGGCGCGGAGCACGGCCGCGATCGCGTCGGCCTCGGCCGCCGCCGCGGGTCCGTCGGTCTGGATCGTCAGCTGCGCGGCATCCGCCGGCGGCGTCTCGAGCCCCAGCAGCGCGTGCGCGGCCGCGAGACAGGTCGCGTCCATGAGCTCCATGATCGCCGGCTGCGCCCCCGAGGCCGTGACGGCCGCCGAGCCCGCGGCCGCGGCGCGGACGCCGGGAAACGTCGCGACGATCGTGCGGACCTCGCCGGGCACGAGCCGGCGGAGCTTGAGCGTCGCGCCCACGACGACGCCGAGCGTGCCCTCCGAGCCGATCACGAGGGAGGTGAGGTCGAGGCCGGTGACGCCCTTGACGCTGCGATGGCCGAGATGCAGCAGGCGGCCGTCGGCGAGCACGAGGTCGACGCCGAGCACCGCGTCGCGGACGACGCCGTACTTCGCGCACAGCAGGCCGCCGGCGCCGGTCGCGATGTTGCCGCCGACCGTCGAGATCGCCCGGCTGGCCGGATCGGGCGCCCACCACAGGCCGTGCTCGGCGAGCACGGCGTTGAGATCGCCGTTGAGGATGCCGGGCTCCACGACCGCCAGCAGGTCGTCGGGACGGATCTCGAGGATGCGGGCCATGCCCAGCATCGACAGCGCGATCTCGCCCGGCCCCGCGTTCGCGCCGCCGGCGAGGCCGGTGCCGGCGCCGCGCGTCACGACGGGCGTGCCGGTGCGATGCGCGATGCGGAGCACGGCCTGCACGTCGGCGACGGATGCCGCGTGCACGACGGCGAGGGGAGCACCGGCCGAGGCGTGCCCGGACTTGTCGGCGCGCGCGGACTGGAGCGCCGCGGCATCCGTGTCGACGCGGTCGCCCAGCTCGGCCCGCAGCTGCGCGACGACGTCCGAGCTCATGCGCCCAGGCGCCGGCGTCCGGCGATGAGCCCCGTGGTGACGGCGACGACGGCGAAGCCGAGGCCGATCCAGGCCTGACCGCTGCTCCACCATGCGAGCGTCGCGGACGCGTAGACGAGCAGCTCGACGAGCGCGCGCACGAACGGGTGCACGCGCACGACCGCGCGCGGCGAGACGAACAGCGCCCACAGCAGGATCGCGAGGAGCGGTGCGCCGATGCCCACGACGAAGTTCCAGGGGAGGGGCCACGCGACGAAGCCCCACACCGCGAGCGTGCCGAACGCGAACAGCTCGCACAGGAAGGCGAGCACGTCGACCACGGTCAGCCGGGCGCGCATGCCGGCCGGCGGCGCGGCGGGCGGCTGGGGCTTGACGTGCGCGGTCTCGGACATGCGTCCAGTGTAGATGCTGGCCATGCGGCCGCCCCCGGGCAGGACGTCCGCGGGCCGGCGCCGGGCCGACGGCGCGGATCGTGGCACCCGCGGGGCCCGTGACCGGCTAGAGCAGACGGCGGATGATCGCCTCGAGGTCGATGAGGTCGCTGAGCGACGAGGTCGACCAGGGGCCGGCCAGGTCGCCGAGGACGTAGCGGACGTCGACGTCGGCGTCGGCGAGCAGCTCGCGCAGGGTGGGTCGCAGCGTGACCGTCCCCGCGCCCGCGGAGTCGAGCGTCACGAGCCCCTTGCTGCTGCCGTTCAGGAGCACCTCGACCGTCGAGCCCGGTGCGCCGGACAGCGGCACGTGGAGGTTGAGCTGGATGCCGATGAACTGGACGGTCGCCGAGCCCGCCGACGGCGCGCCGTCGGGCAGCTGAGGACCGGGGTCGACCGGGTCCGTCGGATCCGTCGGATCGGTCGGGCCGGGGTCGGTCGGGTCGGTGGGACCGGGATCGGTCGGGTCCGTCGGGCCGGGATCGGTCGGGTCGGTCGGACCGGGATCCGTGGGATCCGTCGGGCCGGGATCCGTCGGATCCGTGGGACCCGGGTTCGTGCCGGGACCGCTCGGACCGGGGTCCGTGGTCCCCGGGTCGGTCGGACCCGTGCCCGGCGCCGTGCCGCCGGGAGTCGTCGTGCCGGGGTCGGCGGGCGCGGCGCTCGGCGGGTTCGCCGGGGGCGGCACGGGCACGGACGCACCGGGCACGGGCAGGTTGCCGGGGCCGGGCGCGGAGGCATCCCCATCGGTCGGAGTGGTGTCGTCGGCGGTCGTGGACTCCGCGACCGACGACGTCGCGGGCGGGAGGAGCACGGCCGCGGTCACGGCGCCGCCGACCACGAGCGCACCGGCTGCGGCGACCGCGACCCACGCGCCCACCCCGGCCAGCAAACCGCCGGCCGCCGCGCCGGCGACGGCCGCGCCGGCCATGCCGGCGCCGGCAGCGGCGCCACCGCCTGCCGCCGACGCCCCCACCGCGGCGCCGGAGCCCGCACCCGCGCCGGCCGTCGTGACGGAGCCCGCACCGGCGCTCCCGCCGGCTGCCGCGCCGGAGCCCCCGCCTGCCGCGCCGGAGGCCGAG
>NZ_JBDIAB010000285.1:0-2976 GCF_039812165.1 Microbacterium sp.
CGGCCTCGGCGGCGAGCGCCTCTCGCCGCTCCGGCGCGCTCACGACGACCGCGACCGGCGTGCCGATCGACGCGGCGGCGCCCAGCAGTCCCGCCGCCGACGCCGCGAGGGCGCCGGCGGGCGTGGTGTCGAGCAGGACGAGGGTCGAGTCCGTGGCGAAGTCGCTCATCATGCCAGCCTGTTCTCGATCAGGAAGGCGGCGAGCCTCTCGCCGGCGTCGCCCTCGTCGACGATCTTGACGCCCGCGCCGCGCGGCGGCTTCTCGGACACCGCGGTCATGATCGCCCGCGGGACGCTCAGGTCCTCGGCATCCACGCCCAGGTCTTCGAGCGACACGGTCTCGAACGGCTTCTTCTTCGCCGCCATGATGCCCTTGAAGTTCGGGAACCGGGCGTCGGGAAGCGCCTCGGTGATCGAGACGACCGCCGGCAGCGGGCTCGAGACCCGGGCGGCGCCGGCATCGGTCGCGCGCGTGCCGGCGACGACGCCGTCGCCGATCTCGACCGCCGACAGCGCGGTCAGCTGCGGCACTCCGAGCAGCTCCGCGAGCATCGCCGGCATGACGCCGCCGCTGCCGTCGGTGGAGAGGTTGCCGGTGATCACGAGGTCGAACCCCACCCGGCGCACCGCCGCGGCGAGCACCTCGGCGGTCAGGCCGAGGTCGGCGCCGACCAGCCCCTCGTCGACGACCTGCACCGCGGAGCCCGCGCCCATCGCGAGCGCCTTGCGGATCGTCGTGACCGCGGACTCGGGCGACATCGACACGACGACCACCTCGGTGCCGGCGTGGCCGTCGGCGTACGACAGCGCGACCTCGAGCGCCCGCTCGCCGATCTCGTCGAGCACGCGGTCGCCCGCGGCGCGATCGGCCAGACCCGTCTCGAGGTCGAGCTTGCGGTCGCCGTAGGTGTCAGGCACCTCTTTGACGAGAACGACGATCTTCATTCCGACTCCCTCCCCCGAGTCTATGCAGGACGGCCGACGTCAGCGGTGGGTGAAGGCGGGCGGGCGCTTCTCGCGGAACGCGGCCATGCCCTCCTTCTGGTCGTCGAGCGAGAACAGCGCCGTGAACGCCTGCCGCTCGAAGCGCAGGCCTTCTGACGCCGTCGTCTCCTGCGACGCGCGCAGCGCCTCCTTCGCGGCGTACAGCACGGGCAGCGACTTTCCCGCGATCGTCTCGGCGACCTTGGCCGCCTCGTCGAGCAGGTCGGCCGCGGGCACGACGCGCGAGACGAGGCCGGCGCGCTCGGCCTCGACGGCATCCATCGTCCGCCCGGTGAGGACGAGCTCGGCGGCCTTGTAGTAGCCGATCGCGCGCGGGAGCCGCTGCGTGCCGCCGAGGCCCGGGATCACGCCGAGGTTGAGCTCGGGCTGGCCGAACTTCGCGGTGTCGGCGGCGAGGATGACGTCGCACATCATCGCGAGCTCGCAGCCGCCGCCGAGGGCGAAGCCGGCGACCGCCGCGACGACGGGCGTGCGCACGCGGCCGAACTCCTCGAGCCCGGCGAACGGGCTCTGCATGGCCATGTCGCGCGCGCTCTTGTCTGCCATCTCCTTGATGTCGGCGCCCGCGGCGAACGCGCGCTCCGAGCCCGTCACGACGATGCAGCCGATGCCCTCGTCGGCGTCCAATGCCGCGGCCGCGGCGCCGAGCTCCGTGGCGAGCGTCGAGTTCAGCGCGTTGAGCGCCTCGGGCCGGCTCAGGGTGATCCAGCCCACGCGCCCGCGCGTCTCGACGAGGATCGTGGAGTACTCGGTCATCGACTCATCTCCTCTGTTCAACGGCCGGATGGCCCCAGCAGGTGCCGGCCGATGATCACCCGCATGATCTCGTTCGTGCCCTCCAGGATCTGGTGCACGCGCAGGTCGCGCACGACCTTCTCGATGCCGAACTCCTGCAGGTATCCGTAGCCGCCGTGCAGCTGCAGCGCCTCGTTCGCGACGCGGAAGCCGACGTCGGTCGCGAAGCGCTTGGCCATCGCGCACTGCATCGCGGCATCCGGCGTCTTCTCGTCGAGGGCGTGCGCGGCCTCGCGCACGAGCGCCCGCGCGGCGCGCAGCTCGGTGGCCATGTCGGCGAGCGTGAAGACGACCGACTGCCGCTCGGCGAGCGGCTCGCCGAACGTGAACCGCTCGTGCACGTAGCGGATCGCGCGGTCGAGCGCCCACTGCGCGCCGCCCAGGGAACACGCCGCGATCGACAGGCGACCGCCGTCGAGCCCGCTCATCGCGAGCGAGAAGCCCCTGCCCAGCTCGCCGAGCACCGCGGATGCCGGCACCCGCACCCGATCGAACACCACCTGCCGCGTCGGCTGGGCGTTCCAGCCCATCTTCCGCTCTGGGCTGCCGAACGACAGCCCGGCCGTGTCGCCGGGCACGACGAACGCGGTGATGCCGCGGGCTCCCGGCTCGCCGGTGCGGGCCATCACGACGTAGACCGCGGCCTCGCCGCCGCCGGAGATGAACTGCTTGACGCCGGTGAGCACGAACTCGTCGCCGTCGCGGATCGCCGTCGTGGCGATGGCCGCGGCATCCGACCCCGCGCCCGGCTCGGTGAGACAGTACGCGCCGAGGTCGGTCATGGCGACCAGGCCCGGCAGCCACTCGTTCCGCTGCTCGTCGGTGCCGTACGCGTCGATCATCCACGCGACCATGTTGTGGATCGAGATGTAGGCGGCGATCGTCGGATCGCCCTGCGCGAGCTCCTCGAACACCGCGACCGCGTCGACGCGGGCGAGCCCCACCCCGCCGACGTCGTCGCGCACGACGAGGCCGCCGAGCCCGAGCTCGCCGGCGAGGCGCAGAACGTCGCGCGGGAAGTGCTTCGTGCGGTCCCACTCCAGCGCGTGCGGCGCGAGGTGGGCCTGCGCGAACTCGCGGACGGCCGCGATGATCGCGGCGCGGTCCTCGTCGCCCAGAGGGGTGGCGGGGGTGACGGTCATGCTCATTCGATCACGTCCTCGTGAGACATCCTGA
>NZ_JBDIAB010000286.1:0-2947 GCF_039812165.1 Microbacterium sp.
CCGTCGGCGACCACGCCCTCCGCGCCCAGCACGATGATGCGGTCCACGAGCGGCAGCCACACGTCGATGCGATGCTCGATCACGACCAGCGTCGCCGACCGGCGGTCCTCGCCGCCGACCCGGGCGCCCGCGGGCCCGGGGCCGAACGCCCCGGAACCGGCGAGCGTCCCGGCACCTCCCGGCCCGCCGGAATCCGCGAGCGTCCCGGCACCTCCCGGCCCGCCACCGACGCCGAGCGCGCGGGCGACGGCATCCCGCACCTCCACGACGCCGGCGGGGTCGAGGTTCGCGGTCGGCTCGTCGAGCAGCACCGCACCGGGGCGCATCGCGAGCACCGCGGCGAGCGCCAGCCGCTGCTTCTGCCCGCCCGACAGCGCCGACGTGGCCCGGTCGAGCGGCACGTCGAGCCCGACGGCGTCGAGCGCCTCGCGCACGCGCGACCAGATCTCCGCGCGGGGCACGCCGAGGTTCTCGCACGCGAACGCCACGTCGTCGCCGACGCGCGCGAGCACCGCCTGCGAGTCGGGGTCCTGCAGCACGAGGCCGGCACGGCCGCGGACGTCGGCCGTCGGCATTCCGTCGATCAGGAGCTCTCCGGTGTGCTCGCCCTCGTCGGCGCCGCCGAGCACGCCGGCGAGGCCGTGCAGCAGCGTCGACTTGCCCGATCCGGACGCCCCGAGCAGCAGCACCCGCTCACCCGGCTCGATCCGGAACGACACCTCGCGGACGGCCCACGCCTTGCGGGTCGCGTAGCGCCAGCCCCACCCGCGGGCCTCGAGCGCGGCCGGGCGGCTCACACGCGGCGGGAGACGTCGCGTCCCGCCGCGAAACGGCTGAGCGCCCCGGTCTTGGCGAGACCCTTCATGAGGTACCAGCCGCCGACACCGGCGATGACCGCGCCCGACACGGTGGTCGAGACGATGTAGACGGTCGTGAACAGCGTGTCGACCCCCGGGTACCAGAGGATGCGGTCGTTGATGCCGCACGCGAGCCCGGCGCCCGCGCCGGCGAGCACCGCGACGGGCAGGCGCCACACGCCGTAGAGGAACACGAGGAAGATCAGCTCGGCGCCGAGTCCCTGCACGATGCCCGAGACGATCGTGAGCGGCCCCCACTGGTTGCCCACGAGCGCCGAGATGACCGCCGCGACGACCTCGGTGTACAGCGCCGCGCCGGGCTTGCGGACGATCAGCCCGCCGAGCACGCCGGCGAGCAGCCAGGGGCCGGCGAGCAGGCCGCCGAGGCCCGGCAGCAACGGCTTCAGGACGGCGCTCGGCGCCTCGTAGCCGATGTTCCAGACGAGGAACACGAAGGCGCACGCGACGGCGACGACGCTGGCGACGACGATGTCGACGACGCGCCAGCGGAACCGGCCCCGCGGCGTTCGTGTGCGTGCGGATGCGGACGTGGAAACACTCATGGAATCTCCTCCCTGCGCTGGCATGATCCAGATCAGGTTCGACGGTCGAAGCGTGGATCGCTTCCTCTCAGCCCGGCTCACCGGACTCCCGTGGTCGTGCCCTCAGTATAACGACGCGGCGCGCTACGGTAGGCGGTGTGACCACCGATGACGCGCTCGAACAGCTGCTGAACGGTGGGGATGCCGACGCCTCGAACGAGCACCTCCCGGCGCTCGGGTGGGTGCGCGCCGACACCCTCGGCACCGAGACCGTGCCGCCCGGCAAGGGCAAGAAGGCGCCCGACCTGCTTGCGCGGCGGCCCCGGAAGTCGCGCGCGCCGGTCGTGCTGCCGATCCTCGGCGCGCTGGTCCTGGCCGGGGCGTACGCGGGCACGACCCTGCTGTGGCCGACGGAGTCGATCCCGCTGACGGTCGCCGACGCGCGGCTGCCCGAGCTCGTCGCCCCGGCGGCGGCGCCGCCCTGGCCCGCGGAGGGCTCCGCGGCGGTCGCGGTCGACGGGCTGGCCGAGCCGTTGACGACGACGGCCGACGCGGCATCCATCGCCAGCATCACGAAGGTCGTCACGGCCCTCCTCGTGCTCGACCGGATGCCGCTCGCCCCCGGCGAGCAGGGCCCGGCGTACGAGATGACCGAGGCCGATCAGGAGGAGTTCCTGGCGTACCTGGCGCGCGACGAGTCGGCGCTCGACGTTCCGGTCTACGGGGCGCTCACGCAGTACCAGATGCTGCAGGGGATGCTGATCGGCTCGGCGGGCAACTACGCGAGCCGGCTCGCCGCGGGCCTCTGGGACTCGAACGAGGCGTTCGCGCAGGCCGCGCAGGAGTGGCTCGCCGCGCACGGCATCGAGGGGATCACGGTCGTGGAGCCCACCGGCATCGATCCCGCCAACGCCGCCACGCCGGCCGCGCTGCTCGCGCTCGCCCACGCGGCGCTCGACGACCCGGTGCTCGCCGAGATCGTCCGCACGCCGGTGGTCGAGCTGCCCGGCGCCGGCACGGTGCACAACACGAACGACCTGCTCGCCGACCCCGCGGTCATCGGCGTCAAGACCGGCAGTCTCGAGGACCAGTACGGGCTGCTCGCGGCCAAGGCCGTCACGATCGGCGACGACATCGTGCGCGTGTACGCGGTCGCGCTCGGCCAACCCGACGACGAGTCCCGCGACGAGGTGACCGCGGCCCTCCTCGACCAGACCGCCGCCGAGGTGGCGCAGCCGGCGACGGTGGCTGCCGGCACCGTGGTCGCCGACGTGCGCGCGCCGTGGGGCGCGTCGACCCAGGCGATCACCGACGCCGATGCCGCCGTCGTGCTGTGGAACGGCGGCACCGCGACGACCGAGCCCGAGATCGACATCGCGGGCGACCGCGCCGCCGGGGCGAGGGTCGGCTCGTTCGTCGTCACCGGCCCGCTCGGCACAGCGAAGGTCCCGGTGCGGCTCACGACCGACATCCCCCCGCCGACGCCGGTGTGGCGCCTGACCCACCCGCTCGAGGTCTTCGGCATCGTCCGCTGACGCGGCATCCCCG
>NZ_JBDIAB010000287.1:0-2920 GCF_039812165.1 Microbacterium sp.
GACGTTGTCGAGCCCCCCGACCATGTCGTCCGGCAACCGGTCGAGCTCGTCGGTGACGAGGGACTCGAACGCGGCGGCATCCATCTTCATGTCGGTGCGAGTCTACCGGGGGTGCTTGAATAGGGCGGACCGGAGGTGTCGGACATGCCGGATCGATTCAGCATCGGCGACCACGTGACGTGGAACTCGGAGGCGGGACACGTCTCGGGTCGTGTCATCACGGTGCACACTCGGGACTTCGACTACAAGGGCCACACCCATCGGGCGTCGCCGGACGATCCGCAGTACGAGATCGCGAGCGACAAGACCGACCATGTGGCCGCGCACAAGGGCAGTGCGCTGCGGCTCGTCGATGAGTGAGCCGTTCTTCACGATCGGACACTCCGACCGCACGCTGGTCGAGTTCGTCGGGCTGCTGCAGGAGTCCGGTGTCGAGCTCGTCGTGGACGTACGGAGGCTTCCGGGCTCGTCCCGGCATCCGCAGTTCGACGAGGACGAGCTCGCGGCGTCGCTCGGCCGTGCCGGCGTCGGCTACCGCCGCACGGAGGGGCTCACCGGGCGCCGACCGGTCAGCCGGGAGGTGCCGTTCGAGGTGAACGCCTGGTGGGAGAACCGCAGCTTCCACAACTACGCCGACTGGGCGCTCTCCGACGGCTTCGAGCACGCCCTCGACGAGCTGCGCGCGCAGGGGCGGACGCGGCGCTCGGCAGTGATGTGCTCCGAGGCGGTGTGGTGGCGGTGCCACCGGCGGATCATCGCCGATCATCTGCTCGCGCACGGCGAGGACGTGCGGCACATCCTCGGTCGAGGGCACGTCGACGCCGCGGAGCCGAGCGCGGGCGCCGTGGTCGGGATCGACGGTCGCGTGACCTATCCGCCGCTCACGTCGGCCCCAGGGAGCGACGGCCGCGCGTCTTAGGCACCGCGTCGGCCTACACCTCCCCCTCCCGACGGGGTATGCGAAAGCCCGCGTCGGGCCGATGCGCGTCGCCGCGCACGGAGGCCAGTGTGTCGTCGAGGCGGCATCGGGCCGCCCTGACGACAGGAGAGAACACATGGATGCCTTCCCGCAGCCTTCCGCCATCGGACGAGGTCCCAGCGACGCCGAGCTCGACGCCTTCCACGGCGGCGGCGCCACGTGCGTCATCACGGTCACGAGCGACGGCAAGGTCACCACGTCGGGCGACTGCTCGAACGTCACGATCAAGGACCGGTGACCCGACGTACCGCCGTCACGGTATGCCGGTTCCCGTCCTGGTCCGATGACGGCACGGCTCCCCGCGCCGCACGATGGGCGGCGGAGGGGCGACACCTGGTCGCTCTCTGACCAAGGAGGACACTCATGAGCGATCTGACTCTCGGACGGACCCTGACCGACGCCGAGCTGAGCGGGTTCCACGGCGGCGCGTGTGAGGTCACGATCACGCGGGACCACCTGGGCAACGTCGTGAAGGTCACGACCACCGGCGACTGCAGCAACGTCCAGGTCATCGTCAAGTGATGCTCCGGGGCTCCGGTCCGAGACCGGGCCGGAGCCCCGGCATCCTTCCGCAGAGGAGCCGTCCCATGCCGCGCCTGCCCGTCGTGCTGCAGACCGCCGAGACCGACTGCGCCCCGGCGTGTCTCACCGCCCTCGTGCGCCGCTTCGGCGGCGCCGCGACGCTGGCCGAGGTGCGCCGCGACCTCGATCCCGGTCGCGACGGCACCTCGGCGCTCGTGCTCCGCGATGCCGCCGCACGCTGGGGCGTGGAGCTCACCGCCGTGCTGGCCCCCGTCGACGAGCTCGCCGAGCGGATCGGCGAGCTCACGGCACCGGCCGTGCTGCACCTCTCGCGCCAGCACTACGTCGTGGTCGAACGGGTCGGCCGCGACGGCGCCGTGCACGTGATGGATCCCGGCGTCGGGCGGCGCCGCATGGGCCGCGAGGACGTGCGCGCCCAGGCGAGCGGGCTCGTCCTGCTCGCCGCACCGGGAGAGGCCGCGATCCCGGCCGTCCCGCGGGAGCGGCCACGACTGGTCGCGGACGTGGTGCGCGCCGTGCGCCGACCGCTGGCCCGCGCGCTGCTGCTCTCCGCGCTGCTCGCCCTCGGCGGGCTGGGGATGCCGGTGCTCACCGCCGTCATCGTCGACGGGCTCGTCGCCGACGGCGCCGACGGTCGGCGCTGGCTCCTCCTCGGCCTCGCCCTGGCGGCGCTTCTCGGGCTCCTGGCGCTCGCGCGCGGCCTCGTGCTCGCCACGCTGCAGCACCGCCTGGCCGGCACGCTCGGATCCCGCGTCGCCGGATCCCTCTACACGCGGGAGCTGCGCTTCTTCGACCGCCGGTCGGTGGGCGACCTGTTCGGGCGGGTCGAGTCGGCCCACGACATCCACGCCCTCCTGAGCGTGGCCTTGCTCGGGGCGGCGCTGGACGCCGCGCTGACCGTCGGCTACCTCGTCGCCCTCGCCGTGATCGCACCGCCGCTCGCCGCGCTCGCCGGCGCGGCCATCGTCGTAGCGCTCGCCGTGTCGCTGCTGGTCGCACGGCACAGCGCGGCGTTGCGGCGTGAGGAGATCCTCGTGACGGCCGACGCGGCGACCGCGATGGTCGACGGCATCACCGGCGTCGCCACCCTGCGCGCGTACGGGGCAGAGCCGCACGTGCTCGCCCGGTGGACCGCGCTCCTCGACCGCAGGCTCGTGCTGACGCGTGCCCGCGCGCGGCTGTCCGCCCTCTCTGCGGGCGTGCTGTCCGCGCTCGCCGTCGCGACGCCGCTGACGGCGCTCGTGGTGGCCGCCCGTGCCGGAGACGTGAGCCCGGGTACGGCGCTCGGACTCATGGCGCTCACGACGGCGGCACTCCTTCCGGTGTCGTCCCTGGCGACGCAGGTCGTGCACGCCGCCGACCTCCGGCCCATGCTCGATCGCCTCGAGGACCTGGAGT
>NZ_JBDIAB010000288.1:0-2904 GCF_039812165.1 Microbacterium sp.
GCTGCTCGACGGCGGCGCGGCCGAGCTCGCCGGTCTCCCGGAGCGGCGCTCGTGAGCGGGCTCACCGGCGCCCGTGTCCTGATCCCGCGCGGCGGTGCGTGGGGCGCACGCGTGCGCGACGCGCTCGTGGCGCGGGGTGCGGATGCCGTCGTGGCACCGCTCATCGTCTCGCTGCCGCCGCGCGACCTCGCCGCCCGCGACGCCGCGTTCGCTCGGCTCGCGGCGGGGGAATACGCGTGGCTCTTCGTCACGAGCGCCGCCACCGTCGAACAGCTCACGAACGCCGGCGTCGACGTGCCCGAGAGCACACGCATCGCGGTCGTGGGAGCGGCGACCGCCCGCGCCGTCGCCGCGGCGGGATGGCCGATCGCGTTCATGCCCGAGGGGGTCTCGTCGGGCGCGAACCTCGTCGCGCAGTGGTGCGTGCGGCACACGCCCGGGCGCACCGGGCGCTGCCTCGTGCTGCGCTCCGACCTCGCGCAGCCCGTCGTGAGCGACGAGCTGGAGCTGCAGGGCCACGCCGTCGACGTGGGCATCGCCTACCGCACCGTCGGCGTCGACCTCGACCCGGCCGTCGCCGACGACCTCGGCGCCGGCCGCATCGACGCGGTCCTCCTCACCTCGTTGAGCGTGGGCCGCGAGCTCAAGCGCCAGGTCCAGCTCCCCGAGCGCGTCGTGGTCGCCTCGATCGGCCCGGGGACGACGCGGGATGCCGCACGCATCGGCATCCCGGTCTCGCTCACCTCGCCCGTGCAGACCGTCGACGCGCTCATCGCCGAGCTCGACGCCCACCTCGCCGGCCGCGACCCGCGGCCGCACCGCAACGGAGGACCCTCGTGACCGCCTTCCCCGAGCGCCGCATGCGGCGCGGACGCCGCTCGCCCGCGATGCGCCGGCTGAGCGCGCAGCACGCCCTCGTCCCCGCCCAGCTCGTGCTGCCGCTGTTCGTGCGCGAGGGGATCGACGCCCCGCGGCCCATCGCGACGATGCCCGGCGTCCTCCAGCACACGCTCGACTCGCTGCCCCAGGCGGTCGACGCGGCGGCGGGTGCGGGCCTCGCCGGGGTCATGCTCTTCGGCGTCCCCGCGGTGCGCGACGCCAGGGGATCCGGCGCGACCGATCCGGACGGCATCCTGAACCGCGCCATCCGGGTCGCGCACGAGACCGCGCAGGGCCGGTTGACGGTGCAGAGCGACCTGTGCCTCGACGAGTTCACCGACCACGGGCACTGCGGCGTCCTCGCGGCCGACGGCGCCGTCGACAACGACGCGACGCTCGAGGTCTACGCGCGCATGGCCGTCGCGCAGGCCGAGGCCGGCGCCGACGTGCTCGGGCTGTCCGGCATGATGGACGGCCAGGTCGCGGCGTGCCGCGCGGCGCTGGACGAGGCGGGGTGGCCCGACGTCAGCATCCTCGCCTACTCGGCGAAGTACGCGTCGGCGTTCTACGGTCCGTTCCGGGATGCCGTCGAGTCCACGCTCAGCGGCGACCGCCGCACCTACCAGCTCGACCCCGCCAACGGGCGTGAGGGCGTCGAGGAGGCCATGCTCGACATCCGCGAGGGCGCCGACGTCGTGATGGTCAAGCCCGCGGGGCCCTACCTCGACGTGCTCGCGCGCGTGGCCGAGGTCTCGCCCATCCCGGTGTGGGCGTACCAGGTGTCGGGGGAGTACGCCATGATCGAGACCGCGGCCGCGGCCGGGCTCATCGACCGCGACCGCGCGATCGGCGAGTCGCTCCTCGGCATCCGCCGGGCCGGCGCCGACGTCATCCTCACGTACTGGGCCCTCGAGGTCGCGCACTGGATCCACGAGGGAAGGACCCTGTCATGACCGAGGTCGCCGACCAGCTGTTCGAAGCCGCCAAGGCGGTGATCCCCGGCGGCGTCAACTCGCCGGTGCGCGCCTACGGGTCGGTGCACGGCACCCCGCGGTTCTTCGTCGCGGCATCCGGACCCTACGTCACCGACGCCGACGGTCGCGAGTACGTCGACCTCGTCGCCAGCTGGGGGCCGGCCCTCCTCGGCCACGCGCACCCCGCCGTGGTCGACGCGGTGGTCGAGGCCGCCCGCGCCGGGCTGTCGTTCGGGGCGCCGACGCCGGGCGAGACCGAGCTCGCCGCGCTCATCCGCGAGCGCGTGCCGGCCGCCGAGAAGGTGCGGCTCGTCTCCACCGGCACCGAGGCGACGATGACGGCGATCCGCCTCGCGCGCGGGTTCACCGGCCGCGACCTCGTCGTGAAGTTCGCCGGCCACTACCACGGGCACTCCGACGGGCTGCTGGCCCAGGCGGGGTCCGGCCTCGCGACCTTCGCCCTGCCCGGATCGGCGGGCGTGCCGGCGGCGATCGCGGCGCAGACCCTCGTGCTGCCCTACAACGACCCCGAGGCGATCGCCGCGGCCTTCGCCGCGCACCCCGACCGCATCGCCGCGGTCATCACCGAGGCCGCCGCCGCCAACATGGGCGTCGTGCCGCCCGCACCGGGCTTCACGACCTTCCTCGCCGAGCAGTGCCGGCGCCACGGCGCGCTCCTCATCAGCGACGAGGTGCTCACCGGCTTCCGCGCGGGCCCGGCCGGCTACGGCGGTGTGCTGCACGAGGCGGGCGAGCACGTCGTCCCCGACCTCGTCACGTTCGGCAAGGTGATCGGCGGCGGGCTGCCCGTCGCGGCCGTCGCCGGCCGCGCCGAGGTCATGGACCGCCTCGCGCCGCTCGGCCCGGTCTACCAGGCCGGCACGCTGTCGGGGAACCCCGTGGCCGTCGCCGCGGGCCTCGCGACGCTGCGGCACGCGGATGCCGCGGTGTACCGGCGGCTGGACGAGGCATCCGTCGCCGTCCGCACCGCCGTGGGCGAGGCACTCGCCGCCGCGGGCGTGCCGCACGTCGTCCAGACCGCGGGGACGCT
>NZ_JBDIAB010000289.1:0-2899 GCF_039812165.1 Microbacterium sp.
GCATGTCGTGCTCCGAGACCAGCGCGCTCTGCGCCGCGATCTCGGCGTCGAGGGCGTCGAGCTCGGCGCGCGCGCGGATGACGTCACGGCCGGCGGCCGCCGCGGCATCCTGCGCGGCCCCGAGACCGCCGGCGAGCTCCTCGACGTCGGCGCGCGCGTCGTCGATCGCGGCCTGCCCGACCGTCACGGCGTCGAGCGCCGCCGGGCCGTCGTCCTCGAGCAGCGCGAGCCGCTGCCCGGCGAGCGTGTACAGGCCGCGGAGCCGCTCCTGCACCTGCTGCAGCGAGAACGCCACGGCACGCGCCTGATCGACGGCCTCGGAGCGCTGCTGCGCCTCGAGCGTCCGGATGCGCAGCGCGAGCTGCTCGGCGCGGTCCTGCAGCACGAGCCGCTCGGCGTGGCGCTCCTGCTCCGTGCGCGCGTGGTCGCCCAGGCGGGTGCGCAGCGTCACGAGCTCGTCGGCGAACAGCCGTGCCTTCGCGTCGCGTACGACGGCCGCGATCGTCGCCGCCTCGCGAGCGAGCTCGGCCTGGCGGCCGAGGGGCTTGAGCTGCCGGCGCAGCTCGCCGGCGAGATCCGACAGGCGCGTGAGGTTGGCCTCCATCGCCTCGAGCTTGCGGAGGGTCTTCTCCTTGCGACGACGGTGCTTGAGGATGCCGGCGGCCTCCTCGATGAAGCCGCGCCGGTCCTCGGGGCTCGCCTGCAGCACGCTGTCGAGGCGGCCCTGGCCGACGATCACGTGCATCTCGCGGCCGAGGCCCGAGTCGCTGAGGAGCTCCTGCACGTCGAGCAGACGGCACGTCTCGCCGTTGATCGCGTACTCGCTGGCGCCGTTGCGGAACAGCGTCCGGCTGATCGACACCTCGGCGTACTCGATCGGGAGGGCGCCGTCGGAGTTGTCGATCGTCAGCTGCACCTCGGCGCGGCCGAGCGGCCCGCGCGTCGCGGTGCCGGCGAAGATGACGTCCTCCATCTTGCCGCCGCGGAGCGTCTTCGCTCCCTGCTCCCCCATGACCCAGGCCAGGGCGTCGACGACGTTCGACTTGCCCGATCCGTTGGGGCCGACGATGCACGTGACGCCGGGCTCCAGCGCAAAGGTGGTCGGCCGCGCGAACGACTTGAAGCCCTTGAGCGTCACGCTCTTCAGGTGCATTCCGGGTCCTCCGCAGGTGGGCGTACCGGCTCACGGTATCGGATGCCGCCGCCTACGCCCGGGCCGACGAGCCGTCCGGGCGCAATCCCGGTCGGATCTCTCCTCGCGGCAGGCCTCTTGACGGGCCGTGCGGACGGGTCTATGGTTGCTGACCGCACGCAATGTCGAGAGGAGGTCGCCATGATGCACACGATCGCACCAGCCGTCGTCGCCCGCCGTCACGCTGCGACCCACTCGTTCGGCATCCGCCAGAACGGTCGCGCGCACACGGTTCGCTGACCGCCGCAGGGGACGAGTCCGCCCGCTTCGCGGGCCCCGCCACGGCTTCCGCCGACGGCATCCCCTCGGCGCTTCCGCGTCGACGACGCCATGTCCTCCGCGCCCGCGCCTTCGCGCCCGCGCCCCGTTCTGCACCGAAAGACGGTTCCGTGAACACCACGACCACCACCACAGCCCGCCATGACACGTGGGAGCGACTGGAGCTCCCCGGTCGCACGGCGCGCACGTCGCTCCTCGACCGCATCGCCATGCGGATCGCGCTCGCCCTGCTCCTGTGGAGCAGCCGGCCGCGCGCCGAGGCCGACCGCGACGCCGTGCGGCGCGCCCGCGAGCGCGAGGCGCGTCGAGCCGAGCTCGACCGCGTCCGCGCGTGGCAGCGCATCCATCCTCACCACTACCGCTGACCGGCGCGATCCGCGCCCTCACCGAACGGACCATCATGACCGCCATCACTGACATCGTGTGCACGCCGGTCGTCACTCCGACGTCCGTCGACGCGCCCGACGCCGCCGACTTCGTCGCGATGATCGAGCAGCTGAACGCAGCCTGCCGGTACGACATCGACAGCGACCATCTCGACTACGAGCCGGTCACCGAGCTGCCCTCGTGGCTCGACCAGACCGATCGTCTGCAGTACGGCCTCCTGGCGCGCGAGGGCGACCGCGTGGTCGGCGCGCTGCAGGTCTCGGTGCCGCTGGAGCAGGACGCGAGCAACGTCGAGTTCGAGCTCGCGATCTCTCCCACGCACCGGGGCCGGGGCGTCGCCGCCGCGCTCATGCCGCACGTCGAGCGCATCGCCCGCGAGCACGGGCGCCGGCTCCTGCAGACGTTCACCGTGCACCGCGCCGACCTCGACGGGCCGCGGCTGACGTCGCCCACGGGCTTCGGCACCATCCCGGTCGAGGGAGCCTCGAGCTTCTACCTCGCGCAGGGGTTCGTGCTCGCCCAGGTCGAGCGCAACAGCGTCTTCGAGCTGACGCAGCCGCTCGACCGGGTGCGCGCCATGCTCGACGAGGCGCTGGCCGCGGCCGGCGCGGACTATCGCGTCGTCTCGTGGACCTGCCCCACGCCGGACGCGTTCAAGCACGACTACGCGTTCGTGCAGTCGCGCATGTCGACCGACGCGCCCATGGGCGAGCTGGACTGGCCCGAGGAGCGGTGGGATGCCGCGCGCGTCGAGCGACGCGACGCGAACGTCCTCGCGGGCGGTCAGACACTGTCGGTCGTGGCAGTGCAGCACATCCCCTCCGGAGAGCTGGTCGCCTTCAACGAGCTCATGATCGGCCCCGACCGCACGCGCCCCACCCACCAGTGGAGCACGCTCGTGGTGAAGGCGCACCGGGGACACCGGCTCGGGATGGTCGTCAAGTGCGCGAACATCCTGCGCTGGCGCGAGCTCGTGCCCGAGTCGCCCTTCATCTCCACGTTCAACGCGGAGGAGAACCGGCCGATGCTCGACGTCAACGA
>NZ_JBDIAB010000290.1:0-2897 GCF_039812165.1 Microbacterium sp.
GGACCGGGATGCCACGGCCCACGGCTCCGTCCGTGCGGCGCTGGAGCGCCACCAGGTCGCGCTCTACCTCGGCGCGATCGCGACCGGGTTCGCCGTCGGCGCGCTCGTCCCGGGCGCGGAGCGTCTCGAGCTCGGGATCAACGCGGCGATCGCGCTCCTCCTGTACGTCACGTTCCTCGGCATCCCGCTCACGCGCCTGGCCCGCGCGTTCCGCGACGGCCGCTTCCTGCTCGCCCTGCTCGCGGTGAACTTCGTCGTCGTCCCGCTCGTCGTGCTCGGGCTCTCGCGCTTCGTGGCGCACGACGACGCACTGCTGGTGGGCGTGCTGCTCGTGCTCCTGACGCCGTGCGTCGACTACGTCATCGTGTTCACGGCCCTCGCCGGCGGGGCCCGCGAGCGGCTGCTGGCCGCGACGCCGCTGCTCATGATCGCGCAGCTGGTGCTGCTGCCCGGCTATCTCGTCCTGTTCGCGGGACCGGCCACGCTCGCGGTCGTCGACGCCGGCCCGTTCGTCACCGCGTTCGTCGTGCTCATCGTGCTGCCGCTGGCCGCCGCGGCGCTCACGCAGGCGGCGATGCGACGGACGCCGTCGGTCCGCGCGGTCGCTGCGGCCGGCGAGGCCTCGATGGTGCCGCTCATGATGGTCGTGCTGTTCCTCGTGGTGGCCTCGCAGGCGCGCCTCGTCGTCGACCGGATCGGCGCGGTGGCGGCGGTCGTGCCGCTCTACGCGGGCTTCCTCGTCGTCATGGCCGGGGTCGGCGTCGTCGCCGCGCGCGTCGCGCGCCTCGACGTCGCGGGCGCCCGTGCCCTCACCTTCAGCGGAGCCACGCGCAACTCGCTGGTCGTGCTGCCGCTCGCCCTCGCCCTGCCCGCGTCGCTCGCGCTCACCCCCGCGGTCGTGGTGACGCAGACGCTCGTCGAGCTCGTCGGCATGATCGTCTACGTCCGGCTCGTGCCGCGCCTCCTCCCCGCGAGGTAGGCGGCGGCGCCGCGCCGCTGACGGGGCGGAGCGGATGCCGTCGGGTCAGGCGCGCCCCTCGGACCGCACGCGCGGGTCGCCTGGGGCGATCGCCTCGTCGATGACGACGTCGATGAGCACGGGCACCAGTGCCCCGGCGAGCTGGTGCCCGACGAGGCCGGCGATCGCCAGGGTGAGGGGCACGCGGCGGCCGAGCACCGAGCGCACGGCGCCGGGGGGACGGGAGACGGTGGCCGCCCGAGCTAGCTTAGGCTAGCCTTAGCTATGCTTTGCTCGTTCCCCCGCATCAAAGGCTTCATGAAGACCTCTCGCCCCCGCGCACTCCGCACTGCGCTCGCCGTCGCCGCGATCACACTCCTCCTGCCCGCCTGCGCGTCCACCGGCGCCGGCACCGCGGACGGCGACGACTACGAGATGAGCTACGGGTCGCCGAGCGGCCAGGAGGGTCTGCTCGAGGTCGTGCGGAAGGCGCTCCTCGGATGAGCCGCGCCGCCGTCAACCTCGTCCACCGCGTGCAGGTCGTCGACGTGCGCCGCCTCACGCCGGGGATGGTCCGCATCGTCTTCGCGGGGCCTGGGCTCGAGGGCTTCGTCTCCAGCGGCGTCGGCGACGAGTACCTCCGCCTGTTCCTCCCGAAGACCGGTCACGACGAGCCGCAGCTGCCGGTGCCCAGCGCCGACGGCTACTGGGAGTTCCCCGACGGCGTCGAGCCGTGCGAGGTGCGCACCTACACGGTGCGGGCGTGGGATGCCGCGACCGGACTCCTCACGATCGACTTCGTCGTGCACGAGGGCGGCGTCGCCGCGACGTGGGCGCTGGGCGCGCAGCCCGGTCACGTCGTGGGCGTGAACACGCCGCGCGGACTGTACGCGCCCGCCGGCGGCATCCGCTGGCAGCTCCTCGTGGCCGACGCCACCGGGCTCCCCGCCGCGCTGCGGCTGGCCGAGCAGGCGCTCGAGGGCGTCCGCACGCGCGTCGTGCTCGAGGTCTCCGACGACCGCGACGAGCAGGAGGTGGAGCTGCCCGCCGGCGTCGAGCTCACGTGGGTGCACGGCGGCAACGGCCATGCCCCGAGCCGCGTCGAGGAGATCGTGCGGGCGAGCGAGTTCCCGAAGGATCCCGGGTACGTGTGGGTCGCGGGCGAGACGAAGGTCACCCGCGGCGTGCGCCGCTACCTGCGGCACGAGCTGAAGCTCCCGGCATCCGCCTACAAGGTCGTCGGCTACTGGACCGCGAACGCCGAGCAGTGGATGGCGCGCTACGAGGCGCTGCCCGACGGCGTGCGCGAGCAGCTCAGCGCGATGTGGGCCGACGAGACGCGCGATCAGGAAGAGGTCGAGGACGAGTACGAGGCCGCCCTCGAGGCCCACGGGCTCTGACGCCGAGACGATGTCGACCACGACGCCCGCACCGCCGGCGACCGTCGAGGCGGGCCGGGCGCTCGCCGCCACGCGCCGGCGGCGAGCGCTCGGCTTCGCCGTCGCCGTCGCCGCGCTCCTGGTGTGCGGCGTGCTCAGCCTCGCGATCGGGTCGAAGGGCCTGTCGGTCGATCAGGTGATCGCGGCGCTCGGGGTCACCTCGCTCAGCGGCACCGTGTGGTGCGCGCTCCTGGGCGCGGTGATCGCCACGTTCGCGGTCTACGCGATCGGCGCCGCCGGCCGGGGCGGACCCGGCCCGCTGCTGCGCTGGAGGGCAGTGGCTCGAACCGGGCGCAGCGACTCGAGGACCGGGGCAGCCCGACAGGACCGGGGTGGCCCGCCAGGACCGGGGTGGCCCGACCGAGCCGGACAGGCCTACGCCAGGGGCCGGATGCCGAAGGCCCGGGCGAGGGTGTCGATCTTCTGCGCGCGGCCGAGGCGCGGCAGGTCGCTGCCGTCGCGCACGACGCGCCCGCGCGCGTCGAAGTCGGCGAGGAAGT
>NZ_JBDIAB010000291.1:0-2844 GCF_039812165.1 Microbacterium sp.
CTCGCGCTCATCGGACACGGGGCGGACGCGGATGCGGATCCCGCGGCGCCGGCGGAGGTCCCGTGACCGCGATCCTCGGTGTGCTCAACGTCACTCCCGACTCGTTCAGCGACGGCGGCCGGTGGCAGCGCCTGGACGATGCGGTGGCGCACGCCGCCCGGCTGCGGGCCGAGGGCGCCGACCTGATCGATGTGGGCGGCGAGTCGACGCGGCCGGGTTCCCTTGCGATCGATCCGGACGAGGAGCAGGCGCGGGTGCTGCCGGTGATCCGCGCGCTCGGCGACGCCGGCATCCCGGTGTCGGTCGACACCCGCAACTCGGCGACGGCCCGCGCCGCGGTCGAGGCGGGCGCGACGATGATCAACGACGTGTCGGGCGGGTTGCACGATCCGCAGATGGCCGTCGTGGCCGCCGAGACGGGTGTGCACTTCGTCGTCATGCACTGGCGCGGCGGCGTCGACGTCGAACCGCACTACCGCGACGTCGTCTCGGAGGTGCGGGCGGAGCTCAAGGCCCGGCTCGCCGAGCTGCTCGTGATCGGCGTCCGGCGCGAGCAGCTCATCATCGATCCGGGCCTGGGGTTCGCCAAGACCGCCGAGCACAATTGGCAGCTGCTGCACGGTCTGGGCGAGCTCACCCCGCTCGCTCCCGTGCTCATCGGCGCTTCCCGCAAGCGTTTCATCGGACGCCTGCTGCCCGACAACGCGCCGCTCGGCAGGCGGGACGCGCCGACCGCGACGATCAGCGCCCTCGCCGCCGCGGCGGGCGCGTGGGGCGTTCGCGTGCACGACGTGGCAGCGACGAGACTGGCTCTCGACGTGGAGGCCCACTGGAACCCGAGAGGACGACATGAACGCTCGCGATGAGATCGCCCTGACCGGGCTCCGTGCCATGGGCTACCACGGCGTGCTCCCGCACGAGCGTGTCGAGGGTCAGCTGTTCATCGTCGACCTCGTGCTGCACCTGTCGCTCGCGGCCGCCGCCGAGGGCGACGAGCTCGCCGCGACGGTCGACTACGGCGAGCTCGCGAACCGGGTCGTGAAGGCGGTCGAATCCGACCCCGTCGACCTCATCGAGACGGTTGCGGATCGCGTGGCGCGCATCGCGCTGTCGTACGAGAGGGTCGCGTCGGTCGACGTGACGGTGCACAAGCCCAACGCGCCCATCGAGGTGCCGTTCGCGGATGTCGCGGTCACCCTGCGGCGGGACCGCGCATGAGCAGCGATCTCACCCCGGCCGTCGTCGCGTTCGGCGCCAATCTCGGCGACCGGGCGGCGACCATCCAGGCCGCGGCCGACAAGCTCGCGGCGACCGAGGGCGTCGAGCTCGTGAAGCTCGCGCCGCCCATCGAGACGCCGGCCCTGCGCCCGTCCGGCGTGGACCGCGAGGCGCCGGCCTACCTCAACACGGTCGCGCTCATCCGCACCTCCCTCGGTCCGAGCGAGCTGCACGCGGTGCTGCGTGCGCTCGAGGATGCACACGGCCGCGTGCGCACCCGGCGCTGGGGCGATCGCACGCTCGACCTCGACCTGATCGTCTACGGCGACCTCGTGCAGGACGACCCCGAGCTGACGCTGCCGCATCCGCGCGCCCACGAGCGCGCCTTCGTGCTGCGGCCGTGGCTCACCGCCGACCCGCATGCCGAGATCCCGGGACGGGGTCGTGCCGACGCCCTGCTCGCCGAACTCGGCACCCCGAGCTCGGTCGCGGGATCCGATGAGGGTGGTGCAGGCGGAGACGCGACATGACGCGCACCCGTGCTTCGCTGCTCATCGTGCTGGCCGCGATCGGTGCCGTCGGCGGCTTCCTCGCGCAGCTGGCCCTCGGGGCCCTCGGGGCCCAGAAGCTGCTGCCGGAGTTCACCCTCGCCATCACGCTCGTGCTCATCGCCGTGATCGTGGTGGCGCTCGCCGTGCCGATCCGGCGCGCGACGCACGGCAAGGTGCGTCGACGGGTCGATCCGTTCTACGCCACGCGCGTCGTCCTGCTCGCCAAGGCCTGCGCGGCGGCGGGCGCGCTGCTGACGGGGGCCGCCGCGGGCATGATCGCGGAACTGCTCGTGCGCCCGGTGAGCGCCGCGGATGCGGTGTGGCGCATGGTCGCGATGCTCGTGGCCTCGGTGCTGGGTCTCGTGGCGGGCCTGGTGGCCGAGACCCTGTGCATCGTGCCGCCCGACGACGACGAGAAGCCGTCGAACGGCGCTGCCGCCTGACCGGCCCGCCGCGACGGCGCCCCGCCGGGTAGCGTGGTGCCGTGACCTCCGACGCCCCCGCCGCATCCGCGCGCCTCGATCCCGTGCCCGGTGAGTGGCGTCGAGTGTCGCCGAAGTACATCGTCGTCGATCTCGTGGGCAACCTCATCAGCGGTGCCGTGTCGACGTTCGCCGCCTCGCTCCCCGTGTGGCTGCTGCACTGGGGCGACTGGTGGTGGTTGCTCACGGTGGGCGTCGGCGTCGTGTCGCTCGTGCTAGTGGCCCTCACGCCTCGCCGGGTGCGCTCGATCGGATACCTCCTGCGGGAGGACGACCTGCTCTTCCGGCGCGGCATCATGTTCCAGCGCTTCGTGGCGGTGCCGTTCGGCCGCATGCAGCTCGTCGACATCACCCGCGGGCCGCTCGCCCGCGCGCTGGGCCTCGCCGAGCTCAAGCTCGTGACGGCCGCCGCGGCCACCGGGGTCGTCATCCCGGGTCTCGCCCTCGACGACGCCGAGGAGCTGCGCGACCACCTCGTGGCGCTCGCCGAGACCCGCCGGGCGGGGCTGTGACCGAGCTCGCCGACGGCGAGTGGCACCGGCTGCATCCGGCCACCCCGCTGCTCAAGGGCGGGATCGCGCTCATCGCGATCC
>NZ_JBDIAB010000292.1:0-2839 GCF_039812165.1 Microbacterium sp.
CGGCGACCATCGCCGCCGGGCGTCCGGGCCAGCGCATCGTCGTGGTCGGCGGAGGCTTCACCGGCGTCGAGACCGCCGCCGAGGTCGCGGAGCGCCGCCCGACGGCGCGCGTCACGCTCGTGACCTCGGGCCCTCTCGTGCCGGCGATGCGCCCGCGCGCGCGGCGCGGCATCCGGAGCCGGCTGACGAGGCTCGGCGTGACCGTCGAGGAGCGGGATCGCGTCGAGGCCGTGGACGAGGCCGTGCTGCGCTTCGCCGACGGCACCTCGCTCCCGTTCGACGTCTGCCTCTGGACGGCGTCGTTCTCGGTCCCCGACCTCGCGGCGACGAGCGGACTCGCGTGCGACACGATCGGGCGCCTGCGCGTGGACGAGCACCTTCGCTCGATCGACGCGCCCGACGTCCTCGGCGCGGGCGACGCCGTGCGGCTCCCCGACTCCGTCGGCGGGCACCTGCGCATGGGGTGCGCGGTCGCACTGCCCCTCGGCGGGGCCGCGGCCCTTACGCTGGTAGCCGAGCTGCGCGGGGAGCCGTTGCCCGTCGCGTCGGTCGGCTTCCTCGTCCAGTGCCTCAGTCTCGGGAGACGCGACGGCTACGTCCAGGTGGTCCGCGCCGACGACACCGCGACCGCCCTCGCCCTCACCGGCAGGCTCGGAGCGAGGTTCAAGGAGGCGATCTGCAGGATGACCGTCGACGCGACGAAGAAGGAGCGCGACCGACCGGGCGCTTACTGGGGGCCGAAGGGCCCGAAGGGTCCGGCGATCTCGCCGCAGCGCGAGCCGGTGCACCGGTGAGCGCGTCTCGGCCCACGCCCGACGAGCGCCGCCACCTCTTCGGCGTCGCCTACCGCATCCTCGGCTCGGTGCACGACGCCGAGGATGCCGTCCAGGAGGGCATCGCCCGGTGGTGGGCGCTCACCGACGACCAGCGGCCGCTCGTGCGCGAGCCGATCGCGTGGCTGACGCGCGTGGTCTCGCGGATCTGCCTCGACGAGCTGGCGTCGGCGCGGTCGCGGCGCGAGACGTACACGGGCATGTGGCTGCCCGAGCCGATCCTGGGGAGCCTGCCCGCATCGGCCGCGCCGCGCGACGGCCGCGATCCGGCCGACGCGGTGACGCTCGACGAGCAGGTCTCCATCGCGCTCCTGGTCGCCATGGAGACGCTCACCCCCGGCGAGCGCGTGAGCCTCATCCTACACGACGTGTTCGGGATGCCGTTCGACGAGGTCGGCGCGGTCGTCGGGCGGTCCGCGGCGTCGTGCCGGCAGCTCGCGTCGACCGCCCGCCGCAAGGTCCGCGATACCGAGGCGGCGGGTGCCGCGGAACGTGGTCGAGACGAGGTCGTGGCCGCGTTCCTCGCCGCCTGCGCCGGCGGCGACCTCGATGCGCTCGTCCGGCTGCTCGACCCCGCGGTCGTCTCCCGCGCGGACGGCGGCGGGCACGTGCGGACGGCGCGCAAGGAGATCGTCGGCGCCGAGACCGTCGCCCGCTACCTGCTGAACGTCGTCGGCAAGCAGGAGCAGCGGACCACGCGCCTCGTCGCATCGATCGAGCCGGTCAACGGGCGCACCGGCATCGTCGCCCGCGACGAGGGCCGGGTGATCGGCGTGTTCGACCTCGAGATCGTCGGCGGCCGCATCACGCAGATCGCGATCCTCGTCAACCCCGAGAAGCTCCGCGAGCGGCTCGGCTGAGCGGGTGCGCCCGGCATCCGCCCGCGAGCGCGCGGCGTGCGGCGGATGCCGGTGCGGTCGACCGGTCCGCCGGCCAGCCGGCACGAACGTCGCAGAGTCGCGCGTACTTCGCAGGTTTCCGCCCCGATCCTCCGAAGTTCGTGCGATTCTGCGAACCTCGTACGGGGGAGGCGCGCCGCCGCCGGCGCGCGCCGGATTCAGAGCGGTGCAAGGGGCGCACAAGCGGCGCGTGACACCGTGGCATCCGACCGTCGACCGAACCCAGGAGAACCGATGTCCCGTCTGCACCTGCCCGCGCCGCTGCCGCTCCTCGCGCCGCTGCGCGAGCCCGTTCCCGACCGGTGCGCGATCACGTACCTGCCGCGCCACCGCCTGCGCATCACGATCGACCACGAGCCGCTCGCCGGGATCACGCCCGAGATGCTGCTGTGGTGGTTCCAGCACATCGGCGGCACCATGACGTACCTCGGCGACACCGTGACGCGGTATCGGGCGTGGCATCCGTTCGATCACATCCACTGGGAGCTCGACCGCGAGGCGCCGGGAGGCGGGGTGGGCGAGGGCGCCCGCTTCCGCATCGTCGAGGCGCTCGGCCGCGACGAGCGGTACTACATCGACACCGTCGACACGGTCGAGAAGCTCGACGCCACCGGCATCCGGCTGGTGCTGCGGGTGCTCGGCGCGCAGGTGTTCCAGCTCGAGCACACGTGGTCGCGCGCGGCCGACGCGACCCACTACACGAGCGTCATGGATGTCGGCGGCCGCGCGGCCTGGACCGCGCCGATCAACCGCCACCTGCGGCGGCGCGTGTTCGTGCCCGGGATGGAGCGGGCCTGGATCACCCACAACGTCGAGGAGGTCGGTCTGCTGGAGCACATCCTGCCGCCGCTGTACGCCCAGCACGTCTCGTCGGACTGAGCGGACCGCGCTCAGAGGACGTTCGCGATCCAGACGCCGACGACGACGGCGATGCCGATGCCCACCCAGATCCAGGTTGCGCCGCCGGCGACCATGCGGAGGCGACGGCCGGCCGGTGCGACGTCCGCGGGGACGATCCCGGTGGCAGCCGGCGGCGGTGACGCCTCGGGACGGTTGTCGCGCCACCGCTCCCACTGCGCGATCTTGTCGCCGAGGGCGTTCGCGGCG
>NZ_JBDIAB010000293.1:0-2836 GCF_039812165.1 Microbacterium sp.
TACGCGATGTGCGGTGTCAGCACGACATCCTCGCGTCCGAGGAGCGGATGCCCCGGGGTCGGGGGCTCCTGGTCGAGCACGTCGAGGGCCGCACCGGCGAGGTGCCCGGAGTCGAGCGCCGCGACCAGGGCGTCGTCGTCGATGAGTCCGCCGCGCGACACGTTCACGAGGGTCGCGCCCCGTGGCATGGCGGCCAGGAACTCCGCGTCGACCAGGTGGGAGGTCTCGTCGGTGAGCGGCAGGTGCAGCGACAGGACGTTCGACGTCCGGCGCACCTCGTCGAGCGTCGTGCGGGTGACGCCCAGGGCGTCGAGACGCGCGCGGACCTCCGGGGTGTCGGGCAGCATCGGGTCGTAGCCCACGACCGAGCCGAACAGGGCGCCGGCCTGGCGGATCAGCTCCTGTCCGATGCGGCCGAGTCCGACGACGCCGAGCGTGGTCTCGCTGAGGCGCGGCGGCGGGGTCGCGGCACGGTCGTTCCAGTCCTCCGGATTCGCCGAGGCGGTGTAGAACGGCAGCTGCCGCACGCTGCTGAGGAGGATCGCGAGCGCATGCGTCGCGACCTCCTCGGTCGCCGCGCCCGGCACGTTGGTCACCCAGACGTCGTGCTCGGTCGCCGCCTCGACGTCGACGTAGTCGAAGCCCATCGACATGAGCGAGACGAGCCTGAGGTTCGGCAGGGCCTCGATCATCTCGCGGGTGACCGACGCGTAGCCGGGAAGGAGGGCGACGGCATCCTGCGCGCCCGCGACGATCTGGTCGGCGTCGCGCGTGCCGAGCACCCGCACCTCGAAGCCGTGCTCCTCGAGCAGACGGATGCCGAGCGCAGGATCGGTGTCCTCGACGTCGGTGTAGACCGCGACCGGCCGCGCGGTGTCGCCGCCCGCGCCGGTCACGCCACCCCGGAGAGGTCGAAGGCCGCCTGATCGATGTGGATCAGCTGGAGGCCTCCCGCGGCGAGCGCCGCGTCGACGGCCTCGGCGAGCTCGGCCGGGTTCGCCGCCCGGCGACCCGTGCCGCCGAACGCGGTCGCGACCGCGGCCCAGTCGGGCTGGACGAGGTCGACGGCGATCGGCGCGATGCCGGCATCCACCTCGTTCTGCTTGATCTCGGCGTAGCCGCCGTTGTCGACGACGATGACGGTGACGTCCTCGCCCTGCTCGACGACGGTGATGAACTCGTTCATCGAGAACATCAGCGCGCCGTCGCCGATCACGACGAACGACGGCCGGTCGGGCGAGGCGATGCGCGATCCGAGGGCGGCGGGCAGGCCGTAGCCGAGCGTCGCGTACGTCGTCATGTACGGCGTCGAGTTGGGCGTCGACACGGTGATGAGGTTGAGGAGGCCCCAGTACGCGATCTGCGACGAGTCGGTCGACACGATCGCGTCCTCCGGCAGGACCGACGCGATGACCTCGGCGAGGGCCGTGTTGCCCGGCGACAGCTCGGCGCACTCGGCGCGTACGGCGGCGACCGTCTCGGCCGTGCGGGCGGCGCCGTCGAGCGGCGTCCCCTCGCCGAGGGCGTCGACGAGCGCGGCGAGCGCGGCCTTCGCGTCGCCGACGACGCCGATCGTGGCGTCCTGGTTCTTGTCGATCTGCGACTCCAGCAGGTCGATGCGGATCACCGATCCGCGGGCGTCGAGCCGGTCGACCCACAGCTCCGCCTCGCCGAGCTTGGAGCCGACGACCAGGAGCACGTCGGCATCTCGCGCGCGATCGCGCGCCGCCGCCAGGCGCAGGTTCGCGCCGAGGGCGAGCGGGTGGTGCTCGTCGAGCACGCCCTTCGCGTTGCCGGTGGTGACCACCGGCGCGCCGAGCCGTTCGGCGAGGGCGCGCAGCTCTGCGGTGGCGCCGCGCGAGCCGCCGCCGGCGAGGATCACCGGATCTGTCGCCGACGCCAGGAGCGCCGCGGCCTCGGCGACGGCGGCGGGGTCGGGTGCGGGGATCGGCTCGAACTCGCGCGCGGCGAGCGCCTCGGCGGCGATGTCGGTCTCCTCCTGCAGGAGGTCGAGCGGGATCTCGATGTAGACCGGGCGCGGACGCGTGGTCGCGAACAGCTCGAACGCGTCGTGCACGGCCTGCACGGCCTCGTCGGCGGTCTGCACGCGACGACCCCACTCGACGATGGCCGAGGCGGCGCTCAGCTGGTCCTTCGTCTCGTGCAGCGTGCCGACGTCGGCGAACTCCTTGCCGCGGGCGGGGCCGGGGGAGATGAGGATCATCGGGCGCGACTCGCAGTAGGCGGTGCCCGCCGCCGACAGGGCGTTGAGCAGGCCCGGGCCGCTCGTGGTCACGATCACGCCGGGCTTGCCGGTCTGCAGCGACCAGCCGTCGGCGGCATAGCCCGCGCCCTGCTCGTGGCGAGAGGTCACGGCGCGGATGCCGAGGGCACGGAGCGGGCGGTAGAGCTCCAGGTTGTGCGTGCCCGGGATGCCGAAGACGGTGTCGATGCCGTAGTTGCGCAGCGTCTCGATGACGATCCAGCCGGTCGTGCGCTTCGTGGTCGTTTCCATGTTCCTTCGAGGTCTCGTCTCTGTGTGTCTCGGTGCCGCGGCGGCGTCGCCGGGCATGATGCGGCCTCCGCGGGCGCCGCCCGCGGAGGCCGACCGGTCAGGTGCGGTCCGTGTTGTCGATCGTGTCGGTGTCGAGGCGCGCCGTCAAGGAGCCGGTCACGGGAGCGGCATCCGAGTACTGCGGGGCGAACCGCACGCCGACCCACGCGGCCAGCGACAGCACTCCGAAGAACGCGACGACCGACCAGAAGTTGCCGTCGGTGGCGATCAGGAGCAGCGACGCGATCGCGGGCGACAGGCCGCCCCAGACCGCGGCGCCGA
>NZ_JBDIAB010000294.1:0-2824 GCF_039812165.1 Microbacterium sp.
GCGACGCTCGCGTGGGTGCGGTCGAGCAGCGCGCGGCGCCCGGGGAGCGGGAGCGCGGCCCACGCGGCGCTCCCGGCCCGCAGCGCCGCGATCGCGTCGTCGATCGCGTCGATCTCGGCGGCGGTGAGCGTCGCTGCGGCGTCGGTGCCGGCGGGGGAGCCCATGGCGCGCGATCAGATCAGGGCGAGCTCGCGCAGCTTCGCCTCGACGTCGGCGTTCGACGGCTCGACGTGGTGGGTCGCGTCCGGATACACCACCACGGGGATGTTCGTGCGCCCGGAGATCTCGCGCGCGACGTCGGCGGCGGCGGGATCGGCCTCGAGGTCGACGTACGTGTACGCGACGCCGAGCCCGTCCAGCTGGCTCTTCGTGCGGCGGCAGTCACGGCACCAGTCGGCGCCGAACATCGTGATGGTGTCGGAGGTCATGCGTCCAGCGTACGGCCGCGCGCGCCCTCGGCGACCGCCACCGGCTCCTCCTGCGGGGTCGTCGTCGGCGTGCGGCGCGGCGCGTAGACGACGAGGGCGTGGAAGACGAACCGCACCACGAACGCGGCGACCAGGGTGAGTGCCGCGGCCAGCACGCTGGGCACGTGCGCGCTCTCGACGAGCACCCACATGACCGGCAGGCGCACGATCGCCTCGAGGTTGTTGAACGTGAACGAGGCGAGGAAGCGGCGGCGGAACGTGCCCGACTCGCTGCGCATGTCGGCGAAGACGAGGAACTCGAGCAGCAGGAAGTTGCCGATGATCGTGAGCTCGCTCGCGATCACGGCCGCCACCACGTACTCCATGCCGAGCCGGATCAGGCCCCACATGATGACGAGGTTCGCGATCGCGCCGACCCCGCCGACGAGGGCGAACGCCGACATGCGGCCGAACCGCAGCATCGCGAGCTGCGTGAGGAACCGGACCCCCTGCGTGAACGAGGCCTTCGACTCGCCCGCATGGCGCGGCGCGAACGCGAACGGCACCTCCGCGATGCGCAGCTGGCGGCGGGCGAGGATCTCCAGCAGGATCTTGAACCCGCGTGGGCGCAGGGCGTCGAGGTCGACGGCATCCCGGTCGATCAGGAAGAACCCGGTCATCGGGTCGGAGCAGCCGGCCAGCTTGCGCGGGAACATCGCCTTCGTCACGAGCGTCGACAGGCGCGACACGACCGTGCGCGTCGCGTCGGCGAGGCCTTTCGAGTCGCCGCCGGCCGCATAGCGCGAGGCGACGACGACGTCGACGTCACCGCGCTCGGCACGGGCGAGGAGCCGGGGGATGTCCTCGGGCGGATGCTGGAGGTCGCCGTCCATGACCAGGCACCAGCGCGCCCGTGCGTCGCGCACGCCCTCGACCACGGCGCCGCCGAGTCCGGCGACCGGGTCGTCGCGGTGGATCAGCCGCACCGGCAGGTCGGATGCCGCGGCCGCCGCCCGGATGACGTCGGGGGTGTCGTCGGTGGAGTCGTCGACGAAGATCACCTCGAACCTGCGCCCGTCGGCCTGCGCGCCGATGCGGCGGAGCAGTTCGACGACGTTCGGACCCTCGTTGAAGGTCGGAACGATGATGGACAGGTCCATGAGTCTCTCTCGATCGTCAGGCGCAATCGTCCAAGGGTAGTCGGTCGTCCCCGAGAGTCGGATGGGAGCCCCGGGTCGGCCGCGTTCGCGGTGCCGCGCGCGACCGTCGGGCCGCGTCCGCCCGGACGCCTCCCCGGCCGGGTGTGCCGGAGCGTCTAGACTCGTGGCATCCCGTTCCATCGTGTGGAGAGCTTCGTCGTGTCCGAGACTGCCCCCCGCGCCTTCGAGGCGCGTCATGTGCAGCTCGCACGCGCCCTCTTCGCGGCGCTCGCCGCCGTGATGATCACCTTCTCGCCCGACCACTCGGCATCCGTGGGCCTCGCGGTGTTCAGCGGCTTCGCGATCGCGACCGGCATCGTGCTGCTGCTGTCGGCGTGGCTCGTCCAGCCGGCGGGGCGCCGCGGTCCGGCGATCCTCCTCGGCGTGTTCACGCTCGTCGCGGGCATGGTCGGCGGCTTCCCGGCGCTGCGGTCGACGACGCTGTTCTTCGTGCTCGTGATCGCATGGGCGCTCCTCACCGGGATCGTCGAGCTCGTCGCGGGCATCGTGCGGCGTCGCGAGCCGAACGCGCGCGACGCCGTGCTGATCGGCGCGCTCACGATCGCGCTCGGCGTCGCCCTGCTGTTCGTCTCGCCGGGCTACGCCCTCCACTACGCGATCGCGGAGGCGGGCGAGTTCACGCTCACCGGCATCTCCATCGCCGTCGGCGTCTTCGGCGGGTACGCGGCGATCATCGCGGTGTTCCTCGGGATCGCCGGATTCTCACCCCGCCGCACCGCGGAGGGGGCGCATGGCGCGGTGCCCGCCGACGCGTCCGAGCCCGCCCGCTCGTCGGGAGGTGCCGCGTGACCGATCGGCCGCCCACGCGGCGCGACCTCATGAAGCCCGTGCAGCTGCTCGGGCTGGCGTTCGCGGCCGCGCTCTTCGCCGGCATCGTGACCGTCGTGTCGATGGGCGCGTTCCAGGCCAAGCCGGCCGAGGACGTGCAGAACGCGATCGTCGTGGCACTCGTCGTGGCGGGCATCACCTTCATCGCGACGCTCCTGATCATCGCGCTGCTCATGCTCGTGGTCGACCCGGCGCAGGTCGCGAAGCAGATCGACCGGCCGGTGCTGCTGCCCGACGACGAGCCCGAGGCCGGCGCCTCCGACGTCGACCGGCGCGACGACTCGGCGTAGGGTCCGGCCCGCGGGCGGTCCTCCCCGTTCGTGGGCGCGCCCTGTCGGCACCTGGCGCGCTGTGTTCCCGCGCCCGCTC
>NZ_JBDIAB010000295.1:0-2790 GCF_039812165.1 Microbacterium sp.
CGGCGGACCACACCGTGCGCACGCCGACGCGCTCCCCCTCCGGCGAGCCGGATGCCGTGTCGTCCACGGATCCGGGGCCGATGCCGGCCGCGCCCGTCTTCGACGTCGCCGCCGGGGCCGCGGTCAGCGGGGTGACCGGCGCCGTGGGCGCGTCGTCGGACTCTGCCGCCGGCTTCTTCCGGCGCAGGTGCCACGGCGGGTCGATGGGGACCGTCTCGGTCTCATCCGGGTCGGCGGGGGCCGCGGCGGCGGGCGACGGCGCGCGGGTGACCGCCGGAGGCTCCGGCCGCGACGAAGACCCCGACGGCAGCGGGCTCGGCCGCCGCACGTGCTACCGCCTCGCCTCGGCGAGCGCCTGCAGCACCTGCGGGATGATGAGGTACACGTTGCCGCAGCCGAGGGTGATCACGAAGTCGCCGTCGCGGGCGACGGATGCCGTGTAGTCGGCGGCATCCTGCCAGTCCACGACGTAGTGCACCTTGGCCGGGTCGGCGAAGGCCGCGCTGACGAGCTCGCCGGTGACGCCCGGGATCGGGTCCTCGCGGGCGCCGTACACGTCCAGCACGACGGTGTGGTCGGCGTGCTCCTCGAGCACGTCGGCGAACTCCTGGAACATCTCCCGCGTGCGCGAGTAGGTGTGCGGCTGGTGCAGCGCGATGATGCGTCCGTCGCCGACGACCGTGCGGGCGGCCGAGAGCGCCGCGGCGACCTCGGTCGGGTGGTGCGCGTAGTCGTCGTACACGCTCACGCCGCGCTCGGTGCCGTGCAGCTCGAAGCGCCGCACGGTGCCGCCGAAGCCCTCGACGGCGCGCACGGCGGGCTCGAGCTCGTAGCCGAGCGTCGTGAGCACGGCGACCGCGCCGGCGGCGTTGATCGCGTTGTGGGCGCCGGGCACGGCCAGGCGCGCCCGGACGGACTCGCCGCCCGCCGAGACCGTGAAGGCCACCGGGCCCTCGGCGACGATGTCGCTCACGCGCACGTCGGCGTCGGGGGCCTCGCCGAAGCTCACCACGCGCGGGTGCGCGATCACCGCGGCCACGCGGCGGGCGCCGGGGTCGTCGGAGGAGATCACGACCGCCTCGCGCGCGTCGTCGGCGAAGCGGGCGAACCCGGCGTAGAACGCGTCGCGGGTCTCCCAGTGGTCGAGGTGGTCGGGGTCGACGTTCGTGATGAGCGCGATCGACGTGTCGTACAGGAGAAAGGTGCCGTCCGACTCGTCGGCCTCGATGACGAACAGCTGGTCGTCTCCGGTCGCGCTCGAGGTGCCCAGGTCGGCGATGACGCCGCCGTTGACGAACGTCGGGTCGGCGTCGAGCGCGCGCAGGGCGGTGACGATCATGCCGGTCGAGGTCGTCTTGCCGTGCGCACCGGCGACCGACACGAGCCGGCGGCGCCCGATGAGCCAGTGCAGCGCCTGCGAGCGGTGGATGACGTGAAGTCCGCGCTCCTTCGCCAGCACGAACTCCGGGTTCTCGGGCCAGATCGCACCGGTGTGCACGACGGTGTCGACGTCGTCGGGCAGGTTCGCGGCCTCGTGGCCCACGTGCACGGTCGCGCCGCGCGCGGCGAGCGCACGCATCGCGGCGCTGTCGGCGCGGTCGGAGCCCGACACGCGGATGCCGCGGTCGAGGAACATGCCCGCGAGGCCCGACATGCCGGATCCGCCGATGCCGATGAAGTGCGCGGCGGTGATGTCGTCGGGGATGGGCAGGCTCAAGTCGGGTCTGATCATGACCCGACAAGTCTAGGTCGCGGCATCCTGGAAGGAGCCTGCGGCACGCGCGCCGCGCGCGCAGTCCACGCCCCGCCCCCTCCGTCCCGCGAGACTCCATCGGTGCGTCGAGACTGCACGCCCGGCGCGGATTCTCGACGCGCAGTCGGATTCTCGCGGTCCGGCACGAGCGGTCCGCCGCGAGGCGGCGACACGGGTCAGCGGGCGAGCGACTCGTCGATCAGGGCGATGACGCCCTCGGTGCCGCTGCGCGAGCCGACGGTCGCCGCGGCCGCGCGCATGCGCTCGAGGGCCGCCGGGTCGGCCAGGAGCGGCACGATGTCGCTGCGCACACGGTCGGCGGTGAGCTTCGCGTCGGGGATGAGGCGCGCGGCGCCCGCCTCGACCGCGGAGCGGGCGTTGCGGGCCTGCTCGCCGTTGCCCACGGCGTAGGGCACGTAGACGGCGGGGATGCCGAGCGCCTCGATCTCGCTCACCGTCGACGAGCCGGAGCGGCAGACGATCGCGTCGGCGAGCGCGTACGCGAGGTCCATGCGGTCGATGTAGGGCACGATCGCGTAGTCCGGGTGGCCCGGGTCGCTCAGCTCGTTGCGCTCCCCCACCGCGTGCAGCACCTGCCAGCCCGCCTCGACCACGTCGCGCCACGCGCCGGCGAAGGCCTCGTTGAGGCGCCGGGCGCCGAGCGAGCCGCCGAAGACGAGGAGCACGGGACGCGAGGCGTCGAGCCCGAAGCGGGCGGCGGCCTCGTCGCGCAGCGCCGCGCGGTCGAGCTCCACGATCTCGCGGCGCAGCGGCATGCCCACCACGCGCGCGCCCCGCAGCGGCGTGCCGGGGAACACCACGCCGGTCGCCGCCGCGCGGCGGGCGCCCAGCACGTTGGCCAGGCCCGGCTTCGCGTTCGCCTCGTGCACGACGAACGGCACGCCCTCGCGCCGCGCGGCGATGGCCGCGGCCGCGGCGGCGTACCCGCCGAACCCGACGACGACGTCGACGTCGTGCGCGCGCAGGTGGGCGCGCACCTGGGCGACGGCGCGCCGCCAGCGGGCCGGGAAGCGCGC
>NZ_JBDIAB010000296.1:0-2789 GCF_039812165.1 Microbacterium sp.
ATGCGGCACATCGCGACGATCGCGGCCGCCCACTCCGGGCCGATGCGGCCGGGCTGCTTGGTGAGCAGGTCGCGGAGCGTGCGCCACAGCGCCAGCGGCAGGAACGACAGCCAGTGCAGCGCCACGGCCGCGGCGGGCGCGTACACGAGCCGGCGATGCAGCTGCGCGGCGCGCACCGCGAACGCGCGGCGCATGCCCGGGAGCGCGTCGTGCGAGGAGGGGACGCCGGCGACCCCGTCGCCGGCGACCGCGACCAGCGCGGTCGGCGAGAGGTCGACGCGCGCGCCGGCGAGGCGTGCGCGGATGCTGAGGTCGAGCCCCTCGTCGGCGCCGACGAGGGCGGGATCGAGACCGCCGAGGGCGCGCCAGGCGTCGGCCCGCACCAGGAGGCCCCGCACGTCGGCGCCGAGGACGTCCTCGGCCGCGTCGTGCTGACCCTGGTCGAGCTCGCCCTCGGCGAGCCGCACCGTGCGGCCGAAGCGCGTCATCGTGACGCCGAGTGACACGATGCGCCCGGAGTCTGCCCAGCGCACGAGCTTGGGGGCGGCGACCGCCACCGACGGCGCGGAGTCGAGGGTCGTCACGAGGCGCGCGAGCGCCTCGGGCTCGGGCGCGGTGTCCTGCGCCAGCAGCCACACCGCGTCGCCGTCGAGGCGGACCGTCGCCGCGCGCAACGACTCGGCGTAGCCGGCGCCGCGCGGCATGGCGATGACGCTCTCGGCGCCGGATGCCGCGGCCACCTCGCGCACTTTCGCGTCGGTGCCGCACAGCACGATCGTGAGCAGGTCGAGGGGTCGCGTCTGCGCCTCCAGGGCCGCGAGGGTCCGCTTCAGGTGGAGGTCGGCGGGCGTGCGCCCGTCGGGTCGCACGACCAGCAGCGCGTGAACTCTGGCGGGCATGACGTGGTCAGCCTAGGCGCGCCCGCGCGCACCACGTGGCATCCGCGCGCGGTTCGGCCAGATCCGTCTCAGCCGGCGCGACGCTTGAGCTTGCGGCGCTCGCGCTCGCTGAGCCCGCCCCAGATGCCGAAGCGCTCGTCGTTCTGCAGGGCGTACTCGAGGCACTGGCCGCGCACGTCGCACGACGAGCAGATGCGCTTGGCGTCGCGCGTGGAGCCGCCCTTCTCGGGGAAGAACGCCTCAGGGTCGGTCTGCGCGCACAGCGCGTCGGTCTGCCACGAGAGCGCGTTGTCGTCGTCGGCCTCGAGCGGTCGGCGAACCCCCGGGACACCGAGATCGACCGGATCGACGAACCAGTTGTCGGGCACGCCGGAACGGTAACCAACCATGTCCCTCTCCCACCTGTATACCCCCCACGCGGTTTCGCGTGCCCCCTAATTACACCGCTGTCATTCGCTCCGGTCAAGTCGCGAATAGTAAAGCCTCAAGTGCGGATTGAACCTTCATGACACGCCGGGCGTGTCGCGGTTCAGGAACTCCCGGGCTGCGCGACGAAAGCCTCGCCAGCCCCGGACAGCGCGAGCGCGGACTCGTCCGCCGTCGCGAAGACGGCCTGTCCCGGGCGCAACGCGTGCGCCGCGCCGCCGTCGGCGCCGCCCACCTCGACCGTCCCGCGCGTGGCCACGACGATCGCCGGCCCCCGCAGCGGCACGCGCCGCGACGCGTCGGCGGCCACGGCGACGCGCGTGAGCGAGAAGTCCCCCACGCCCGGGTCGAACACCTCGAGGCCGTCGGCCGTGGTCGGCCGCAGACGCGGCGGCGGGGTCGGGGTCGTGTCGACGATGCGCAGGAGCTCGGCCACGTCGACGTGCTTGGGCGTCAGTCCGCCGCGCAGCACGTTGTCGCTCGCGGCCATGATCTCGACGCCGAGGCCCTCGAGGTAGGCGTGCAGCATGCCCGCGTCGAGGAAGAGCGCCTCGCCGCGGCGCAGCTCGACCAGGTTCATCAGCAGGGCCACGATCACGCCCGGGTCGCCCGGGTAGACGGCGGCCACCTCGCGGGCGGCGGCCAGCTCGGCGGCGAACTCGGCGTCCGACGCGGTGTCCAGCGCCGCGATGATGTCGTCGACGGCGCCCGCGGCCTCGCCGGAGAGCAGCCACCGCAGCGTCTCGCGGAGTGCGTCGGCCGCGTCGTCGCCGGCCAGGTGCGCGGCGAGCGCCGCGGGCCCGCGGCCGTCGCCCAGGGCGGCGACGAGGCGACGGGTGTCCGCGACGGCGCCGAGGCCGACGAGCGCGCGGAAGGACTCGCTCAGCGCCACGATGAGCTCGGGCTTGTGGTTCGCGTCCCGGTAGTTGCGCGCCGACGCGTCGCGCGCGATGCCCGCCGACTCCTCGCGGCCGAAGCCCGCCGCCGCCTCCGGCTTCGACGGGTGCACCTGGATGGAGAGCGGGGATGCCGCGGCCAGCAGCTTCAGCAGGTAGCTCAGCGGCGCGGCGTCCAGGTCGGCCAGCAGCGCGTCGAGCGTGCGTCCGCTGCCGTCGTCGACGCGGGCCGGGCAGCCCGGGTGGTCGCCGAGCCACACCTCCGCCTCGGGTCGGCCCGAAGGCCGGCGGCCCTCGAGTTCGGCGAGGAGCGTGGGCGAGCCCCACGCGTAGTCGCGCGGGTCGTTGGACAGGGGCACGAGCATCTCCCCAGCCTAACGATCCCGCCCGCGGACATCGGCCCGCGACGGCGCGCGGACGGGGCCCCGCGATACCCTGATCAGACGATGACCGTCTACACGAGCCACCCCATCGCGCGGCCCCCGGCCGCACCGCCGCGGGAGACCTCCGGGCACCTGCTGCTGCGCGGGTGGTGCATCTTCGTGCTCGCCGCGGCGCTCGGCGGCAC
>NZ_JBDIAB010000297.1:0-2781 GCF_039812165.1 Microbacterium sp.
CAGGCGCCCGCCGGCTTCGCCGCGCAGCTCAACACCATCGCCGACGGCGCCGACCAGCTGGCCGCCGGCATGGCTCCGCTCGCGGGCGGCATCGACCAATCCGCCACGGGTGCGCGCGGGCTCTCCGGCGGTGCCGGGCAGCTCGCGGGCGGCGCCGACCAGCTCGCCAGCGGATCGCAGGAACTCGCCGACGGGCTCGGCGCCCTCGCGACCGGCACGTCCGAGCTCGGCACCGGTGCCTCGCAGCTCGCGGGCGGCACCCGCTCGCTCGCCGACGGCCTGTCGACGGCGGCCGGATCGGTGCCGTCGTACACCGAGGGCGAGGCGACCGACCTCGCCGAGGTCGTCGCGAACCCCGTGCAGGCCGACGGCATCTCGTCGAACCTGTTCGGCGCGTCGGCGATCCCACTGCTCGCGACCCTCGCGCTGTGGTTCGGCGGGCTCGCGTCGTTCGTGGCGCTCCGCTCGGTGCCGCGGCAGGTGCTCAGCTCGCGCCGGCCGTCGTTCGTGCTGGCCCTGCGCGGCCTCGCCCCCGCCGCCGCGCTCGGCGCCGCGCAGGGACTGCTCGTGGCCGGCGTCGTGCAGCTCGCCGCGACCTACGACTGGGCGTCGTGGTCGGCGTTCGCGCTCCTGTGCGTCGTCTCGGGCATCGCGTTCGCCGCCGTCAACCAGGCGCTGGTCGCGGTGCTCGGAGGCGCGGGCCGCTGGGTCGCGGCGCTCGTCGGCGTGCTCTCGGTGGCCACCGGGGTGGTCTCCACGGTGCCGGGATTCCTGTCGTCGCTCGCGGCGCTCATGCCCACGACGCCGGCGTACCAGGCGCTGCTGTCGGCACTCACCACCGCCGGCGGGGCCGGTGCCGCGATCGCGGGGCTCGTCGTGTGGTCGCTGCTCGCGTTCGTCGCGACCACGCTCGCCGTGGCCCGGCGCCGCTCGACGACCGCGCGGGCGGTGCTCACGGCATCCGTCGCCTGAGCCGGTCTGCGCGCGAGCCGCGCGTGCCGGGCGCGGGCCGCCTCGCGCGGGAGTCGCTTCGCGCTCTCCTCAGTATCGAATATATATCTGATTGTTCAGGTAGGATTCCCCCGACAAGAGCACTGCCGTGACGGGATAGGCGTGTCCGCGGAACTTGGTGCGTTCGTGAACCCGACCCACCCCGGGCGAGTTTGTCGCGGCCGACGATGCCGCTCGACGAGCCCCACGATCTGCGTGGGTTGATCGGGGCGACTGGACAGCGGTCGAGGTTTCAATGTCGG
This sequence comes from Microbacterium sp., assembly GCF_039812165.1. Taxonomy (GTDB): domain Bacteria; phylum Actinomycetota; class Actinomycetes; order Actinomycetales; family Microbacteriaceae; genus Microbacterium. Next base: position 1,254 of record NZ_JBDIAB010000297.1, read on the forward strand.
AGGTATGTGCGATGCTTCGGGTATGGGATTCCTCGACGACATGAGCACCGCGGTGGCGGGGTTCGGTGTGTTCGCGGAGCTCAACGTGCCCGCGGGCGAGTTGCCGGGTTCGGCGGTGCGGCTCAGCGACGCGTCCGTGCGTGACGCACTCGGGATGGTGGCCGGGCTGCAGAAGCAGGTCGCGACGTTGCAGGCCGTGCTGGTCGGTGTCGCCGCGACTCGCTCGGGCCGCGATCGCGGTCACGGCGGACTCGTGCAAGGCACCGGGCATCGCAACACGGTGGAGTTCGTCCGCGACGTGACGGGTGTCACGCGGGGCGAAGCGATCCGGGCCGTCAAGGTCGGCGAGGCGCTGCTGGACGGGATCGGCGGCCCCGCGGGAGACGGCACCGGCGGGCACGGGCCGGACGGGCCGGGCACGGGCAGCGGGAGTCCGGATGAGACCGGAACGGATGCCGGCAGTGCGTCGGATGCCGCGGCAGTGACGCCGTGGCATGAGCCGCTCCGGGTGGCGCTGCTGGCCGGGGCGCTTACGACCGGGCAGCTGCACGCGATCAAGACCGGGCTCGGCGAGCCCCCTGTCGGACGCGTGCTCGGCGTCGGGACGAACGAGACCGTCACGGGCACCGGCAGCGATACCGGTGCGGACCTCGGCGATGATGGCGATATCGGCGATGCCGGCGGCACCGGCGCCGGTGGGCGCGGGTCGGGCGCGGACAGACACGACGCCGAGACCGTGGTGGCGGCGTGGCGTGCGGCGGCGCGGGAGCTGGCCGCGGAAGCACCGTTGTGCACGGTGGAGGACCTCGCCTCCCGAGCCCGGGTGTTACGGGACATGCTCGACCCCGCCGGGGCGGAAGACCGATACGCGGTCAGGTTCGCCAAGCGCGCCTACCGGTGGTCCACCACTTCGGACGGCCTCCCCGCGGCGCATGTCGTGTTCGACGAGGAAGCCGGCGCCTGGTTCCGCTCCCTCATGGACACCGCCCTCTCACCGCGGCGTGGCGGGCCCCGCTTCGTCGCCGCAGACGAGAAGAAGCAGGCCGACGCCCTGGTCAACGATCCGCGGACCAATGATCAGCTCGCCTATGACCTGTTCCTCGACGTGCTGCGCGCCGGCGCGCTCGCGAACGCGAAAGACGTGTACGGGACGAAAGAAGCCGGCGTGCGCCTGGTGACTCTGACCGACACGGTCACCGGGGAGACGGCCCACCGTGATGTCCTGGGGCGGTTGGTCGCCGCCGCGCATACCGAGGATGGAACCGTGACGATCCCGGGGTCGGTGTTGGAGCGGGCGTTGTGCGCGACGGGGAGCATCGAGGCGCACCTGGACACCTGCGGCACCCCCCTCGACCTCGGCCGAGAAGCACGCCTCTACAGCGCCCGGCAGAAGCTCGTCATGGCCATCCGGGACGGCGGATGCCTCTGGCCCGGCTGCGACCGACCCCCTGCCTACTGCGAAGCCCACCACTGCGAGCACTGGGCCCACGGCGGGAACACGGACTGTGCGTCGGGCGTGTTGCTGTGC
>NZ_JBDIAB010000298.1:0-2777 GCF_039812165.1 Microbacterium sp.
GGCGTCCGTGGGAGCCCCCGCCCGCGCGGGCGCGCGGCCCGCTCGCGAACGCCGCGCCGCCGCGCCGCGGAAGGCGTCCGTCGTCGAGCGCCCCCGCACGATGTGCCCGGACTGCTTCGTCGAGGTGCCCGCCACGGGCGTGTGCGGCATGTGCGGCCAACGGGTGGGCTGACCGCCCACCCGTCGTCCCGCGGGGCTCACCGCGACCGGCGCGCCTTGAGGAACCCGTCGATGACGTCCCACGCGGCGATCCCGGCGATGCCGAAGCCCGTGACCGTCGCGACGACGCGGCTGACGTTCTCGGCCTCGCCGTCGGTGACGAGCGTCGGCCAGAAGTCCGGGTTGAGGAGCTGGCCCTGCATGAGCAGCCACAGCGCGGGCACCGCCACGACGAGCGCGAGCACGGTGTTGGCGACCGCGAGCGGGTAGGTCCAGCGACCCGCCGCGTGGACGACGACCGCGAGCACCGCCTCGATCGCCATCACGACGAGGAGCGCGCCGATCCACCACGGCCACAGGTCGGGGTGCAGGAACGGCAGCCGCGTGCCGGGCACGAAGCCGAGGAAGTGGTCCCACAGCACCGCACCGGCGCCCACCGCGAGCATCACGATGCTGGCGATCATGTCCGAGAAGGCCGCGCCGTTCTCGCGCGGGTCGGGCAGCTGGTCGGGGCTCCACTCGACGAGCGGGGCTCGACCGCGACCGCGCGAGCGGGATGCTGCGTTCGCGCCCGCCTGCGGATACCGCTCGATGAGGGCGAAGACGAGCGTCGTCCAGAACGCGAGGTGCACGATGACCGCGAGCGTGACGCTCGCGACCGTGCCGGCGACCTCGCCGAACGAGGCGCCGGAGAGCACCTTGCCGAGCGCCACGCCGAACGCGGCGAGCGGCGTGACGATCCACAGCAGGAGCTTCAGCAGTCGCCACCAGTCGAGGAAGTAGCGCGGCCCGATCAGCTGCAGCGGACGGTCGGTGTATCGCGCGGCGAGCACGTCGGGGTCGCCGAGCTCGACGAGGACGGCGCGCTCGGCGCTCTCGCGCGGCTCGCCCTGCTCGAGCCGCGCGTCGATGTCGTCGTCGATGGATGCCCGCAGCTCCGCGGCCAGGTCGGCGCGCTGCTTCTCGGGCACGGTGCGCATCGCGGCGTCGACGTAGCGATCGGTGAGGGTGGCGGTGTCCATGTCAGTCCTCCTTCGGAAGGGTGGCGATCGCCTCGGCGAGCGCACGGAAGTCGTCGGTGAGAGCCTCGGCCAGGCGCAGCCCGGCCGGGCTGGTGCGGTAGAACTTGCGCGGACGGGCCTCGTCGGTGTTCCACTCGCTCGTGAGATGCCCCTGCTTCTCGAGTCGGCGCAGGAGCGGGTACAGCGTGTTCGCGTCGGTGTCGAAGCCCCGGGCCTGCAGGTCCTCCAGCAGTCCGTACCCGTAGCCGGGCTCACGGAGCAGCCGCAGGCACGCGAGGACGACGGTGCCGCGCCGCAGCTCCTGGAGGTGCGTGTCCAATGCCTCTGTCTCGCTCACAGATCACACGATACTGTGTGACACACACTACTGTCAAGGGCACTATGCCGTGTGGTTCAGATCCGAGCACCTCCGGCCCACGCGGAGCACCGGAGGCGACGGCACCGGGCGACCTGTCAGGATGGAGGCGTGACGCTCCCCCCGCTGCCCGAGCTGCTCGTCTCCGCGCGCGTCGTCGCCCTGCCGCTGACGACGCGCTTCCGCGGGATCGACGTGCGCGAGGCCGTGCTGCTGGAGGGACCGGAGGGCTGGACCGAGTTCTCGCCGTTCGCCGAGTACGACGACGCCGAGGCGGCGACCTGGCTGGCCGCCGCGATCGACTTCGGCTGGACGCCGCAGCCCGCACCGGTGCGCGACGAGGTCCGCGTCAACGCGACGGTGCCGGCGGTGCCCGCCACCGAGGTTCCCGGCATCCTGGAACGCTTCGACGGATGCCGCACGGCCAAGGTCAAGGTCGCCGAGCGCGGGCAGCGCCTCGCCGACGACGTCGCGCGCGTGCGTGCGGTGCGCGCGGCGCTCGGTCCGGAGGGGCGGGTGCGGATCGACGCGAACGGGGCCTGGAACCTCGACGAGGCCGAGCACGCCCTGCACGCGCTCGCCGAGTTCGACCTCGAGTACGTCGAGCAGCCGTGCGCGAGCCTCGACGAGCTCGCCGAGCTGCGGCGGCGCGTGCGTTACATGGGCATCCCGATCGCGGCGGACGAGAGCGTGCGCAAGGCCGCCGACCCGCTCGCGGTCGCGCGTGCGGGCGCCGCCGACCTGCTCGTCGTCAAGACGCAGCCCCTCGGCGGCGTGCGGCGCGCGCTCGAGATCGTCGCGGAGGCGGGCCTTCCCGCCGTCGTGTCGAGCGCGCTCGACACGTCCGTGGGCCTGTCCATGGGCCTCGCCCTCGCCGCGGCCCTCCCCGACCTGGAGTTCGACTGCGGGCTCGGCACCGCGGCCCTGTTCGAGGCCGACGCGGCCTCGGCGCCGCTCCGGCCCGAGGGCGGCGTGCTGCCGGTGCGACGCGTCGTCCCCGACCGGGTGGCCGAGGTCGCGGCACCCGCCGACCGCACCGCCTGGTGGCTCGATCGCCTCGCCCGCTGCCACGCCCTGCTGGCCGCCCGCACAGCGGACTGACGCCGAACGGCGGATGCCGGCGGCCGCTCAGTCTCGGACGATGAACGCCTCGGCGAGCATCGCGAGCCGCTCGTTGAGCTGACCGCCGATGGCCTCGTCGTCGCGCCCCTCGATCGCCCCGCGCACGCACGTGTCGTCGG
>NZ_JBDIAB010000299.1:0-2770 GCF_039812165.1 Microbacterium sp.
CGCGTACGGGTCGGTGATCGCGGAGCGTCCGGCGACGATCTCGGCGCGCACGACGGTCTGGATCGCCTCGGCGAGGACCTCCCAGTTCGCGTCGAGGTCGGCGAGGAGCACGTCACGCGACAGCGAGATCTCGCGCAGCCCGCGCTGCAGGTTGTCGAGGGCGAGCAGCGAGTGCCCGAACGCGACGCCGATGTTGCGCTGCGTCGTCGAGTCGGTGAGGTCGCGCTGCAGGCGGCTGGTCACGAGCGTCGAGGCGAGGGTCGCGAACAGCCCGCCCGAGATCTCGAGGTTGGCCTCGGCGTTCTCGAAGCGGATCGGGTTGATCTTGTGCGGCATGGTCGACGATCCCGTCGCGCCGGCGACCGGGATCTGGGCGAACATGCCCAGCGAGATGTAGGTCCACACGTCGGTGGCGAGGTTGTGCAGGATGCCGCCGGCGTGACGCACGCGGTCGTACAGCTCGACCTGCCAGTCGTGCGACTCGATCTGCGTCGTGAGGATGTTGTCCTCGACGCCGAGGCCCTCGATGAACGCGCGCGACAGCGCCGGCCAGTCGACGTCGGGGGCCGCGGCCAGGTGCGCCGACCAGGTGCCGGTCGCGCCGGAGAACTTGGCGAGGTACTCGCCGCCCTCGACCTGGCGCGCGACGCGCGCGAGGCGCCACGCGAAGACGCCGAGCTCCTTGCCCATCGTCGACGGCGTCGCGGGCTGTCCGTGCGTGCGCGAGAGCATCGCGGCATCCCGATGCTCGACGGCGAGCGCGCGCAGGGCCGCGATCACGGCGTGCAGCTTCGGAAGCCACACGTCTTCGACGGCGCGCTTGACGGTGAGGGCGTAGGCGGCGGAGTTGACGTCCTCGCTCGTGCACGCGAAGTGGGTGAGCTCGGCGATCGCGTCGAGGCCCAGGGCCGACAGGCGCTCGCGCACGAGGTACTCGACGGCCTTCACGTCGTGGCGGGTGACCGCCTCCTTCGCGGCGAGCCAGTCGATCTCGGCCTGCCCGAAGTCGCGGTAGAGCGCGCGCAGCGACTGCTTGTCGGCGTCGGAGAGGGGCGCCGAACCGAACAGCCCGCGGTCGGTCAGGGCGATGATCCACTCGACCTCGACCTCGACGCGGGCGCGGTTGAGGCCGGCCTCGGACAGGTGGTCGGCGAGAGCGCCGACGGCGGCGCGATAGCGTCCGTCGAGGGGGCTGAGGGGCTGGGGGGGCAGGGACGTCACGGTGCTCCGATCGCGGGGAGCCCTCGCGCGGCGCCGAACCCTGGCCTGGGCGATCGGCTCAGCGGGGCTGGCGGAGGGCGGGTTCGAGTTGGCCGAAGAGCGCTCGACTCGCTCGTTCGATCATACCGAGGACCTCGTCGAACATCCGGCCGCCGTCGTAGTAGGGGTCGGGCACGTCGAGCCTGCCGCCGGCCTCCGGGTCGAACGAGAGCAGCAGGGCGATCTTGTCGGCGTCGGACGGGGTCGGCGCCTGCACCGCGAGCGCCCGCGAGTGCCACCGGTCGAGGGCCACCAGCAGGTCGTGGCGCTCGAAGTCGGCGACCGCGAACTGGCGCGCGCGATGGGCCGAGCCGTCGTAGCCGCGCCGACGCAGCGCCGCGACCGTGCGCGAGTCGGCGCACTCTCCGACGTGCCAGTCGTCCAGCCCCGAGCTCGACGCGACCAGGTGATCGCGCAGTCCCGCGCGCTCCGCGAGGCACCGGAACACGACCTCGGCCATGGGAGACCGGCAGATGTTCCCCGTGCAGACGAACATCACGCGAAAGGGCTCCACGTGCGGGGACATCACACCATTGTGCGCGTCACGGGGCATCCTGCACAGGGGTTCGCACCGATCTGTGGTCGGGGGCCGTCTCGGGCGCCGAAGCGGGGCGGGGCGGGCGAGGATTCCTACACATCCGCCGATCCCGGCGGGCTGTCCACCGATCGTGGGATGCCGGCTCGCGGACGGCGGCGGGCGGTGCACGATCGTCGCGTGGACCCCCTCGACCTCCTGGAGCTCGCCCGCGCGCGGGTGGATGCCGTGTGCGACGAGCTGCACGGCATCCGGCGCCGTGCCGAGGCGCTGGCGCACGAGACCGCGTGGCAGTCGCGCGGCGCCGAGGCGTTCCGCGCCGCGGTCGCGTCGTGGGTCGAGGCGCTCGACCTGCTCGCGACGGAGCTGGACGGGCTGCGCGACGAGGTCGCGTTCGTGCGCGTCCGCGGCGCGGTGGCGGGCGGGAGCGGGGTCGGGTGAGCGGGGGGTGCGCGTTGCCGGCCGGCCTGTGCGGGGCGCTCCGGTCGGGGAGCGGTCGTCGCCGGCCCGCGGCCGGCGGGGCGGCGGCGAGCGATCAGGCATCGTCTTGCGACCTGGCGGCGGCACGGAGTGACCGGGCGGCATCCTGCGACGGAGCTTCGTCTCGCGGAGGCGCGGCGTCCTGCGACGGGGCTTCGTCTTGCGGTCGTCGCCGGTCGACCGTGAACGAGCGGGCGAGGCCGGGGGCCCGAGCGTGAGCGATGACCTCGACATCCGGGGCGGCGGCACGGTCGTCGTCGACACCGACAGCGTGCGGCACGCGGCATCGGGATTCGAGGGCGTCGCCGCGGCGTGCGACGATCTCGCGGGCGAGCTGGCGCACGTGGGCGGCGTGCTGGCCGGGCTCGGGCCGTTCGACGGCGACGTGGCGTCGACGCGGGCGCGGGTGGCCGCGATCCGCGTCGACGAGGCGCGCGCTGGGGCGGCCGAGCTCGTGCGGCGGCTGCGGGTGACCGCCGCGGAGTACGAGCGCGT
>NZ_JBDIAB010000300.1:0-2768 GCF_039812165.1 Microbacterium sp.
GGGTCGGAGAACTGCGGCCAGTGGCCGGTGCCCAGCCGCACGACCTCGGCGTCGTCGATGGCCTCGAACTCCGCGGCGTACGGCCCCCACTGCGCGATCGTCTCGCGGAACTGCGGCTCGTCGAGCCGGCCCATCAGGAGCGTCACCGGGATGCCGTGGCGCCGGTCGTCGCGGAGCGCGATCGGGTCGGTGGGTACCCGGGCGGGCACGCTCTGCGCGAGCGGCGCGGTGCGCGCCCTCGTCTCGGCGTCGAGGTCGGCGACGTCCTCGTCGTCGAAGAAGTCCCAGCCGGGGAACGGGACCACGCCGCCGGAGACCTCGAACTCGGAGATCGCGCCGCCGTCGTGCGGCGGGACGCTGTCGACGAAGATCACGCGGGCGACGCGGTCGGGTCGTGCGTCGGCCGCTCCCCATACGACGCTGCCGCCGCCGGAGTGGCCGACCAGCACGACCGGATCGTCGTGGCGATCGATCTCGGCGACCACGGCGTCGATCCAGTCGGACATGCCGATCGCGGCCGACTCCTCGGCCGAGGCGCCCGTGCCGGGCATCGTGAGCGGGTGCGGCGTGTGCCCTGCGGCCTCGAGGGCCGGGATGATGTCGTCCCACGACGATGCGTCGAGCCAGAGACCGGGAACCATGATGACGTCCATGCCATCGACGCTACGCCCGCCCTCCGACATCGCGATCGGCGCCGGTCGCGCGGTGTACGGCATCCGTCGTTCAGTGGTCGGACGGCGGCTCCAGCCGGGCCTCGTAGACGTCGAGGGCGATGCCCACCTGACGGAGGATCTCGGAGTCGTAGCGGCCGATCGCGCGCTCTTCCAGCAGCGCGTCGCGCTGCGCCTGCAGCACGACGGTCGACAGCCGCACGAACGCGTGCGCCGGCGACTCCTCGCCGGGCGTGTGCGACGCGCTGTGCGTCGGCGACAGCGCGAGCGAGGCGAGCGCGTTCTTGCCGCCCGCGCGCACGCGCGCGATGAGGGCCGGGTCGAGCTCGGGCCGCGTCGGATCGGCCTGCTCGAGCTTGATCTCCTCGTCGAGCGCCTCGTTGCCCGCCTTGACGATGTCGGCGCTGAGCGCGGCGAGGCCCCGGACGCCGGAGTCGGCGGCGTCGGCGGTCCACAGCCGCCGGATGATCGCCGGGAGCGTCAGGCCGTGCAGCAGGAGGGTCGTGATGGCCACGATGAACGCGATCAGCACGACCTGGGCGCGATCGGGCACATCGTGCGGAATGCTCTGGGCTGCGGCGAGCGTGACGACGCCGCGCATGCCCGCCCACGAGAGCGCGACGCCCTCGCGCCAGCCGAGTCCCTGCTCCTGCTCGTGCTCGAGGTCGGCCTCGGAGCGGCGCTGCAGCGCCTCGAGCCGCTCGAGCCGCGCCGCGCTGCGCGACCCGCCCTGGCGTGCGCGATCGGCGCCTCGCGAGAGCGCCCAGCTGCGTCCGACGTAGCGCCGCGCCGCGCCGCGCATGTACAGCAGGAGGGGCACGGCGAACAGCGCGCGCAGGGCGATCAGCACGACGACGACCAGCAGACCGAGCCAGACGACGTACGACAGATCCCAGTGCGAGTGCACCACCTCTTCGACGAGCCCGTGCAGCTGCAGGCCCATCAGCAGGAACACGCCGTTCTCGACGATGAACTGGACGGTGCGCCAGTTGAGCCGCTCGTTCAGCCGCGCGTGGGCGCTGAACCGCGTGGCGGAGTGGTGCCCGGCGTAGAGCCCCGTGACGACGACGGCGAGCACGCCCGACGCGCCGGCGTGCTCGGCGGGGATGAACGAGACGAACGGCACCGTGAACGAGATGACCGTGTCGTAGACGGGGTTCGCGAGCTTCGAGCGGATCCACACGGTCACGAAACCGACGACCAGGCCGATGACGATCGCCGCGGCGACCGCGTAGCTGAAGCTGCCGACGGCGCTCCAGAACGTGAAGCTGCTCGCCACCGCGGCCAGGGCCGCCTTCAGGAGCACGAGGGAGGTGGCGTCGTTGACGAGGCTCTCGCCCTCGAGGATGGCGACGAGCCGCCGCGGCATGCCGAGCTTCTTGCCGATCGAGGTCGCGGCGACGGCATCCGTCGGACTGACGACGGCGCCGAGGGCGATCGCGACGGGCAGCGGGATCACCGGCACCAGCAGGTTGACGAGCATGCCGATGACGACGGCCGAGATGATCACGAGCACGACCGAGAGCCCCACGATGGGCCGGAAGTTGCGCTGGAAGTCGACGAGCGGCAGGTTCACCGCCGCCGCGTACAACAGCGGCGGCAGGACCAGGAGCAGGATGATCTCGGGCTCGACCTCGATGAGCGGGATGAACGGCAGGTATCCGATGCCCACCCCGAGCACGCTCAGGAGGAGCGGAGCGGCGACGCCGATGCGGCCGGCCAGGATCGCCGTGGCCACGACCAGCAGGATCGCGCCGACGGCGATCAGCTCGATTTCTTCCATGCCTCAGTCTCCCGGGTTCGGCTCGAGGTCGTAAAGCACCGCGCGTCCTCCGGGATCCGTCAGGGCAGGAGCGCGACGACCTCGGCGAGGTCGATCGGCCCCACCACGAGGTCCGCCTGGGCGCGCACCGCGGGCTTCGCGTTGAACGCCAGTCCGAGCCCGGCCTCGGCCATCATGAGCAGGTCGTTCGCGCCGTCGCCGATCGCGATCGTGCGCGCGAGGGGCACGGCGTACGACGCGGCCCACTCGGTGAGCGCGACCGCCTTGCCCACGGCATCCACGATCTCGCCGTCGACGACGCCCGACAGGATGCC
>NZ_JBDIAB010000301.1:0-2768 GCF_039812165.1 Microbacterium sp.
CGTGCGCTTCGTCGTGGACGCGCCGCCCGACACGCAGCTCACCGACATCGCGGTGCGGCCGCGGCAGGAGATCGCGCGCCTGTAGCCGTGTCGCAGCCCGGACGGCACCGGCGTGGCGGGCCCGATCTGTCGGTCATCAGGGTGGCGGCTCGCAGTTGCGGTTGTTCGCGGCGGGCGCGTCGACGTCCTCCGCGAGCATGATCGTGAAGCGGGGGTTCTCGGTGGGCTTGGCGATCCCCTCCACGATCGGAAGGCTGTCGCAGCGGTATCCGGGGACAGGATCGTAGCTGTCCACGTTCAACGTGGCGCTGGTGTCCCAGTTCCAGTCCTCGGGCATCTGCTGGCCCCAATCCGGGCCGTCCTCGGCCGCGCTCGCATCCACTCGGAACCAGTAGACGTAGCCCACCGGCCCGTGCGACGCCTCGAACTCGGCGTGGATCTCCATGATGTCGGTGCCGTCGCCGGGGTAGACGTTCCGCACATCGAGCGTCGTGATCGTGCAGTACGAGTCGGGCACGGGCTCCGGCCCGGGCAGCTGCAGGACCTCGCACTCGCCCAACTCGTTGGTCGGCGCGCCCCACTCCCCGGTCGAGGCCTCCACTGCGAACCGCCCCGGGTCCGTCCACGCGGCGGTCGAGGTCGCGACCGTGCCGAGCGCGACCGCGAACATCCCCGCTCCGAGTGCGACGAGCGCCGGCCGCGGCACCCGAGTCCGGGGGGTCATGCGACACGCTCCCGACCATCGGCACAGGTGCCGGCTCCGTGATCCGCCGCATCCACGCCCGCGTGGTCGCCTGCCGCGTCCGAACGCGCCGCAGCGGGATCCGCCGCGTCAGCCATGGCGGTCTCACCCCGGCGTGCCCGCGAGGGCGGGATCGCCGCGAGGAGGATCAGCGCCGCGATCGAGACCACGAGCGGGATCGCGACGCCGGGTCGCGTGAGGGTCTGCACCACGTGGCCGCCGCCGGGCACGGTCAGCACCGGCGTCAGCACACGCTCGTTCGCGCCGACCGCGTACGTCTCGGCGTCGGGCACGTCGTTGGCGTCGCCCTGCATGCGCAGTTCGACCGTGTCTCCCCGCGGGACGATCTCGATCACGCGGTGGGTCACGAGCCCGTCGCCGTGCGCGGAACGCAGGCTCGCGACGTCGCCGACGTGCAGGTCGTCGACATCGGTCGATGTCGCGATGATCAGATCGCCGGTGCGGATCGCCGGCTGCATCGACCCTGACACGACGACCAGCGGCTGCACCAGCCCGAGCCCGTGGGCGATCCAGAGCGCTCCCGAGAGCACGCCGAGCACCGCCGCCGCCCACAGCAGGGCGTTGCCGACGATCCGGATCGCGCGCATGGGTCCTCAGTCCTCGGGTGTCGGGTCGGTCGCGACACGACGGCGGCGGGCGGCGGACGCCGCGGCCAGCACGGCAGCGCCGGAGAGCGTCAGCGCGACGCCCCACAGCAGCGCGTCCGACACGGTGCCGCCGGTCACGGCGAGCTCGTCGTCGGCCACGAACGTCAGCCGTCCGGTCGCGACACCGCGCGCATCGGGCGCCACGTCGTCGGCAAGGGTCACGGTGAGCGTGATGCGCACCGCGCCGGCCGGGAACGCCGCACCGTCCGCGCGCGTCGCGTCGTGGCATCCGCCCGTCGCATCGCACGCCTCGACGGCGATCTCGGCGTCGCGCAGGATGCCGTCGCGCTCCGTCCACGCGAACTCGACGAGGCGGGCGTCGCGCGCGAGCTCGTAGGTGCCCCCATCGGCACGGGTCTCGCCTGGCCGCAGGTCGTCGAACGAGACGGCGACATCGACGCCCTCGACGGCTCGTGCCTGCCCCGTCTGCGTCAGGGCCAGAGCCAGCCCGAGCGCGAGCATCACGAACCCGGCCACCGCATACGAGAGGCGGCGACCGGGGGCGCGCACGGCGCGGCTCACACCGACGCCCCGAGCTTGCTCACACCGGCCTCACGGCAGGTCGGTGGAGCCCGTGAAGACGAGCTCGATCACACCGGAGGTCTGGTCCTGCATCTCGTCCGACCACGGGTCCGGGGTCGTGACGACGACGTCGAGCGGAAGCACGGTGTTCGCGGCCAGGGTCTGCGTCGCGAAGGCGGCGCCGGCGACCTGCACCTCGAGGTCCGCCGGGTCGGCGCCGCCGAACAACGGATCATCGGTCAGATCAGGCGCGCCCAGACTCACCGAGAGCGGCACGGTCGCGCCGTTGAAGAGGCAGATGCCGACGGCGCGCTCATCGCCCGGCACGAGCCCCGCGAACGAGCCCGACGCCAGCGTGATCTGCACGGCGCCTGCGAGATCGTCGGCTTCGTCGTACAGATCGGGGTCCGCGGACGGACATACGCCGTCGACCGCGAGCGCGCCGTAGAGCTCGACGTGCGCCGTGCTCGCCTCGGCGGTGAACCAGGCCTGGTCGGTCCACGCGGCGGTGGTGATGGCGGCGCCCACACCGAGAACGGCGACGGATGCCAGAGCGAGTCTCACGATCGTCGTCCTGCTCCGTCGCACAGGCGTCGAGGTCTGGTCCATGCGCACTCCTGGGGTCGTCTGCGTTGCACAGAAAGCGGCGTGGACTGGGGGCCACGCATTTCCGCTGGGCATAGGCGCACGCAAAACGCACGCGCAACGGGAGAAGACGCCGAGAGGCCGGGACCCGCAGGTCCCGGCCTCTCGTGTGCTCAGTCGCTCAGCGACCGGAGAGCTTCTCGCGCAGAGCCGCGAGCGCCTCGTCGTCGGCCAGCGTGCCGACGCCGTTC
>NZ_JBDIAB010000302.1:0-2752 GCF_039812165.1 Microbacterium sp.
CTCGCGCGCCAGGGCCTCGCGGTCGAGGCGATCGGCGCCGCCGCCGGCCTCGGCGTCGGGCTCGCGATCGCCTCGGCGGGCGTGGCCGTGTCGAACCGGATGCTGAACCTCGACCTCCACCACTCGGTGCTCCACGCGGCACTCGTCGTCCCCGCGGTCGCGGTCGTGCTGACGACGTGGGCGGCCGCCTGGGCGGGCTCCCGGCGCGTGCTCGCCGTCACCCCGCTGCAGGCGCTCGGAGCCACGGTGGAGGCGTCGCCCGAGGCCGTCGCGCGGCGCACCGGCCGCAACGCCCTGGCGATCGTGCTGCTCGTGCTCGGGGTGCTGCTCCTGGCCGGCGGGATCGTGCTCGGGCTCGTCTCGCCGTTCGGCGTCGTCGTGGCCTTCACCGGCGGCATCCTCTCCTTCACGGGACTGGCGCTCGGCGCGGCCCTCGTCATGCCGCCGATCCTCCGCGCCGCGGCGCCGCTGTTCGGGCAGTCCGCGCCGGCGCGGCTCGCGGCGGGCAGCCTCGGGCGGCATCCGGAGCGCTCCAGCCGGATGGCGATCGGCGTCGTGATCGGGGTGACGCTGGTCATGATGTTCGCCGTCGCCGTGGAGTCGACGAAAGCCGTGCTCGCGGCCGCGTCCGGCGGCGCCATCCAGCCCGAGCTGGCCGTCACGATCGACGCGTTCGCCGCGATCATGATGGGCCTCGTCGCGGTCTCGGCCGTCATCGCGGGGGTCGGGCTCGTGAACCTCCTCACGCTCGGCATCGTGCAGCGCCGTCGCGAGCTGGGGCTCCTGCGCGCGCTCGGCCTCTCGCGCGCGCAGGTGCGCGGGATGGTCCTGGTCGAGGCGGCGCAGCTGACGGTGACGGCATCCGCGCTGGGAATCGCTCTCGGAACGGTCTACGGCTGGGCGGGCGCCCAATCGCTCCTCGGGTCGGTGCCGGTGTCGCCCCAGGCCGTCGGCACGAGCACGTTCGTGCTGCCGCAGCTGCCGCTGTGGCCCACGGTCGTGGTCGTGGCCGCGACGGCGGCGCTGACCGCGATCGCGTCGGCGGGTCCGACCCGGCTGGCCACCCGGGTGTCGCCGGTGACGGCGCTCGCGGAATGAGGCGGGCGCGGGGGCGGGGCGCTACCGGGCGATGACGCCGTCGTACACGGCGGTGAAGCGCGCGAGCAGGTCGGCGTAGTACGGCTGCTGGTCGGCGCTCGGCTCGGTGAGCTCGGTCGGGGGGATGAGAGCCGGCGGCTGGCCGGGATGCAGCACCGAGGCCGCGAGCACGGCGGCGCCGCGCATCGTCACGCGCTTGACGTCGACGACCTGCACCGGGAAGCCGATGGCCTGCGCGACGATCTGCATGAGGCCGGGGACGTCTCCGGTCACGCCGCCGGACGCGATGACCCGCTTCAGCTGCGGGTTGGCGACCACCAGCTGCTCGAAGACGCGCGCGTACGAGAGCGCGACCCCCTCGGCCGCGCCGCGCCAGAGGTCGAGGGCCGTGGTCGACGACGAGACGCCCGTGAACACGGCGCGCGCGTTGCCCGCCCACCCGGTCGCGCGCTCGCCGGTGAAGAAGGGCAGCACGAGCGGGGTCTCGGCGCGCGGCGCCGCGGTGAGGGCGTCGTGGACGTCCTCCGGCGTGACGGGGGCCAGTGTCGCCTGCAGCCAGGCCATCACCCGCCCGACGTCGTTGAGCGCGCCGCCGACGATCGACTGGTCGCGCGAGACCGAGTACGCCCACAGCCCGGGCGGCAGCACCTCCGGGGTTCCGGGGACGATGACGCGGATCGCGCCCGACGTCGCCGCCGACAGCGCCGCGACCGACGGGGTGTCGGCGCCGACGCCGATGTTCGAGGCGTAGCCGTCAGGGATCGCGGGGAACCAGGCCGCCCCGGCGAGGGCCGGCCAGCGCTCCGCGACCTCGGAGGAGACGTCGCGGATCGGCTGATCCGGGTCGACGATCGGCGCGAACTGGTCCTTGGTGACGCCGACCGCCGCGAGCAGCTCCTCGTCGAGCTCGAGCGTGTGACGGTTCAGGATGCCGGCCCACGCCATGGTCGACGTGGCCGCGCCCTCGATGCCGGCGAGCTTGGCGTAGATGTACTCGCCGAGCGACACGTACTTCGCCGTCTTCGCGACGACCTCGGGCATGGTGTCGCGGAGCCACAGCAGCCGCGGCGGGTGATAGCTCGTGTGCAGCCGCGCGCCGATGCGCTGGTGGACGGCCGACTCGTCGAGCTTCTCCCGCAGCGCGGCCAGGTGCGCGGCCGAGCGCGAGTCCGCGTAGGTGAAGCACGGCGTCAGGGCGTCGCCCTCGGCATCCACGCACACGAGCGACGACGCGAACGTGTCCATCACGACGCCCGCGACGGCACCCGGCGCCAGGTCGGCGACGACGCCGGTGATGACGGCCGACACCTCGTCGGTCACCTGGTCGGCGTCGATCTCGGCGGTGCCGTCGGCGGCCTCGGTGAAGAGGTGGTCGGCCTTGACCGTGCGCTTCTTGACGGGACGGCCGTAGCCGTCGTAGAGGCAGCAGCGGGTCGAGCCCGAGCCGATGTCGATCGCCAGGACCAGGGGGTCCACCGCATCGGAGAGGGGGACGGAACGGGCCTCCGGCACCGTGGAGACGTCGCTCGTGTCCACCGGCTCGAACTGTGCCATGCCATCTCCTTCGATCGCCGCAGCCGGGCGCTCTCAGCGGCGCCTGGGGCCGATGCTAACGGAGAGCGCGGACGCCCGCATTTCCTCTCGCGGGCCGACC
>NZ_JBDIAB010000303.1:0-2752 GCF_039812165.1 Microbacterium sp.
ACGCGCAGCGGACCGTACGCGACGCGGGGCTTCAGGCCCAGCCCGTCGATCAGGGCGCCCGAGAGCGCCTCCTGCACGGCGGCGGCGGTGAAGCCCTGCTCGGGGATCAGCTCGAGCGCGCCGACGGATGCCACGAGCACCTCCCCCGCGTTCGCGGGCAGGGACGCGACGGCATCCGCGTCGTAGTCGACCTCGTCGCGGAACAGGAAGCCGAGCAGGCCCGGCGCGTCGCCGAGCAGCTGCATGCGCTCCTGCACGAGGGGGGCGGCGGCATCCAGGATCCGCTGCTCGACCGCCGACAAAGGCGACGACACCAACCCGGCGGCGGCGAGGTACGGCACGAGCCGCGCGGCGAAGTCGGCCGGCTCGAGCATGCGGATGTGGTCGCCGTTGATCGACTCGGCCTTCTTCTGGTCGAAGCGGGCCGGGTTGGGGTTGACGTCGACGATGTCGAACGCGTCGATGAGCTCCTGGCGCGAGAAGACGTCGCGATCGGCCGACAGCGACCAGCCGAGCAGCGACAGGTAGTTGAGCAGGCCCTCGTGGATGAAGCCCTTCTCGCGCTGCAGGAAGAGGTCGGCCTTCGGGTCGCGCTTCGAGAGCTTCTTGTTGCCGGTCTCGCCGAGCACGAGCGGCATGTGCGCGAAGCGCGGCACGAAGGTCGTGACGCCCGCGTCGATGAGCGCGCCGTACAGCGCGAGCTGGCGGGCCGTGGACGGCATGAGGTCCTCGCCGCGGAGCACGTGCGTGATGCCCATGAGCGCGTCGTCGACCGGGTTCACGAACGTGTAGAGCGGGATGCCGCCGGCCCGGACGACCACGAAATCGGGGAACGACCCCGCGGGGAAGGTCACCTCGCCACGGATCAGGTCGACGTAGGTGAGATCCTCGTCGGGCACGCGCAGGCGCCACGCGGGCTCGCGGCCCTCGGCGCGGAACGCGGCCTTCTGCTCGTCGGTGAGGTCGCGGTCGAAGTTGTCGTAGCCGAGCTGCTTCGCGCGGCCCGCGGCCTCGTTGCGCGCGTCGATCTCCTCAGCGGTCGAGTACGACTCGTACACGGCGCCGCTCGCGATCAGCTTGTCGAGCACGTCGCGGTAGATGTCGTGACGCTGCGACTGCCGGTACGGCGCGTGCGGGCCGCCCTTCTCGACGCCCTCGTCCCAGTCGATCTCGAGCCACGTGAGCGCGTCGAGCAGCTGCCGGTAGCTCTCCTCGCTGTCGCGCGCGGCATCGGTGTCCTCGATGCGGAAGACGAGCTTGCCGCCGTTGTGGCGCGCGTAGGCCCAGTTGAACAGGGCGGTGCGCACCATGCCGACGTGCGGCAGGCCCGTCGGCGAGGGGCAGAAGCGAACGCGGACGTCGGCTCCGGAGGCGGTCGTGGTGCGGGGATCGGGTGCAGCAGGCATCCGCCCCAGTTTAGTTGGCGACGGATGCCGCACCCGCGGCATCCGTCCCCTCCGCCGCCCGCGCGCCGTCGGTGAGCTCGACGACCACCGCCCGCAGCGTCGCGATGACCGCCGCGACGGCCGGCACGCGGTCGGCGCCGTGCGCCGTGACGACGTGGAGCGTGCGCTCCTCCCCCGGCGGCAGCTCGCGCGTGACGACGCCCGGCAGGCGCGGGAACGATGCCACGGCCAGCCGCGGCAGCGTCGCGACGCCGATGCCCTGGGCGACGAGGCCCTCCACGGCGACGAAGTTGTCGGTCTCGAACCCGATGCGCGGCACGAAGCCGGCGCGCCCGCACACCTCGAGCAGATGGCCGCGGCAGCGCGGGCAGCCCGCGATCCAGTTCTCGTCGCGGAGGGCGGCGATGTCGACCCCGGCGCCCCGCGCGGCGCGATGCCCGTGCGGCAGCACGACGAGCAACCCGTCGATGCCGATGCTCTGCACCGACAGCCCGCGCGCGCTCGGCCCGTGCGGGTCGTCGCGGTCGCCCGGGTAGCTGAAGGTCAGCGCGACGTCGGCCCGATCCTCGCGGACCGCCTCCACGGCCTCGGGCGGCTCGGCCTCGACGTACGTGACCGTCAGCCCGGGCGCGCGCGTCGCGAGGGCCGTGAGCACGCGCGGCAGCACTGCCGGCGAGGCCGACGGAAACCCGACCAGGCGCACGGTGGCGGCCTGCAGTCCCCGGAGCGCGGCGAGCTCGGCGGCCGCGGCATCGAGCGCCGTGGTGACGGCCGGCGCATGGCGCGCGAGGATGCGGCCCGCCTCGGTGAGGCGCATGCGGCGCCCGGCGCGCTCGACGACGGGCACGCCGAGGCGGGCCTCGAGCCGCCGCATCTGCTGGCTGACGGCCGGCTGGCTGTAGCCGAGCAGGTCGGCGGCGCCCGTGAGCGATCCGGTGTCGGCGATCGCCTTGACCACCCGGAGCGTCTGGACGTCGAGCAGCGCATCGTCCTCGGTCATCCTCATACATAAGCAGCTGTCATCTCATTCATGCAACACCTGCCGTAGACGAATGGATTGGTCGAGCGGATGCTGGAAGCATGCTCCTGGGCACCGACACTCTCGCCCCCCTGCGCGCGCAGTTCACCGACGGCGCGGGCTACCTCGCGGCGTGCACCGCGGGCCTGCCGACGACCGCGACGCGTGCGGCGGTGCTCGCCGACCTCGCCGGGCGCCCGGATCCGGCCGAGTACTCACGGGTCGTCGAGGCCGCGCGGCGGCACTTCGCGCGCCTCGTGCGCGTCGACGCCGAGCGCGTCGCGATCGGGTCGCAGACCTCCGTGCTCGCGAGCCTCGTGGCATCCGC
>NZ_JBDIAB010000304.1:0-2720 GCF_039812165.1 Microbacterium sp.
ATGGCTTTGCACGGAGGACATGGACGACCCCGCGCCCTGCGCTGCGTGCGGGCAGCGGGTAATCCTTCGGAGGGGACATGCGCCGAAGGGTGATCCTGTGTTCGGACGCTTGCCGGTCCCGGTTCTACGAGGCACAGAAGGCACCTGTCGGGCGAGCCGTGACGCGGTGCGCGGAGTGCGGGCAGCCCGCGCTGGCCACAAGCCAACCGATGATCATCGATGACTACCTCGATGCTCAGGTGGCGACGTTCAACACCATGTGGGCCATGACGCACGTCCTTGATCATGCTCAGACCACTCGTCAAGCGGTCGAGGGGACTCAACGCAGAAGCAGAACTCGTCGAGGGGCAGGCGGATACGTCGCCAGAGTGCTACTGGTCGCAACGGGTGTAAAACAGACCCCCTACTCGAGACTGAAAGAAGGTAACGCAACCGATCAGATCCGTCGCGCACGCCAAGTGCTGTACCTCGTCCCCTACCTGCAAGGCCTCGACGTTGACCTACGGATCGCCAAGATTCACAGCACGATCAAGTATTACGACGACGAAGTCGTAGTTACCAGTAAAGGGACTGAGTTCCACGTCAGCCATGACGAGCTCGGCAACCGCACGCTTGAGGGACTCCGAGTCCACCACCGCTACCCTCCTGGCGATCCGACAGGTTCTCGGCGAAACAGCGCAGGCATCCCAGTCGACGACGACACCATCAGCGAACGGGCCGGTCTCACCGCCGAGCAACTCGGGAAGATCGCAATCGAAGCCCTCACTGGCCAAGTCGCTACCTTCGTGGCTGCCAACGATCGCATCGACTTCACCGTTGACGGCGACACAGAAGTCCACCTTTCGTCACTGGCCGCCGCCGTGGTCAGTCTCGACCCCCCCGCAAAGGACTTCTACGCACGGCACGCAGTAGCCTGCCCACATGGGCAACGGCGAGCGACGGTCATCCGCGAACGAAGCCGGACGCCGGGTGCGCAAGCGTCTGCCGCGGCGAGGCTTGGCCGAGCTGGTCCTCCCCGTCGACCGGGATCCCCTCGGCATCCTCGAGGAACAGCACGCGTCGAGACTGAAGGATCTCGTGCCGGTGCGGGTGGGACGGATGCTGCAATCGCCGTTCTCATTTTACCGGGGCACGGCGGCGGTTATGGCGGCCGACCTGCGCGGTGCACCCACCACCGACCTCGAGGTCGTCTCCTGTGGCGACGCCCACATACGGAACTTCGGCTTCTTCGCCTCGCCCGAACGCGCGCTCGTCTTCGACCTCAACGACTTCGACGAGGGTGGCGTCGCGCCGTGGGAGTGGGACGTGCGCCGGCTCACCGCGAGCGTGTACATCGGCGGGCGCGACATCGGCTTGAGCGAGGGCGCATGCCGCGACGCGGCCTTCGCCGCGGCTGACGCGTACCGCGAGATGTTGCGGGGCTATTGCCGCCTCTCCACGCGGGAGCGCTACTACACCCGGGTCGACACGTCCTCGGTCGCACGTCACTTCGGGGAGAAAGGCGAGCGGACGGTCCGCAAAGCGGCGAAGAAGGCTCGCGCACGCACGTCCGAGCGTCTCCTGCAGCGCCTGACGACGATTTCGGCCGACGGCGGCATCCGCATCGTCGATCAACCTCCCATCCTGCGCCACGTCGACCACGCGACCTTGGGCGAGGTCACCGACTTCTTCACCCAATACCGCGCGACCCTGCGCGAGGACATCGCGTTTCTGCTGGAGCAATACCGCGTGGTCGACTTCGCCCTGCGGGTCGTCGGTGTCGGCAGCGTCGGCACCCGCTGCTACCTGGTCGCAGTCGAGGGCCCCACCGGCGACATGCTGTTCCTCCAGGCCAAGGAGGCTCCGCCGTCCGTCTTGACGACGTACGGGGGCCGGCGGTCGATCATCCCCGGTCGCCCCGGCGTGACTGACTTCATCGAGGGCCACCGCGTCGTCGCCGCCCAGCGGATCCTGCAGGCGAACTCCGACCTATTCGTCGGATGGATCCGCGGCTGGGCCGGTGACGCCGCGGACCGTTACCGGGTGGACTACTACTGGCGGCAGTTCCGCGACATGAAGGGGTCGATCGAGCCGGACACGCTCGACACCGACCAGTTCCGCTCGTACGGTGCGCTGTGCGCCGCACTCCTGGCTCGGGCGCACGGGCAGTCCTTCGCCTCGGCTGCAATCGTGGGCTACCTCGGCCGATCCGAAGAATTCGCCGAGGCGACGACGGCATGGTCGGCCGCATACGCCGATGTCGCCGAGGCCGACTTCGAACTGCTGCGCCGAGCCGTCGCATCCGGACGCCTCCCGGCCGAGACCGGAGTCTGACCGCGGTTCGGAGCGTGCACCTCCGGACCCCGACGCGAGTGGGTTTGCCCCCGTAGCGTGGAGACATCGCCTTTGAGGAGGTATGGCGATGGCAGAGACACGGCGGAAGTTCGACGAGGACTTCAAGCGTGGTGCGGTGCAGCTGGTCTTCGAGACGGGGAAGCCGATCGCGCAGGTGGCCCGGGATCTGGGCGTCAACGAGGGCACGCTGGGGAACTGGTGCGCGGTCGAGCGGCGCCGGCGCGAGGGTGGTCAGGCCGGGCTGAGCGAGGACGAGCGCGCTGAGCTGGTCCGGCTGCGGAAGGAGATCGCCGAGCTGCGGATGCAGCGTGATGTCCTCAAGCGCTCGGTCGCCCTCTGGGTCAACGAGGCGATGGGCCGGTAGAGATGGCCGCGTTCATCGTCAC
>NZ_JBDIAB010000305.1:0-2674 GCF_039812165.1 Microbacterium sp.
CCGCGGCGCGGAGGATGCGCGCGCGCGTGTCGCCACGACCGGCCGCGCGAGGGCGCCCGCGGCGCCGCGGCGCACTGGCGTGGTCGTGCTCGGCGCGCTCGCGATGCTGGGCCATGGCGTCAGCCTACGAGGTCGCGCGGCACCCGTCGCGGCACGGCCGCATAGTAGCCCTCGGCCGGGTCGATGTACAGGCTCGTGACCGGAGCCGCGAGCCGGCGCACAGTGGGGGCATGGTAGCTCTCGCGGGAATCCTGCTCTTGATCGGACTCGGCCTGCTGCTCGTCGGCATCTTCGTCGAAGCGGCGAAGTTCCTGCTGTGGCTCGGCCTCGTGATCATCGTGATCGCGATCATCGTCGGGCTCATGCGCTTCATCCGCCGACAGGTGTAGCCGGCCGATCCGGCCACGGCATCGAGGGCGGGCGGCCCCGACCCTCGAGGGTCGGGGCCGCCCGCTCGTCACTGCTCGATGAGACGCGGCTCCGCGCCGCTCTCGTGGGCGGTGATGGTCGAGGGACCCGCCTCGGACACCACCTCGATCTTGCGCGGCTTCGCCTTCTCGCTCACCGGGATCGTCACGCTGAGCACACCGTTGGCGTAGCCGGCCGAGATGTGCTCGGTGTCGATGCCCTGGCCGAGGTTGAGCTGGCGCACGAAGGTGGCCGCCTCGCGCTCTCGCGTGATCCACTTCACGCCCTCGCCCGACGCCAGCGTGCGCTCGGCGCGGATCGTGAGCAGCTGGCCGTCCACGTCGATGTCGACGGACCCCGGATCGATGCCCGGCAGGTCGGCGCTGAGGACGTAGTGGTCGCCGTCGCGGTAGAGATCCATGGGCATGCGACGCGGGCCGCGGCGGGCGTCGAAGAAGCTCGACGCCAGACGGTCGAGGTCACGGAAGGGGTCGTACGTGGCCATGAGTGCCTCCTTGTCGATTGAGTTCCAAAGTTGAGCCTCATCGACTCAACTACCGTCAGATTAGCACTCTACCCCCGAGAGTGCCAGTGAGTCGGGCATGGCGGCGCGCCCATCCGGGGCATCCCCCGTGACCCCGTCCCGAGCGCCGCGTCAGCACTCGATGACGTTGACGGCGAGTCCGCCCTCGCTCGTCTCCTTGTACTTCGTGGACATGTCGATGCCGGTCTGCCGCATCGTCTCGACGACGGTGTCGAGCGGCACGTAGTGCGAGCCGTCGCCGCGCAGGGCGAGCCGCGCGGCCGTCACCGCGGTGGAGGAGGCGATCGCGTTGCGCTCGATGCACGGGATCTGCACGAGCCCCCCGACGGGGTCGCACGTGAGGCCGAGGTGGTGCTCCATCGCGATCTCGGCGGCGTTCTCGATCTGCCGGTTGGTGCCGCCCATGACGGCGGTGAGGCCGCCCGCGGCCATCGCGCACGCCGAGCCGACCTCGGCCTGGCACCCGCCCTCGGCGCCCGAGATGGACGCGTTCGCCTTGAAGAGCGAGCCGAGCGCGGTCGCGGTGAGCAGGTAGCGACGGATGCCGCGCAGACGGTTCGCCTCGGCGACGCCGGCCTCGTCGACCGCGGTCGGGCCGGTCGCGTCCGCGCCCGGGTGCACGTCCGATCCGAAGCCCAGCAGGGCGCTGCCGACGAGCTCGCCGTAGGGGGTCACGGCGTTGCCGGCGCCGAGCCCCGAGTCGGCGAGGAAGCGCCACCAGTACATCGCGACGGCGGGGACGATGCCGGCGGCGCCGTTCGTGGGCGCCGTGACCACGCGGCCGCCGGCGGCGTTCTCCTCGTTGACGGCGAGCGCGAAGGCGCCCAGCCACTCGCCCGGGAGCTCGCGGCGGCCGTCGGCCTCGGCGGCCTCGAGCTGCGTGCGGATCGCGTTCGCGCGCCGCTTGACCTTCAGCATCCCGGGCAGCACGCCGTCCGCCTGCAGGCCCGCCTCGACGCATCCGGACATCGCCGCCCAGATCGCGTCGAGGCCCGCGGCGACCTCGGACTCGCTCCGCAGCGACTCCTCGTTGCGTCGCGCGGCGTCGGCGATCGTGATGCCGAGCTCGTCGCACAGGGCCAGCAGCTCGCCGGCGCTGTCGAACTGCAGCGGGAACGGACGCTCGGCCACGCGCGGCGCCTCGCCGTCGCGACGGATGAACCCTCCGCCGATCGAGTAGTAGGTGTCGTGGGCGACGACGGAGCCGGTGGCGTCCCACGCGGTCAGCGTCATCGCGTTGGGGTGGCCGGGCAGCCGCGTCCGCGGCGCGAACTCGACGTCCTCCTTGCGGAAGGGCACCGGCGTCGACCCGTCGAGGGGCAGGAGCCGTCCGTCCGGCCAGTCGGTCCACGCCGCGCGCACCGCCGCGGGATCGGCCGTCTCGGGCGCCAGCCCCATGAGGCCCGCGACGACGGCATCCGGGGTGCCGTGGCCGATGCCGGTCGCGCCGAGCGAGCCGTACAGCGCGCACGTGACCCGCGCCGTGACGGGCAGACCGCCCGTCTCGCGCAGCCGTCCGACGAAGTCGAGGGCGGCCCGCATGGGGCCGACCGTGTGGGAGCTCGAGGGTCCCACACCGATGGAGAACAGCTCGAACGCAGAGACGTACGCGCTCACACGACCAGCGTACGCGCCCGCGAGCGGATGCCGCCGGTCAGGCGGTGAGGTGCGCCGCGAGTCGCAGCGCGAGCGCCGTCGTCGTGAGGCTGGGGTTCGCCGCCG
>NZ_JBDIAB010000306.1:0-2591 GCF_039812165.1 Microbacterium sp.
GCCCTGGACTGGCGCGGTGCGGGCCTCGCGCTCCTGGTCACCACGACCGGCGCCGACGCCGACGGGCCGGTGCCCGCGGGGCGGGGCATCGGCAACATGACCGAGCGCGCGCGGCTCGCCGGCGGGTGGCTCACCGCGTCGGCCGACGAGGAGGGCGCCTTCATCGTCAACGCGTTCATCCGGCGCCGGCCGACGAGACGAGGGAGGCCGCATGAGCGGGCAGCCTCGGGAGGCGGCCGACGCGGTCGCGCCCATCACCGTCGCCATCGCGGACGACCACGTGCTCTTCTGCGCCGGGATCGAGATGATCGTCGGGTCGCAGCCCGATCTCGCCTTCGTCGGGTCGGCCCAGGACGGTGAGGCCGTCGTGGCGCTCGTGCGGGAGACCAGGCCCGACATCGTCCTCATGGACATCCGGATGCCGGTGACCGACGGCATCACCGCGACGCGCGACGTGCTCGCCGCCGCGCCCGACACGCGCGTCATCATCCTCACGACGCACCAGCGGCGCGAAGCCGTGACGGAGTCGATCGCGGCGGGCGCGCACGGATTCGTCATGAAAGACGCGCGGCCCGAGCTGCTGCTCGAGGCGATCCGCACCGTCCACGGGGGCAGCTCGGTCTATGCGCCGGCGACCACCGTGGCGCTCGTGCGCGACCTCGGCGAGGCCCATCCCGCCGCGCGGCCGGATCCGGCCGCGATCGCGGCGCTGACCGCTCGGGAGCGGGAGGTGTACCTCCTCGCCGCGCGGGGCCTGTCGAACACCGAGATCGCCGAGTCCGCCTACATCGGCGAGACCACCGTGAAGTCGCACGTCTCGAGCATCCTCGCGAAGCTCGGGCTCGCGTCGCGGCTCCAGCTCATCGCGCACGCCTACGCGCACCGACTGGTCAGCTGAGTCGGCCGAGAACAGGGAGGAACACCATGAGCACGTCCCCGGTCGACCCGGCATCCGTCGATCTTCCGCCCACCGAGCCCATCGACCTCACCTGGCTCATCGCCGACATGGCGCGGCCGCCGCGGGCGGAGGATGCGGCGCCGTGATCCGAACGGCGCGCGCCGGGGTTAGCGTGGAGCAATGGTCAACTATCGCTACCTCGGCAACAGCGGATTCAAGGTCTCGGAGATCACCTACGGCAACTGGGTGACGCACGGCTCGCAGGTCGACGACTCGGCCGCGGTCGCCACCGTGCACGCAGCCCTCGACCTCGGCATCACGTCCTTCGACACCGCGGACACGTACGCGAACACCGCCGCCGAGGTCGTGCTCGGCAAGGCCCTGCGGGGCCAGCGCCGCGAGTCGCTCGAGATCTTCACGAAGGTCTACTGGCCGATCGGGCCGAAGGGCCCGAACGACTCCGGACTGTCGCGCAAGCACGTCATGGACGGCATCCACGGGTCGCTCCGCAGGCTGGACCTCGACTACGTCGACCTCTACCAGGCGCACCGCTACGACTACGAGACGCCGCTCGAGGAGACGATGCAGGCGTTCGCCGACATCGTGCGGCAGGGCAAGGCGCTCTACATCGGGGTCTCGGAGTGGACCGCCGAGCAGCTGCGCGCCGGTCACGTCCTCGCGACCGAGCTCGGCTTCCAGCTCGTGTCGAACCAGCCGCAGTACTCCGCGCTGTGGCGCGTGATCGAGGGCGAAGTGGTGCCGACCTCGGAGGAGCTGGGCATCTCGCAGATCGTGTGGTCGCCGATGGCGCAGGGTGTGCTGAGCGGCAAGTACCTGCCCGGCGCGCCCGTGCCCGAGGGCTCGCGCGCGACAGACGAGAAGAGCGGCGCGAACTTCATCAAGCGCTTCCTCGGCGACGACGTGCTCACCGCGGTGCAGCAGTTGAAGCCGATCGCGCAGGAGGCCGGCCTCACCCTGCCGCAGCTCGCGATCGCGTGGGTGCTGCAGAACCCGAACGTGTCGGCGGCGCTCGTGGGCGCGTCGCGTCCCGAGCAGCTGAAGGACTCCGTGCAGGCCTCGGGCGTCGTGCTCGACGCTGAGGTGAAGGCGGCGATCGACGCGGCGCTGGCGCCCGTCGCAGTCACCGATCCCGCGCTCACCGACGAGGTGTCGCCGAAATCCCGCCCGGCCTGAGCGCCATGCGCAGCGCCGGCATCCTGCTGCACCGCCGCGCTGCCGACGGCGGCGTCGAGGTGCTGATCGCCCACATGGGCGGCCCGTTCTGGGCGCGCAAGGATGCCGGCGCGTGGTCGATCCCGAAGGGGGAGTTCGATCCGGCATCCGAGTCCCCGGCTTCGGCGGCGCGGAGGGAGTTCCGCGAGGAGCTGGGCCTCGAGCCGCCGGACGGTCCGTACGTCGAGCTCGGCACGTTCGCGTACTCGTCGGGCAAGCGCGTGACGGTGTTCGCCGCCGACGGCGCCGGGTTCTCGGTCGAGGGCGCCGTGTTCGGCGAGTTCGAGCTGGAGTGGCCGCCGCGCTCGGGCGCGAAGCGGCTGTTCCCCGAGGTCGACCGCGTGGCGTGGGTGGCGACGGATGCCGCGCGGACCCTCCTCGTCACCGGCCAGCGTCCCGCGGTCGACCGCCTCGAGGAGCACCTCGCCGCGGGCCGGTGACCACCGCGCCTTCGTGGCGT
>NZ_JBDIAB010000307.1:0-2587 GCF_039812165.1 Microbacterium sp.
CCGTCGCGCCCTGCGACGCCGATCCGTTCGCGGACGACGCCGCGTCGGTGTTCGCGCTCGTGTTCAGGGCGGCGGCACCGGTCGTCGTGACCGTGATGGCCGGACCGAGGATCGTCTCGGCACGGACCGTGCTGAGGGTCACCGCGACGGCGGCCGCCGCGTTGACCTTGCCCTGCGCCGACTCCGCGCTCGGCGTCGTCGCCGAGCCGGTGCCCTGGCCGCCGTTGGCCTCGGAGGCCGCCCCCGCGTGGGCGCGCTCCCCTGCGACGAGGTCGTCGACACCGGGCCCGCCCGCACCGCCCGGGTTGCCGGCGTCGCCCGAGTCGGCACCGTTCTCCGGCGCTCCCGCGGCCGACGCCGTCGCGGTCGACGTGGCATCCGAGATGCTGCTCGCGCCGAGCGTGGCCGCGGCGGCGGTGAGATTGCGGGCGACCGCCGTCGTGACGGTGTGGTTCGCAATGGTGAGGGCGAGCCCGACGCCGACGCCGGCGGTCGCCGCATCCAGCACCGCCGCGTTCGCCGTCGTGCCCGCCGTCGCGCGCTGCGTCGCCGTCGCCGTGAACGACCCGGTCAGCGACAGTTCGCCGCCGCTGCCGATGCGCGTGGTCGTGGTGACGTTCGAGAGGGTGATCGCGACCGCCGGCGAGAGGGCGACCTTGCCGCCCTTCGCCCCCATGCGCGCCTCCGCGGTCGCGGCATCCGTCGCGGTCGCGGTGAGCGTGAGGTTCCGCGCACCGGTGAGCGAGACCCCGTCGCCGATGGTCGCGGCGGTCGTGTCGGTCACGAGGGCCAGGGCGACGGACGCGCCGAGCCCCAGCTGGCCGGCGGTCGTGACGCCGGCGCCCGCGGGCAGGGCCTTCACGGTCGTGGCGACGTCGCTCGTCGCCGTGATGGTCGCGTCGCCGCCGGCGAGCGTGACGGTGCCGTCGATGCCGGCGGTCGTCGTGTGGTTCACGACGGCGAGAGCGAACGAGCCTGCCACCGACACCTTGCCGCCCCCGGCGCCGGCGATCGACTCCGCACCGAACGTCGCGGTGGTGTCGGCCCCGTCGGCGGTGACGGTCGCCGACGCGGTCAGGCTGCCGGCCGACACGGTGACCCCGGTCGGGACGACGGCCCGGTTGACGACGTTCCCGAGGGTGATCGCGACGGCGGCGCCGATCGTGGCCGTCGCGCCCTGCGACGCCGACCCGTTCGCCGACGAGGAGGCGTCGGTGTTGGCGCTCGTGGCGAGCGTCACGCTCCCGGGCGTGGAGACCGTGATGGCCGGGCCGAGGATCGTCTCGGCGCGGACGGTGGAGAGCGTGATCGCGACGGCCGCGGCGACGTTGACCTTGCCCTGAGACGACTCCGCGCTCGGCGTCGTCGCCGAGCCGGTGCCTGCGCCGCCGTTGGCCTCGGAGGCCGCCCCCGCGTGGGCGCGCTCCCCCGCGACGAGGTCGTCGACACCCGCGCCGCCGGCACCGCCGGGGTTGCCCGCGTCGCCGGAGTCGGCGCCGTTCTCCGGCGCTCCCGCGGCGGATGCCGTCGCGCTCGAGGTCGCGTCGGAGATGCTGCTGGCGCGCAGCGCGACATCGCCGCCCGCGGTGAGGCTGCGCGCGAGCGCGCTCGTGACGGAGTGGTTCGCGATCGTGAGGGCGAGGCCGACGCCGACGCCCGCGGTCGCCGCATCCAGCACCGCGGCGTTCGCCGTCGTGCCCGCCGTCGCGCGCTGCGTCGCGGTCGCGGTGAAGCCGCCGGAGAGCCCGAGCACCCCGCCGCTGCCGACGCGCGTCGCGGTGGTCACGTTCGAGAGCGTCACCGCGACGGCCGGCGAGAGGGCGACCTTGCCGCCCTTGGCGCCCATGCGCGCCTCGGCGGTCGCGACGTCGGTCGCGGTCGCGGTGAGCACGAGGTTCCGCGCACCGGTGAGCGAGACCGCGTCACCGAGGCTCGCCGTCGTCGTGTCGGTCACGAGGGCCAGGGCGACGGATGCCCCGAGCCCCAGCTGACCGGCGGTCGTGACGCCCGCGCCCGCGGGCAGCGCCTTCACGGTCGTGGCGACGTCGCTCGTTGCGGTCAGGGTCGCGTCGCCCCCGGCCAGCACGACCGTGCCGTCGATCGCGGCGGCGGTGGTGTGGTTCACGACGGCGAGCGCGAACGAGCCGGCGACCGACACCTTGCCGCCGCCCGCGCCCGCGATCGACTCGGCCTCGAACGTGGCCGTCGTGTCGGCGCCGTCCGGTGTGACCGTCGCGGATGCCGCGAGGCTCCCCGCGCGGATCGTGACGCCGACCGGGACGACCGCCCGGTTCACGACGTTCGCGAGCGTGATCGCGACGGCCGCGCCGATCGTGGCCGTGGCGCCCTGCGACGCCGACCCGTTCGCGGACGACGCCGCATCGGTGTTGGCGCTCGTGTTCAGGGCGACGGCACCGGTCGCCGTGACGGTGATGCCGGATGCCAGGAGGGTCTCGGCGCGCACGGTGCTGAGGGTCACCGCGACGGCGGCCGCCGCGTTGACCTTGCCCTGCGCCGACTCCGCGCTCGGCGTCGTCGCCGCGCCGGTGCCTGCGCCGCCGTTCGCGGTCGAGGCGTTCCCGGCGTT
>NZ_JBDIAB010000308.1:0-2552 GCF_039812165.1 Microbacterium sp.
CAGTGACTCGCCGGCAGGGCAGTGACTCGCGAGGGCGGGCCACTCTCCGGCGGGGCGGTGACCCGGCGGGCAGGGCGGTGACCCGGCGAGAGCGGGCGCGGGGATGCCGGGGCTAGATCCAGCCCTGCATCCAGGCGTGCAGGCGATAGAAGTCGTACGGCACCTGCGTGGCCGTCCACAGCGGATACCAGAACGCCGACAGCGCGACGACCACGGCGAGGAGCACGATCACCGTGCGCTGCCCGGACCGTCGGCGCACCGGATCGGTGCGGTCGGCGCCGGCGATCTCGCGCAGCGCGAACGTCAGCGCCAGCAGCATGAAGGGCAGGATGACGATCGTGTAGAACTGGAAGATCGTCCGCTCGGCGAACAGCAGCCACGGCGCGTAGGTCGCCGCGACGCCGGTGAGCACGAGCGCGTACCGCCAGTCGCGCGTGCGGACGAACCGGTACGCGAGGAGCAGCACGGCCGCCACGCCGCCCCACCACACGAGCGGGTTCGGCATGCTGTAGATCGTCTCGATGCAGCCGTTGGCGCCGCCGGCGCAGCCGGGCGAGCCGTCGGTCGCCGTCGCCACGAACATCGAGGTGGGGCGCCACAGCAGCGGCCACTGCCACGCCGGGCTCATGTACGAGTGGGCCGTCGTGATGCCCGACGTCGACGCGTAGATCGTCTCGTGGTAGTGCCAGAGGTTGCGCAGCGACTGCGGAATCCACGACCAGAAGCCGGGGTCGGTGTCGACGCGGGCGCGGCCGTAGCCGCCGTCGGTCGTGAGCCAGCCGGTCCACGACGCGACGTAGACGACGAGCGCGGCCGGAACGAGCAGCAGGAAGGTCGCCGGGCCCTGGCGGAAGGCGGCATCCGTCGGCCAGAACGTCACCCCCCAGCGCCGGCGGGCGAGCGCGTCCGTGACCACGAGGTAGATGCCGATGCCCGCGAGGACCCACGCGCCCGACCACTTGACCGCGGATGCCGCGCCCGCCGCGGCGCCGGCGGCCACGATCCACGGGCGGTTCCACAGCACGGGTCCCCATGCCGGGGGACCGGCGTCGGTCTGTCTCGCGGCGATGCCCGCGGCGAGCCGGTCGAGGTGGCGTCGCCGGTCGAGCACCGTGAACCAGAACGCGAGCAGCGTGAACATCGTGAGGATGACGTCGAGGAGCGCCACGCGGCTCATCACGATGCCGAGCCCGTCGACGGCGAGGAGGAACGACGCCACGGTCGCGAAGACGACCGAGCCGGTGAGGCTCCGCGCGAGGAGATAGAGGATCAGCACGCACGTGGTGCCGCACAGCGCGACGGCGATGCGCCAGCCGAACGACGAGTCCGCGCCGAACAGCGCCATGCCGGCGCCGATGAGGTACTTCCCGAGCGGCGGATGCACGACGAAGCTGCCCTCGGTCGAGAAGACGTCGGTCTGTCCGGAGTTGAAGAGCTCGTCCGCGCCCTCGGGCCAGGTCGCCGCGTAGCCGAGGTTCCACTGGCTCCAGGCGTCCTTGACGTAGTAGGTCTCGTCGAACACCAACGAGTGCGGATGCCCGAGGTTCCACAGGCGCAGGATCGCGGCGAGCAGGGTCACGAGCACGGGCGCGAGCCACGCGTACAGGCGGCGCAGCCGCGGGTCGGCGGCGAGCCGGAGGAGCCACCGGTCGTACATCGAGGGCTGTGCCGCGGGCGCGAGCGGGTTCGCGGTCGTCGTCACCCGTCCAGCCTAAGCTGGGGCGGTGATCATCCTCGCGGCGACGCCGATCGGCAACCTGGGGGATGCCTCGCCCCGGCTCGTCGCGGCGCTCGAGGCCGCGACGGTCGTCGCCGCGGAGGACACGCGTACGACGCAGCGCCTGCTGCAGGCGCTCGGGGTGCGGAACCGTCCGCGGCTCGTGGCGCTGCACGACCACAACGAGAAGCACCGCGCGGCAGAGCTCGTCACCGCGGCGCGCGACGCCGACCTGCTCGTGCTGTCGGATGCCGGCATGCCGACGGTCAGCGACCCGGGCTACGGCCTCGTCGCCGAAGCGGTGGAGCAGGGCGTCGTGGTGACCGCGATCCCCGGACCGAGCGCCGTCGTCACCGCGCTCGCCGTGGCGGGGCTCCCCACCGACCGCTTCACGTTCGAGGGGTTCCTGCCGCGCAAGCCCGGGGAGCGACGCCGCGCGCTCGCGGCCCTCGGCGCCGAGCCGCGCACGATGGTGTTCTTCGAGGCCCCGTCGCGGCTGGCCGAGACCCTCGCCGCGATGGCCGACGCGTTCGGCGCCGGCCGGCGCGCGGCCGTGTGCCGCGAGCTGACGAAGCTGCACGAGGAGGTCGTGCGCGGCGGCGTCGCGGAGCTGGCGGCCTGGGCGGCCGACGGCGTCCGCGGCGAGATCGTCGTGGTGGTGGCCGGCGCGACGGTGCGCGAGGTCACGCCGGAGGACGCGCTCGCGCAGGTGCAGGCGCTCGTGGCCGACGGCATCCGCCTGAAGGATGCCGCCGCCGAGGTCGCCGGCCTCACCGGCCACTCGTCGCGCGAGCTGTACCAGGCCGCGCTCGCCGCCCGCCGCTCGTAAGCCGGG
>NZ_JBDIAB010000309.1:0-2541 GCF_039812165.1 Microbacterium sp.
GATTTCTGGGAGCTGATCCGCAACGACGACCGACACCCCAACGACTACGGATTGGAAGGGTTCCCTATTCGTCATCGGCCCTGGATCTGGACCGTGGCACGCCGGTCGCTCATCGAGAGCGGCGAATGGGCACGATACTGGTCCGCCGATCGTGGCCACCTCGATACCGGATTCGCCGATCACTTCCGCTCGCGTGGCGCCCGAGCGGCGGTCGCCTTCGACTTCGAAGGGGCGGCGCGCCACAATCCCGGGCTCTTCGCCCCGGGAAAGCTCGTCGAGGCCGGATGCCCCGTGCTGGTGCGCGGTCTCTTCGATCAGTTCCCTCCCGCCCTCGACCAGTTCGCTGTGATTCTCCGTCCGGTGCTCAAGCGCATCGAGGAACTGGGCTATCCCATCGACCTCTTGTGGAGCAGCGTGGTGCGCACGACACCGCCACGAGCCCTCAACGCCTCGGCAGGGATGCTCGAGATCCTTCCGGATCGAACCGATGTCACCCTCGAGGAGGTCCAGCGCATCTGCGTCGTGGTGCACCTTCCAGGTCTGGGTTTCGTCGACGAGCTCCTCGACAGGCTCCAGAACCTTCCGCAGGCCTACGACCTGGTCATCACGACCACCGACGGCATCAAGGCGGCGCGGATCCGGAAGCTCCTCGAGCGCGCCAAACCCGCGCTCTGTCAGCGCGTCGAGGTACGGGTCGCCTGGGTGCCGGGAGGCCGCGACATGGGCGCGCTGCTCGTGGGCTGCCGCGATATCCTGCTCGGCGACGACTATGACCTCATCATGCGTCTGCATGGACGACAGTCGGGCCACAAACCCATCAATGTCGCCGAGTATTCGCGCCGCTACCAGCTGGACAACCTGCTGAGCAGTCCCGGCTACGTGATCGGCCTGCTGCGCCTTTTCGAGAACGAGAAGGGACTCGGGCTCGTGTTCCCGCCGATGATCCACGTGGGTTACCGGATCATGGGTCGTGGTTGGGGCTCGTATCGCGACGCCGCAAAGTCTGTGTGCCGAGAGCTGGGGATCCGCGTACCGCTTGACGAGGTCTCACCGCTCGCGCCGTTCGGAGGCATGTGGTTGGGCCGTCCACAGGCGTTGCGACTCATGGCTGAGCGTGCTTGGAACGCTCGCGACTACGGCCTTTCGCGTCGAGGCGGGCACGCAGAGCTCTCCCGACTGCAGGAGCGGATCATCCCGCTGGCTGCCGCGGAGACGGGCTACCACTGTCGCACCGTGCTGAACCATGAGCACGCGGAGATCAGCTTCTCTGCGATGGAGTTCAAAGCGGATCAGTTGTCGAGCACGGCCCCCGGGTACCCGGCGGAGCAGATCCACTTCCTCCGCAGAATGGGTTCGATGGGACGTGGTGGCCCCGTGAGTCTGACCCGCATGTACCTCAACCTGCACTTTCCGTTCATCGCGCAACTGCTGCGACCGGCATTTCGATCGGCGGGTATCGCCGCCTCATGGCTCGGATCGTTTCGTGGCGGTGTGCGTTCGGCCGTGGGGTCGTTCCGATCGAAGAGGCAGAGATGACGAAGACGGATGAACTGATCCCTGCCCAGCCGCGGGCCGCCTCGAGCTTTCCTGCGGACGGCAGAAGGCTTCTGATCTACGTGGTCTACGATCGCCGCGGCGAAGTAGAGGACTACATCCCCTATGCGCTCCGTGAGCTACGACGTCAGCACCAGCACATCATCGCCGTGGTCAATGGGAAGCTCACCGCTGCCGGGCGGCAGAAACTGGACTCGGTGTGCGACGAGGTCGTCGAACGTGAGAACAGCGGCTTCGACATCTGGGGCTACAAGTTCGGTCTCGAGCAGATGGCCGACCGAATCGCGGAGTTCGATGAGATCGTGCTCGCGAATGACACCTGGTACGGCCCGGTGCGTCCCTTCGACGATGTCTTCGACCGGATGAACGGGCAGGACATCCACTTCTGGGGGCTGACCGACCATCCTCGTCTCGAGCCGAATCCGTTCACCCAGACCGGATACCTGCCCTACCATGTCCAGTCCTACTGGATCGCCGTCCGGCGCGCGATGTTCCTTTCGGATGAGTGGCGCGAGTATTGGCGCGACCTCCCCGAGTTGCCGGAGTATGCCGATGCGGTGGTGAAGCACGAGGGCGCTTTCACCGAGAGATTCGTTTCGCTCGGGTTCTCCGGCGAGGTGGCCTTCCCATTGATCACCGATCTCGCCATGAACTATCCGCTCGTCGCTGCGCGCCAGCTTCTCGACGCTGGATGTCCGACGCTCAAGCGGCGCCCGTTCTTCGAGTGGCCGACATATCTGGACAGCCTAGGCGTCGTCGGCCGATGGACACTGGACACTGCGGCGCACTACGGGTACCCGCTCGATCTGATCTATGCCGATCTCGCGCGGAACGTCGAGCCGCGGGTTCTCAATGCGGACGCTGCACTCGTCTCGGTGCTCTCCGCGGACGAGGAGTCTTACGATCCCGAGCGCCCGCTGCGCACGCTGGTCATCGCCCACATCTTCTATCCGGAGATGGTCGATGAGATGCTCGATCGCGCCGACC
>NZ_JBDIAB010000310.1:0-2515 GCF_039812165.1 Microbacterium sp.
GCCGTTCGGCGTGCCCGAGCCGGCCGCCGAGGCCGCCCGCGAGGCGCTCGCCGGGGCCGTGGACGCCGCCGCCGGGCTGGGCGGCACGCTGGGCGCGTCGCTGACGGATGCCGCGGCGCACGCCTTCGAGGCAGGCGTCGGGGTCACCGCGCTCATCGGCGCGGGCCTGGTCGTCGTGGCGGCGGTCATCGCGGCAACGACGCTGTCGCGCGGCTCGTCCGCTCCGCGCCCGTGAGCCCGGCTCGTGGCGCGGGGGCCCGTCCCGGGGCCCACTAACCTGGGAGGGTCCCCGCACACATCGTAGGAGCACCATGTCGCGCGTCGTGAAGCTGGCCGTCATCCCGGGTGACGGCATCGGTCCCGAGGTCATCGCCGAGGCGGAGAAGGCGCTCGACGCCGTGACCGCGACAAGCGGCGTCCGCTTCGACAGGACCCGCTTCTCGCTCGGCGCCGCGCGCTACCTCTCCACCGGCGACACGCTCACCGACGACGACCTCGCGGCCATCGCCACGCACGACGCGATCCTCCTCGGCGCCGTGGGCGGCCAGCCCGGCGACCCGCGGCTGAAGGACGCGAACATCGAGCGCGGACTGCTGCTGAAGCTGCGCTTCGAGCTCGACCACTACGTCAACCTGCGCCCGTCGAAGCTCTACCCGGGCGCCCCCGGCCCGCTCGCCGACCCGGGCGAGGTCGACTTCGTGGTCGTGCGCGAGGGCACCGAGGGTCCCTACGTCGGCAACGGCGGCGCGATCCGCCGCGGCACGCCGCACGAGGTCGCCAACGAGACCTCGGTGAACACCGCGTACGGCGTGGAGCGCGTCGTGCGCTACGCGTTCGAGCTCGCCGAGCGGCGCCGCAAGAAGCTCACGCTCGTGCACAAGACCAACGTGCTCGTGCACGCGGGCGGCCTGTGGAAGCGGATCGTGGATGCCGTGGCGCAGCAGCACCCCGACGTGGCCGTAGACTATCTGCACGTCGACGCGGCCACCATCTTCCTGGTCACGAACCCGGGCCGATTCGACGTGATCGTCACCGACAACCTCTTCGGCGACATCCTGACAGACCTGGCCGGCGCCGTCACCGGTGGCATCGGCCTCGCCGCCTCGGGCAACATCAACCCCGACGGCGCGTTCCCGTCGATGTTCGAGCCCGTACACGGATCGGCGCCCGACATCGCGGGGCAGCAGCTGGCCGATCCCACGGCCGCGATCCTGTCCATCGCCCTCCTGCTCGATCACCTCGGGCTGCGGGCCGAGGCATCCCGCGTCATCAGCGCGGTGGAGGACGACATCGCGGCCCGCGGCGACGGCATCCGCACCACTTCCCAGGTGGGCGACGCGATCGCGGCACGGCTCCGGGCGTAACCTGGAGTCGCGCGAGCGTCGCCCGCGTGATCAGCCCGCGCGACCGACCGCGCGGGACACAGACGCACAGGACACGACATGACTCTCATCGACTCCGCCCCCGACGCCGACCTCGCCCCGCTCGAGTTCGACGTCACGCGCAACCTCCTCGGCGCCTCGCCCGAGCGACGCGCAGAGATCCTCGCCAACCCGGGCTTCGGCACGAACTTCACCGACCACATGGTCGACATCTGCTGGTCGGTCCGCGGCGGGTGGCACCGTCCGCGCGTGCAGCCGTACGGGCCGATCTCGCTCGACCCCGCCGCGGCGGTGCTGCACTACGGCCAGGAGATCTTCGAGGGCATCAAGGCCTACCGCCACGCCGACGGCTCGGTGCACACCTTCCGTCCCGACCAGAACGGCCGTCGCCTGCAGCGCTCCGCGCGCCGCCTGGCGCTTCCCGAGCTGCCGGTGCCGTACTTCATCCAGTCGCTGCGCGAGCTCGTCGCCGTCGACGGCGACTGGGTGCCCGCAGGCTCCGACCAGAGCCTGTACCTCCGGCCGTTCATGTTCGCCAAGGAGGCGTTCCTCGGCGTGCGCCCGGCCCACAAGGTGGCCTACTACCTGATCGCCTCGCCGGCCGGCGCCTACTTCAAGGGCGGCGTGAAGCCGGTGTCGATCTGGCTCAGCGAGGACTACACGCGCGCCGCCAAGGGCGGCACGGGGGCGGCGAAGACCGGCGGCAACTACGCCGCGAGCCTGCTGCCGCAGTCCGAGGCGTACGAGAACGAGTGCGACCAGGTCGTGTTCCTCGACCAGGACGGCAGCGTCGAGGAGCTCGGCGGCATGAACATCGTGTTCGTCTACAAGGACGGCACGCTCGTCACACCGCAGTCCGACTCGATCCTCGAGGGCGTCACGCGCGAGTCGCTGCTGCAGCTGGCCCGCGACCGCGGGCACAAGGTCGAGGGGCGCTCGGTGTCGCTCGCGCAGTGGCGCGAGGGCGTGGCATCCGGCGACATCGTCGAGGTGTTCGCGTGCGGCACCGCCGCGGTCGTGACCCCGATCGGGCTGCTCAAGGGCAAGGACTTCATCGACGAGCAGCCCCTCGGCGCGCTCGCCCTGTCGCTGCGCGAGGAGCTCACCGACATCCAGTACGGCCGTCGTGACGA
>NZ_JBDIAB010000311.1:0-2514 GCF_039812165.1 Microbacterium sp.
ATGTGTCCGATCCGTGCGCAACCGGACGGGGCCGGTCTCGCGCGCAATCGTGTCCCATCAAAGGCTCCATCGTGCTGCGACCCCCTCAATAGGGGGTTGACGTGCGGTCCAGCCTTCGTTAGGGCACGATTCCGCGCGCAGACATGACCGGAACACACCCCGCACTTGCCATTCTCTCAAGGTATGCCTACCCTAAATCACATCAGGTGTGTTGCCCTCCGCCCGAAACCCTCCCGACCGAAAGATGCCGATGACCTCTCGTGCCCGTCTGGCTGCGATCGTCCTGATCGCGGCGGCCGCGTTCGGCGCGGCGGCGTGCACACCCGCGCCCGCCGGAGAGACCGGGTCGACCGCCGGCGAGACGCGCGTGGTCGTCGACGTCGAGGGCACCGAGGTCGAGGTCCCCGCACAGCCCGAGCGCGTCGTCACGCTGTCGGAGCCGACGCTCGACGGCGTGCTCGCCCTCGGCGTGCAGCCGATCGGCACCGTCACCGGACGCGGCCAGCAGACGGTGCCGAACTACCTCGCCGACCGGGCATCCGACCTGCCGATCCTCGGCGGCGTCGCGCAGCCGAACTTCGAGGCGATCGGCGCCGCGAAGCCCGACCTGATCCTGGTCGACGGCACGAGCATCAACAACAACCCGCCCGTGGTCGAGGCGCTCCGCAAGATCGCCCCGGTCGTCTACACGGGCTACGCCGGGGGAGACTGGCGCGACAACTTCCGGCTCGTCGCGGACGCGCTGAACCTGGCCGACGAGGGCGAGCGGGTGATCGCCGACTACGACGCGCACGTCGACGAGGTCAAGGCCTCGCTCGCGGACTACGGCGACGACACGTTCTCGATCGTGCGCTGGCAGGGCAACTCCGCGGCGCTGATCCTGAAGGAGCTGCTGCCGGGGCGCGCCCTGACCGACCTGGGGCTCCAGCGCCCCGCCAACCAGGACGTCAACGGGCGCGGCCACTCCGAGCCGGTCTCGCTGGAGAACCTGCAGGACATCGACGCCGACTGGATCTTCTTCGGCACGCTCGGCGGCTCGAGCGTCTCGAACCCGAACGCCGGGGGCACCACCGACCTCGAGGGCGCCGGGCTCGCACTCGCCGAGGCCGAGAAGGTGCCCGGCTTCACCGAGCTCTCGGCGTTCAAGAACGGCCGCATCATCCTCGTCGACGGCTCGGCCTGGACCTCGACCGGCGGCCCGATCCTCATGAACAGACTCGTCGACGACGTCGAGAAGGCACTCGGATGACACCCGAACACCGAATGAGAACTCCCCTCGGTAGCGGCCGAGGGGAGTCCACGCCCCGGAGTGCTCCGGGGGTCACTCAAGGTAACGGAGAGTAACCAATGAACAGTACTGCAACGGCCGAGCCTCGGGCTCACCGTTCGTTCCGAGCGCGCGCCACCGCGCTGATCGTCGCGACCATCGCGGCCGCGGGGATCACGCTGGGCGGAGCGGTGCCGGCCTTCGCGGCGGCCGACGTCACCAATCCGACGTCCGACTACACCGTGCAGAAGGGCGGTCTGTGGACCTTCGTCGCGACCGGGTTCAACGCGAACAAGACCGTGACGATCAAGCTCGACGGCACGACGACGCTCACCGAGGGCATCGGCACGCGCACCACCGATGGAAGCGGCAACCTGACCGGAACGACGAGAGTCAAGATCCCGGCCGGCACGTCGACCGGCGCCCACACGCTCGTGTTCACCGACAACGGGTCGCCTGCGGCGAGCAAGACCGTGAACATCTCGGTGCAGGCCGCACCGGCCGCGACGGTCACCGTCGCCGCGACGGGGACGAGGGGCAACTCGTTCTCGATCAGCGGCAGCGGGTGGTCCCACCCCACGCTCGCGTCGGGATCGCGCATCGCGATCAAGATCGACGAGGGCGCCTACTCGCGCGTGAGCGGCATCCTCAACGGCAACGCGACGATCTGGGCGATCGTCGACGCCGACGTGGACGGCAACTTCAGCACCACGATCACGCTGCCGTCCGGCGCGACCTCGGGAACGCACGGCTCCTCGCCCGCCTTCCCGACCGGCAGCCACTCGCTGCGGTTCCTGAGCGGTTCGCTGCACCCCGGCGGCGGAGACCAGCCGCGCACCGTGCTCTCGAGCACCTTCAACGTCACGAGCTGACGCAAGACCCGGAGGCGGTGGGCCGCACCGCCTCCGGGCACCCCGAACCTTCGCACCCGACCCGAACTCCCGACTGGACCAGACATGCGACTCCCACAGCTCCGAACCCGCCGATCGCCACGGTCACGAGGCCTGCGCCCCACTCTCGCCGCGGCGCTGGTCGCGACGCTCGTGCTGGGCGGGGCGGGCGGGGCGTACGCCGCGGTGGTGGAGCCGTCCCCGACGCCGACGGAGACCGTCCAGCCGGAGGCCTCACCGAGCCCGACCGAGGCACCGGTCGAGCCCGCGCCGGAGCCGGAGGCGCCGAGCACGGAGCCGAGCGCGCCGGCGACGCCGTCCGACCCGCCAGTCGTCCCGCAGCCCCCGGCCGCGCCG
>NZ_JBDIAB010000312.1:0-2502 GCF_039812165.1 Microbacterium sp.
GACACCATCGCGTTGCGCGCGCGCAGGTCGATCGCCTCGAGCGCCGAGATCATCGCGGCCGCCACGTCGAGGGCGTCCATCGAGACGTCGTCCTGATCGGGGGCGGTCAGGTCCACGGTGACGACCTGGTCGCCGAACTCGACGTTCTCCGACCAGAAGATCGATCCGTCCGGCCCCGTGTCGAGAAGGCCGAAGTAGTCGTGCTCGATCGCCATGTCCCCATGAAACCAGCCTCGCCGCCGGTGCGCGAGCCTCTCGCGCGTGTCGCGCGAGGTGAGCGCGTCGGAATCGGCGCGACGACGCCGGGCACAGCCGTGCGACGGGGCGCTACTCGACGAGCGCGGCGGCGAACACGTGCGGGGTGAAGCCGGTGAGGTCGCCGATGCCCTCGCCCTGCCCGAGGAGCTTGACCGGGATGCCGGTGCGCTCCTGCACCGCCAGCACGAACCCGCCCTTGGCCGAGCCGTCGAGCTTGGTGATGACGAGGCCGGTCACCCCGGCGTGCTGGAGGAACGCCTCGGCCTGCATGACGCCGTTCTGACCGGTCGTGGCGTCGAGCACCAGCAGCACCTCGCTGATCGGCGCCTGCTTCTCGATCACGCGGCGGATCTTGGTGAGCTCGTCCATGAGCCCGCCCTTGGTGTGCAGGCGCCCGGCGGTGTCGACGAGCACGATCTCGGTGCCCGTGCGCTTGGCGTAGTCGATGGTCTGGAAGGCGACGGATGCCGGGTCCTGGCCTTCCTGCTGCGGACGCACGATCGCGGCTCCCCCGCGCTCGGCCCACGTCGCGAGCTGGTCTACCGCGGCGGCGCGGAACGTGTCGGCAGCCCCGACGACGACGGAGCGCCCGTAGCGCTGCAGGAACTTCGCGAACTTGCCGATCGTCGTCGTCTTGCCGACGCCGTTGACGCCGACCACGAGCACGACGGCGGGGCGCTCGGTGAGCCGCAGCGTCGTGTCGAACTTCGCGAAGTGCTCCTCGAGGGTCTCCTTGAGCATGCGCTGCAGGTCGCGCGGGTCGGTCGTGCGGTAGCGGTCGACCTTCTCGTGCAGCTCGTCGACGATGCGCTCGGTGATGTCGGGGCCGAAGTCGGCGGTCAGGAGCGCCGTCTCGAGATCCTCCCACGTGTTCTCGTCGATCGTGGGCTTGACGAACATCCCGCGCAGCGCGCGACCGAGCGACCAGGAGCTTTCCGCCATGCCCCCAGCCTACGGGCCTGCCGCGGCTCAGACGGAGACGTGCTCGCGCACGCGCTGGCCCACGACCGCCGAGACGCCGTCCTGGCGCATCGACACGCCGTAGAGCGCGTCCGCGATCTCCATCGTGCGCTTCTGGTGCGTGATCACGATGAGCTGGCTCGACTCCCGCAGCTGCTCGAACACGCCGAGCAGGCGTCCGAGGTTGGCGTCGTCGAGGGCGGCCTCGACCTCGTCGAGGATGTAGAACGGGCTCGGGCGCGCCTTGAAGATCGCGGTGAGGAGCGCCACCGCCGCGAGCGACCGCTCGCCGCCGGAGAGCAGCGAGAGCCGCTCGATCTTCTTGCCCACCGGGCGCACGAACACGTCGATGCCGGTCGTGAGGGGCTCGTCGGGATGCGTGAGCGCGATGCTGCCGGTGCCGCCCGGGAACAGCACCGGGAAGACCTCGGCGAAGGCCGCCTTGGTGTCCTCGAACGCGGCGACGAAGATCTCCTTCATGCGCGCGTCGAGCTCCTCGATGATCGCGAGGAGGTCCTTGCGGGTCTGCACGAGGTCGGCGAGCTGCTCGGTGAGGAACGCGTGCCGCTGCTCGAGGGCGGCGAACTCCTCCAGCGCGAGCGGGTTGACGCGGCCGAGCCGTGCGAGCGACCGCTCCGCGTCCTCCAGGCGTCGCCGCTGCGCCGCGCGATCGAACGGCGCCGCGTCGCCGTGCTGGTCCACGACATCCTGATCGGGGCCATATTCCTCGATGAGAATACTCTCGTCGAGGCTCAGCTCCGATGCCACGCGCTCGAGCAGCGTGGTGACGTGCAGACGTTCCTCGTGCATCTGCAGCTCGAGGCCGTGCACGCTCTCGGTCAGGCTCGTGAGTCGCTGGCGGGTGTCGGCCTCCTGGGCGCGGAGGCTCGACAGCTCCGCCGTGACCGTGGTGCGCTCCTGCTCGGCCAGGCTCAGCTCGACGCGCGCACGCGTCACCGAACGGTCCACCGAGTCGAGGAGCGGCGGCAGCTGCGCGGTCACCTCGGCGGCCACGGCCCGCTGGGCGCGACGGATGACCGCCCGTCGTGCCGCCTCCTCCGCGGCCGCGCGCTCACGCGCCCGCTGGGCCTCCAGCTGCACGACCCGTTCGCGGCCCGCGCGCACGCGCTCCTTGAGCGTCTCGACGTCGAGCCGTGCGCGCATCTCGCCGTCGCGGGCGGCGTCGAGCCGCGCCAGCATCCCCTCGCGCGCCGACGCGTCGAGGATCGGGCGGGGCACCTCCTGCGCCGCGGTGAGCGCGTCGTCGGCCGCCGCTACGGCGCG